>NZ_JAMQWD010000050.1:0-83078 GCF_024744415.1 Vibrio sp. RM-41-2B | reverse complement strand
ACCCTTCAATAAGTGGCGCGTCCTGGAGGATTCGAACCTCCGACCGCCTGGTTCGTAGCCAGGTACTCTATCCAGCTGAGCTAAGGACGCGCAGTTTTCGATATCAACTTTCGTCAACATCAGGGCATTACCCTTTAATAAGTGGCGCGTCCTGGAGGATTCGAACCTCCGACCGCCTGGTTCGTAGCCAGGTACTCTATCCAGCTGAGCTAAGGACGCGCAGTTTTTGATATCAACTTTCGTCAACATCAGGGCATTACCCTTTAATAAGTGGCGCGTCCTGGAGGATTCGAACCTCCGACCGCCTGGTTCGTAGCCAGGTACTCTATCCAGCTGAGCTAAGGACGCGCAATAATCTTATTTTACTTTGTATAACCCGTTTATCAAACGAATTATTAAATAGTGGCGCGTCCTGGAGGATTCGAACCTCCGACCGCCTGGTTCGTAGCCAGGTACTCTATCCAGCTGAGCTAAGGACGCGCAGATCTTCTTGCTAGGAAGTTGTGAAGCAAATCACATTCATTTCTTACGAAACAAAAAAAAGGCCATCGGGCCAGTCAATGAATGGCGGTGAAGGAGGGATTCGAACCCTCGATACGGGATAAACCGTATACTCCCTTAGCAGGGGAGCGCCTTCAGCCTCTCGGCCACCTCACCGTTTTCATTGTTATATCTCAGAAGAGATATGGCGCGTCCTGGAGGATTCGAACCTCCGACCGCCTGGTTCGTAGCCAGGTACTCTATCCAGCTGAGCTAAGGACGCACTTTTTTGTTGATTTCTCAACATTGCAAGAATGGCGGTGAGGGAGGGATTCGAACCCTCGATACGGGATAAACCGTATACTCCCTTAGCAGGGGAGCGCCTTCAGCCTCTCGGCCACCTCACCGTCTTGCGGAGGCACATATTACGTTTTACCGAAAATATGTCAAACACTTTCTTTGAAAAAATCCACGAAACTAACTTAACCGTTGCTGATTTAATCAAAGTGACTATTAAACGAACTTTACCACTCTATTATGATGAAAAAAAGAGAGTCTTCTCTGAAAAAAAGACATTTATTTTCAAACAACTTCCTGGTGTTCGATTCAACAATATTGACGGATTCACGGCCACACTCAACACAATGGTTTCCGCAAATCTTCAAAAACATTAAAGACTAAAAAGGCCAACCCTTCGGTTAGCCTTTTTCATTCAAACTAAGCTCTGTAAACAGGAGCGACTTAGTAGTTACCTGAAGCAACGTTGCCATTGCCTTTTTCAGCTTGAATGCGCATGTAGATTTCTTCACGGTGAACTGAAACCTCTTTCGGAGCGTTAACGCCGATACGTACTTGGTTACCTTTCACACCTAGTACAGTTACAGTCACTTCATCACCAATCATCAGTGTTTCGCCTACGCGGCGAGTCAAAATTAGCATTCTTTGCTCCTTGAGTAATCTCTAAATTTTCTTGCTACAAAGCTATTATCCAACAAAAGTTATATTTTCGTAAACTACCTTGTTAGCGAAAATCAGCCTAAAAAGGCATGTTTTTGTTGAATGTTTAATGCTTCACTAGACGTAATGTAAGCATCATGCAGAATGTTTGCTGCTGTATCCACACATTCGGGTGCTAAAACTAGCATCATAGTGAGTGCATTCGTTGCGCTGAAATTGATCTCAATATCTCGCTTTGCCAACAAATCGCATGCGTGCTCTACCATTCCATTGGCCTCAAGCCCCACTGCGGTCAACAGGCTTACCACTTCACTATTACGGATTTTGTCGCTGAACACCAGATCGAACTTGGCACATGCATCTTGTTTTATCATGATACCTGCCCGTTCTGCTTCCTCGATCACATTCCAAATGTCTATACCCAACATCTGACATTGTTTTGTAGCACTAGATAAATGTTCTTTATCGACTTCGATAATGGCAAGGTCACGTTGAATGGCTATACCAGAGACGGCTTGATTGCCTGACTCCCCCTTTACCAAACTGCCTTCATTAACATCAAATGTCGAAAGCACGCGTAGTGGCACATTATTCTTCCATGCAAATTGCACTGAAGGTAAATGTAATACTTTTGCGCCTCGGCTTGCCATCGCTTCCATTGAAGGAAAATCGATAACCGCCAATTTGCGCGCATTTTTCACTACACGTGGGTCACAAGTATAAATACCATCAACGTCGGTAAAGATTTGACACTCGTCAGCGCGCAATGCGCCCGCCAGTGCCACAGCGCTCGTATCTGAGCCACCTCGACCTAATGTGGTGATATCCCCGTTCTCATTCACACCTTGAAAGCCCGCAACAATCACGATTTGGTCTTGCTCAAGCAATCCCATAATTGTCGTGGTATCAATGTGTTTAATCGTTGCGTCATTGTGTTGATTATCCGTCACAATATTCGCCTGTGCTCCGGTAAGCGAGCGCGCAGCATGACCCATTTTATTCAAAGTCATGGCTAACAGTGCCATTGACACTTGCTCACCAGCAGAGAGCAAAACATCAAGTTCTCGAGCTGTAGGTACGCTATCTATCTGTTTAGCGAGATCCATCAGTCTGTTTGTTTCGCCTGACATTGCAGACACGACAACAACAACTTGATTGCCATCATTTTTCGCCTTAATGATGTGTTCAGCGACTTGGTGGATTCTTTCAATTGAACCCACAGAGGTTCCGCCAAACTTTTGCACGATAAGGGGCTTTTTCACCAGTCTTCACCTTCCCAAGACCGAAGTCTCTTTAGAACTGCTTACATCTTAAATATTTCCTTTGAGAAAAATTATATAAGCAGTAGTTACAACAAAAACCAAGCAGCTTAAATGACTCGGTTAACTTTTGGTCAATTAAACCACTTGGTTGCTAAAAAAAATTACGCTCAATCAAAAAACTTGATTGAGCGTAATTTTATTAGTTAAGAGCTTATAAACGCTCTTCTAGCCAAGGCTGAACTGTTTTGATTGCCTCTGGTAGTGCTGAAACATCAGTACCACCGGCTTGAGCCATGTCTGGACGACCACCGCCCTTACCACCGACTTGCTCTGCAACCATTTTAACCAGATCACCTGCTTTTACTTTACCAGTGAGATCTTTAGTCACACCAGCAATCAAGCCAACCTTGTCACCCGTTACGTTTGCAAGCAGTACAACACCAGAACCCATTTGATTCTTGATGTCATCAACCATGGTACGTAGGTTCTTGCTATCAGCACCTTCAAGGGCCGCAACTAGAACTTTTGTGCCATTTACTTCAACCGCTTTGCCCATGATGTTAGCGCTTTCTGCGGCTGCCATCTTATCTTTTAGCTTCTGCACTTCTTTTTCTAGTGCTTTTGCTTTCTGTGCAGACTCTGCCAGTTTCTCTTCGTACTTCGCATTTTGAGCTTCAATAGCGTCTAATGCCGCCTCGCCTGTTACCGCTTCAATACGACGAATACCAGCTGCAATACCGCTTTCTGATGTGATTTTGAATAGACCAATATCACCCGTGCTTGATGCGTGAATACCACCACAAAGCTCAGTAGAGAAGTCACCCATAGACAACACGCGAACTTCGTCATCGTACTTCTCACCAAACAATGCCATTGCGCCTTTCTTCTTAGCAGACTCAATATCCATCACATTGGTTTCAATCGTGTGGTTACGACGAATTTGTGCGTTTACTAGACGCTCAACTTCTTTCAGTTCTGCTGCAGTTACTGCCTCTAGGTGTGAGAAGTCGAAACGTAGGCTGTCAGCTTTCACTAGTGAGCCTTTCTGCGTTACGTGCTCACCAAGAACTTGGCGTAGTGCTGCGTGTAGCAAGTGCGTCGCTGAGTGGTTAAGAGAGATAGCTGCGCGACGCTCTGCGTCAACGATAGTTGCCACTTCGTCACCTTTCGCTAGCACGCCTTCTGCCATTACACCGTGGTGTGCGATTGCGTTACCGAGTTTTTGAGTGTCTTCAACGCGGAATACACCAGACTCAGTACGGATTTCACCCGCGTCACCACACTGACCGCCTGACTCTGCGTAGAATGGTGTTTCACCAAGTACGATGATGGCTTTGTCGCCCGCAGATAGTGAATCTACTTCGTTGCCTTCAACGAACATCGCTGCGACTGAGCTAGAACCTTTTGTACCTGTGTAACCACAGAATTCTGTTTGCGTATCAACTTTGATTGCTGCGTTATAATCTGTACCGAATTGACCAGCTTCACGCGCACGTTGACGCTGCTCTTCCATCGCTTTTTCGAAACCCTCTTCGTCAATCGCGAACTCACGCTCACGTGCAACGTCGTTAGTGAGATCTGCTGGGAAGCCGTAAGTATCGTAAAGCTTGAATACCGTTTCGCCGTCTAGCACTTTGCCATCTAGGTTATCTAATGCTTCGTTAAGAATTACCATACCGCGCTCAAGTGTACGACCGAAGTTTTCTTCTTCGATACGCAGTACTTTTTCAACCACTGCTTGTTGACGCTTCAGCTCTTCGCCTGCTGTACCCATTACTTCTGCTAATACGCCAACAAGCTTATAGAAGAATGCACCTTGTGCACCTAGCTTGTTACCATGACGTACGGCACGACGAATGATACGACGTAGTACGTAACCACGACCTTCGTTTGAAGGCATCACACCATCAACAATCAAGAATGAACATGAACGGATGTGGTCAGCAATAACGCGTAGCGATTGGTTCGATAGATCTTCATAACCAATAACTTCAGCCGCTGCTTTGATAAGAGTTTGGAATACATCGATTTCGTAGTTTGAGTGAACGCCTTGCATGATTGCAGAGATACGCTCGATACCCATACCAGTATCTACCGATGGTTTTGGTAGCGGTTCCATAGTGCCGTCTGCGTGACGGTTGAACTGCATGAATACGTTGTTCCAGATCTCGATGAAACGGTCACCATCTTCTTCAGGTGTGCCAGGACGACCACCCCAGATGTGTTCACCGTGATCGTAGAAGATTTCAGTACATGGACCACAAGGACCAGTGTCGCCCATTTGCCAGAAGTTATCAGACTCGTAAGGCTTGCCACCTTCTTTGTCACCAATGCGCACGATACGATCAGCAGGCACGCCAACTTTTTTGTTCCAGATGTCGAATGCTTCGTCATCGGTTTCGTAAACGGTTACCAATAGACGATCCGCAGGCAGTTTAAGAACTTCGGTTAGGAATTCCCAAGCAAATGAAATCGCATCTTCTTTGAAGTAGTCGCCAAAGCTGAAGTTGCCTAGCATTTCAAAGAATGTGTGGTGACGAGCGGTAAAGCCAACATTTTCCAGGTCGTTGTGTTTACCACCAGCACGTACACAACGTTGAGCCGTAGTCGCTCGAGTATAGGCTCGTTTTTCTAAGCCTAAGAAACAATCTTTAAATTGGTTCATGCCTGCGTTTGTGAACAGCAGGGTTGGGTCGTTATGTGGAACTAACGATGAACTTTCTACGATTTGGTGTCCTTTGCTTTCAAAGAACTTGAGGAACGCGTTACGAACCTCGTCAGTGCTCATGTACATGCAGCTCTTCCTGAAAATAGTCGAGTTAGAATTTTGCCGTATTGTAGATCATGCAAACAGCTGAGACTAGTTTTCTTGAGGAAAAGAGGGAGTAGAAGAAAAAATTTGAAGCAAAACAAAAATCAGCGCAATTGGATCAACGCTAATCGTGGTCTTCAAAGGCAAGCGCATAGCTAATTTGGTCGAAACTGTAGCCTCGGTATTGTAGAAAACGGACTTGTTTTGCGTATTCTTTTTGGTCCTTGGCTTTGACGCCTTTGAATTTCTTTTCTGCCGCCTGCTTAGCAAGTTCAAACCAGTCTTGTGGTTCTTCAACCATAGCTTGCTCAATCACCGATTCCGCAACACGTTTCTGGTTTAATTCTTGGCGAATTCGACGCTCTCCATGTCCTTTGTATACATGCTGCCGAATTTGGCTCTTCGCATAACGTAAATCATCTAAATAGTTATGGTCTAAGCAAAAATTAATCGCGATTTCGATGTCTGATGCTTCATAGCCTTTCATCGACAGTTTTTGGTACAGCTCATACTGACCATGATCGCGACGGCTAAGCAGTTGGATAGCCGCCTCTTTGCTCGATAATGTTGGTGTCTGGCGCTTTTGGTACATGGTGATCCTAAAAGTATTTTTGCTGTACAGACTCTCAATGGCCTTTGTGATGATTCGATTTTTGATGTCAATAGATACAACAAAGCCCCGCATTGCAGGGCTTTATCACTTTTTAATCTGTGAAGGGATTAAAACTCTTCAGCTTGCTCAGGCGCCTCGCCTGCTTCAGGAGCTTCCGCAAGGGCTGGCGCTAACAACATTTCACGCAATTTAGTATCGATGGTTTTAGCCACTTCAGGATGCTCACGTAGGTAGTTGCACGCGTTCGCTTTACCTTGACCAATCTTATCGCCTTGGTAGCTGTACCAAGCACCAGCTTTTTCAACCAGTTTGTGCTTCACGCCTAGATCTACTAGTTCACCTTCGCGGTTAAAGCCTTGGCCGTACATGATTTGCGTATTGGCTTCTTTAAACGGTGCAGCAATCTTGTTCTTAACCACTTTGATGCGCGTTTCGTTACCAACGACTTCGTCACCTTCTTTGATTGCGCCAGTACGACGAATATCAAGACGAACAGAAGCGTAGAATTTAAGTGCGTTACCACCCGTGGTCGTTTCTGGGTTACCGAACATCACACCAATCTTCATACGGATTTGGTTGATGAAGATACACATACAGTTAGACTGTTTTAGGTTACCTGTTAGCTTACGCATCGCTTGAGAAAGCATACGTGCTTGTAGACCCATGTGGCTGTCGCCCATTTCGCCTTCAATTTCTGCTTTTGGTGTTAGCGCCGCAACTGAGTCAACAACCATAACGTCGATAGCGCCAGAGCGAGCTAGTGCATCACAAATCTCTAGTGCTTGCTCACCAGTGTCTGGCTGAGAAACCAAGAGCGCATCGATATCTACACCAAGTTTCTTCGCGTAGACAGGGTCCAAAGCGTGCTCTGCATCGATAAACGCACAAGTTTTACCTTCACGTTGCGCAGCAGCGATAAGCTCAAGCGTTAGTGTTGTTTTACCTGAAGATTCTGGACCGTAGACTTCTACGATACGACCCATTGGCAGACCACCTGCACCCAAAGCGATATCAAGAGAAAGAGAGCCTGTTGAAATCGTTTCTACGTCCATTGCGCGGTTATCACCAAGGCGCATGATAGAGCCTTTACCGAATTGCTTTTCAATTTGACCTAGCGCAGCGGCGAGCGCTTTCTGTTTGTTCTCGTCCATTACTTTCTCCGATTTATTCATCTTCTTTGGGCGACGAATAGTAATTCATTTTTCTTAAGCAGCTAACCTGCTCAGCAATGAAAGTTATTATACTGTTGATTCATACAGTGTCTATACCTGTATAGAAAAAATTTAGTTCACTGCTTCTAAGGATTTGCTCTAGCCCTTATCAATTCTGGGCTAAGACAGTGTAAGAAATTCTAAATTAAATGTTGATGCAATCGAGTCAATGCATGCATCACCGCTTGTTGACGAACTTCCGCCCTGTCACCATAAAAATGCATGGTCTCAACAAAGAGCCAGTCGTGCTTATCCGCAAAAGCAAAGCAGACGGTTCCAACCGGCTTTTCATCACTGCCTCCTCCCGGTCCAGCAACACCACTGATGGAAACCCCAATAGTAGCATTCGAGTGTTGAAGCGCACCTTGCACCATTTCAATCACAACGGGCTCACTCACGGCACCATGTTCCTCTAAGGTTTCCGCTCTCACACCCAGCATTTCCATTTTGGCTTCGTTGCTGTAAGTGACAAAAGCTCTATCTAACCAACCTGAGCTGCCTGCAATATCAGTAATAGCGGTCGCAACACCGCCACCCGTGCACGATTCTGCCGTCGTTAAAACATGACCATACTTTGCCAATAATGCGCCTAAATCTGCGCTCAATTTTGTTGTTTTTTCCATAGCCAAAATGCCCTTTGTCTCTTTTTACTTGATAGGGATTCACGTATCCTAAGCCGCTACGGAAATAAACAAAAGAATTTACCTGTGAAAGCTGAACAAAAACACACTCCGATGATGCAGCAATACCTCAAGCTAAAAGCTGAGAACCCTGAGATTTTGCTGTTCTACCGCATGGGCGATTTCTACGAACTCTTTTACGATGATGCAAAGCGAGCGTCCCAACTGCTTGATATTTCGCTAACTAAGCGCGGTTCGTCAGCTGGAGAGCCTATTCCTATGGCGGGAGTGCCATTTCACGCAGTAGAAGGCTATCTAGCAAAACTTGTTCAGCTTGGTGAATCAGTCGCAATCTGCGAACAAATTGGCGATCCAGCCACCAGCAAAGGTCCGGTAGAACGTAAAGTTGTGCGTATCGTGACACCAGGCACTGTTACTGATGAAGCATTACTTTCTGAGCGTGTCGATAACTTAATCGCAGCCATTTACCATCACAACGGTAAGTTCGGTTATGCGACGCTGGATGTCACTTCTGGTCGCTTCCAACTGACAGAACCAGAAACCGAAGAAGCGATGACAGCCGAGCTTCAGCGTACCGCACCACGTGAGCTACTATTCCCAGAAGATTTTGAACCTGTACATTTAATGGCGAGCCGCAACGGTAACCGTCGTCGCCCAGTATGGGAGTTTGAGCTTGATACGGCTAAGCAACAACTCAATCAACAGTTTGGCACCAAAGATCTGGTTGGTTTTGGCGTAGAACATGCGTCCTTAGGGTTATGTGCTGCTGGTTGTTTGATCCAGTACGTAAAAGATACTCAACGTACGGCTTTACCTCATATTCGCTCTTTAACGTTTGATCATCAGGATCAATCCGTCATCCTTGATGCCGCTACCCGACGCAACCTGGAAATTACTCAAAATCTAGCAGGCGGAACCGATAACACGCTCGCTGCGGTACTCGACCATTGTGCGACGCCGATGGGCAGCCGAATGCTGAAGCGTTGGTTACATCAGCCTATGCGTTGCATTGAAACGTTAAACAATCGTCTTGATGCGATTGGTGAGATTAAAGAACAAGCGCTGTTTGCCGATCTTCAACCAACGTTAAAACAAATTGGTGATATTGAACGTATCTTAGCACGCCTTGCACTACGCTCTGCTCGCCCTCGCGATATGGCTAGACTTCGCAATGCCATGCAGCAGCTACCAGAGCTAGAATCTGTCACCGCTTCTTTGACCCATCCATATCTAGCAAAACTGGCGCAATACGCAGCTCCGATTGACGAAGTATGTGATCTGTTAGAGCGTGCAATTAAAGAAAATCCGCCAGTTGTTATTCGTGATGGTGGTGTGATCGCTGAAGGCTATAATGCCGAGCTCGATGAATGGCGCAAATTAGCAGACGGTGCAACAGAATACCTTGAGCAGCTTGAGCGAGATGAGCGTGAACGACACGGCATCGATACGCTTAAAGTCGGCTACAACAACGTACATGGCTTCTTTATTCAAGTGAGCCGTGGCCAGAGCCATTTGGTTCCACCGCACTATGTGCGTCGCCAAACACTCAAAAATGCCGAACGCTATATCATCCCAGAGCTCAAAGAGCACGAAGACAAAGTACTTAACTCGAAATCGAAAGCGCTGGCACTTGAGAAACAGCTGTGGGAAGAACTGTTTGATCTATTGATGCCAAATCTGGAGAAGCTGCAGAATTTAGCTTCTGCTCTGTCTCAACTGGATGTACTACAGAACCTAGCAGAGCGTGCAGATTCGTTGGATTACTGCCGACCAACGCTTGTGAAAGACGCTGGCATTCACATTCAAGCGGGTCGTCACCCAGTCGTAGAGCAAGTAACAACAGAACCGTTCATCGCGAACCCAATTGAGCTTAACCCAGCTCGTAAGATGTTGATCATCACCGGTCCAAACATGGGTGGTAAATCCACCTACATGCGTCAAACTGCGCTGATTGCATTGATGGCGCATATCGGCTCTTATGTACCTGCAGAATCTGCACAAATTGGTTCTTTAGATCGTATATTTACTCGTATTGGTGCGTCAGATGATCTTGCATCTGGTCGTTCAACCTTCATGGTAGAAATGACGGAAACCGCTAATATTCTGCACAATGCGACTAAAAACAGTTTAGTGCTAATGGATGAAATCGGTCGCGGTACCAGTACTTACGATGGCCTCTCTTTAGCTTGGGCAAGTGCGGAATGGCTCGCAACACAAATTGGTGCGATGACACTATTTGCAACTCACTACTTCGAATTGACAGAGTTGCCAAACCAACTGCCAAACTTAGCGAACGTTCACTTGGATGCCGTAGAGCATGGAGACAGCATTGCCTTTATGCACGCAGTTCAAGAAGGTGCGGCAAGTAAGTCTTACGGCCTAGCTGTTGCGGGCTTAGCAGGTGTACCAAAAACGGTTATCAAAAATGCGCGTAACAAGCTATCTCAGCTAGAGCAACTAGGGCAAAACAGTGACGCACCACGTCCAAGTGCAGTAGATGTGGCTAACCAATTGAGTCTAATTCCAGAACCTAGCGAGATCGAACAAGCCTTATCTGGTATTGATCCTGATGATTTGACTCCACGCCAAGCACTTGAAGAGTTGTATCGTTTGAAGAAGATGCTTTAAATCGATTCACTTAAGCGAGCGCAAAAGAAAAAAGGCTATGGATAACCATAGCCTTTTACATATCTACTGAAGTACGGATTATTTAATCATCTTCGACGTTAAATAAGTTTTCCATATTCAAACCTTGCTTGATTAAAACTTCACGAAGACGACGTAAACCTTCCACTTGTATTTGACGTACGCGCTCACGTGTCAAACCAATCTCTCGACCAACTTCTTCAAGCGTCGAAGGCTCATAACCTAAAAGACCAAAACGTCGTGCAAGTACTTCTTTCTGTTTTGGATTCAACTCTTCTAACCAATGAATCAGCGATGATTTGATATCGTCATCTTGAGTCGAGACTTCTGGATCGGAGTTGTTTGCGTCGGGAATAATATCCAACAGCGCTTTTTCACCGTCACCACCGATTGGTGTGTCGACAGAACTGATACGCTCATTGAGACGTAGCATTTTGCTTACATCTTCGACTGGAATATCTAACTGAGCAGCAATTTCTTCTGCGGTAGGTTCGTGATCGAGCTTCTGAGAAAGTTCACGCGCAGTACGCAGATAAATGTTCAGCTCTTTCACGACATGAATAGGTAGACGGATCGTACGAGTTTGGTTCATCAACGCACGTTCGATCGTTTGTCGGATCCACCAGGTCGCATAAGTAGAGAAGCGGAAACCACGCTCTGGATCGAACTTCTCGACCGCACGGATCAAACCAAGGTTACCTTCTTCAATCAGATCGAGTAGTGCTAGACCTCGATTACTGTATCGACGAGAGATCTTGACCACCAAACGTAGGTTACTTTCGATCATACGTTTACGTGCCGCTTCGTCGCCACGCAGGGCTCGTCGAGCATAAAGCACTTCTTCTTCGGCAGTAAGTAGAGGTGAGAAGCCAATTTCACCTAGATACAACTGAGTTGCGTCTAAGCTTTTACTGCTCGCGTCAAATTCTTCACGCGCAGCCGTTTTGCTTTCTGTGGATGATGATTTTTCGAGTTCGTTATCAATGGTCTTCACTGACGCATTGTCAAATGCAAACTCTTCAACTTTGGTTACTGTGTTGCTGATACTCATAACGCCTCCCCCTGGCGAGTTAGCAAGACATGACAACTCAATATGTCGCTAAATGATGTCGCAAGTTGTTTTTCAAAGTTTTAAGGCAAATAGCGTTTTGGATTCACCGATTTACCTTGATAGCGAATTTCAAAGTGTAGCTTGACTGATTTAGCACCGGAACTACCCATGGTGGCGATTTTCTGTCCGCTTTTTACACTTTGTCCTTCTGATACCAGCAGTTTGTCATTATGTGCATAGGCGCTTAAATAATTGTCGTTATGCTTTACTATAATTAAGTTGCCATAACCTCGTAGCGCATTGCCTGAATAAACAACGGTGCCGGCTGCGGTTGAAACGATAGGTTGACCACGCTGTCCTGCGATGTCGATACCTTTATTTCCCTGTTCTCCCGCCGAAAAGTTCTTGATTACTCTCCCTTTTGTTGGCCACAACCACTTAGAAACTTTATCACTCTTCGCCGTGGTAACTGGCGCTTTTTGCTTCACTTTTTGGTTATCTTTTGAACCAACATACTCCTTTGTTTTCGATTGTTCAACCTTCTTTGGAGGCTGTTTTTGTACGACTTTAGGCTTAGTCTCTGTAGGTTTTTGACTAGAGTTTTTACTTGAAGTTTTCGGTTTAGAGGCTGCTGATGTTTTCGTCACTGGGGCTGGTGGCGTCGTAACAACAGGAACCACAACGGGTTCAACTTTTTGGCCATATTTAGGGGCGACATATTTCGGAGCCCAAAGTTTTAGCCTCTGTCCAGGGTAGATGGTGTAAGGCTGAGTTAACTCATTGTAACGGACAAGATCATTTACATCTTTATCTGTGACATAAGCTATGAAGTAAAGTGTATCGCCTTTTTTTACCTCATAATAACTCCCTCTGTAACTTCCTCTTTCAAGGCTTGAATAGTCTTTCTTTAAGCTAGAGACAGGTGCAGGAGAATGCGCTGCACAACCAACTAGTCCTGCAGCAAACACAAAGCTAATACCAATATGACGTAATAACTTACTCACCTATCCCTAACCCTTAAGCTAAATCACCCGCAACCAGAGGTACAAATCGAACCATTTCCACAACAGTAGAGAGATATTCATCTCCCTTACGTTCAATTTTTAGTAACTGTTGCTCCGTATCTCCAACAGGAATCACCATCTTACCGCCATCTTTTAATTGTGCGAGAAGTGCTTGGGGGATCACTTCTGCAGCAGCAGTAACAATGATGGCATCGAAAGGACCACGAGCTTCCCAGCCTTGCCACCCATCAGCATGCTTGGTTGAAACATTGTAGATATCCAATTGCTTCAGACGGCGTTTTGCTTCCCATTGCAACGATTTAATTCGCTCAACGGAGTATACATGGTCAACAATTTTCGCCAGTACTGCGGTTTGATAACCGGAACCCGTTCCGATTTCCAGTACGTGACTCGTTGGCTCTAGTTCGAGTAACTCGGTCATACGAGCAACAATATAAGGTTGAGAAATAGTTTGTCCCTGACCAATCGGTAACGCATTGTTATCGTAGGCTTGGTGCATCATCGCTTGAGAGACAAAGCTTTCTCGTGGTAAGCGTTGGATAGCATCCAGAACTCTTTGGTCTTTGATGCCACTGGAGATAAGAAACGCTATCAACCTGTCAGCATGTGGGTTACTCATTACTTCTCTTCCTTTAACCAACTATCCATTGCACGCAGCGATTCATGAGCAGTGAGATCAACTTGCAGAGGCGTCATTGAAACTCGACCATGTTCAATCGCATAAAAGTCGGTGCCCTCACCCGCATCTTGCTCTTTTCCTGGAGGCCCTAACCAATAAATATCATGACCTCTCGGATCTTTCTGCTTAATCATATTCTCTGCGTGATGACGCGCACCTAAACGCGTGACTTCGATTTCGCCCAGGTTTTCCGCTGGTAAGTCAGGCACGTTTACGTTCAATAACCGATTCGTTGGAATCGGAGACGCTAAATGCTGTTGCACAATTTGACGTGCAATTTTTGCGGCAGATTCGAAATGACGCTTACCCACTAGCGAAAAAGCAACCGACTGAACACCAAGGAAATGCCCTTCCATTGCTGCAGCTACCGTTCCTGAGTAAAGAACGTCATCACCCAAATTTGCACCATGGTTGATGCCTGATAAAACAAGATCGGGCAAATCATCTTTCATCAGCTCATTCAGTGCGAAATGTACACAATCTGTAGGCGTTCCTTGCACTGAATAGATATTTGGGGCAATTTCAGTTACGCGTAATGGTTGCTCTAGTGTCAGTGAGTTCGAAGCACCTGAACGGTTTCGATCGGGTGCAACAATGGTCACTTCAGCGATATCTCGCAACTCATCAGCAAGTGCATGAATCCCTTGCGCATGTACGCCATCGTCGTTGCTGATTAAGACTCTTAGGGGCTTCGCGTTTAGTGAATCCTGTTCCATTAGTATTCTCTTTCTACTTCAACCTCATTAACTAACTCACGAACGATAGAGGTTGCAAAAGATCCTGCATCCAGTGAGAAAGTCAGCGTAATATTATTACCTTCAACCGCCCAAGCTAAGTCTTTTGGTTTAAGTGCAATATCTCGACGGTCATGGCGCATACGATTCCCGCGAATCAATGCCATGAGATCAGGCTCTTCATCTAAAAACGGTTGCTCTAATGCCAAAGCCTCAGCTTGAGTAGGCAGTGCATTATCGCCAGCAAGCGCAGCGGTAATTGTCACTTCACCTGCAGCAAATTGTGCTTGTAGATCTGCGATATTGCTTGCATCAATCAACTGAGTGCCAGAACTTGTCTGTGCAATATCACCATCGATGAATTTATCAAACACACCATTTTCTAGACGAGCAGAAACGATACGGTTGAAGATCCACGAACGCGCCGCTGATAAATACATGCTGCGCTTATTTTGATTACGGGTACGAACGTTTTCGCGTCCCCATCGACGTGCTTCTTCAAGGTTGTTGCCATCATTGCCAAAACGCTGACTACCAAAGTAGTTTGGCACACCAACTTGTTTCACTTTTTCAAGGCGTTGCTCTACATCTTCAACGTCAGTCACTTCAGACAAAGTGACAACAAACTCGTTCCCTATTAAGTCTCCTGGACGCAGTTTTTTGTTGTGTCGATCAGTCGCTAAGATCTCAATACTCGGATATTGAGCTAGGAATGCCGAGAAGTCCGGCGTTTCCCCTTTCGGTAAATGGACACTCAGCCATTGTTCCGTCACGGCATGGCGGTCTTTAAGGCCTGCCCAGCTAACGTCTTTCGACTTTACGCCACAAGCTTTCGCCAACTCATTCGCAACAAAACTGGTATTTTCTCCAGTTTTCCGAATGCGCACCATTAGGTGCTCGCCTTCGCCCGTAAAGGCAAAACCTAAATCCTCACGAACCTGAAAATGTTCTGGTTGCGCTTTGATTTTTGCCGATGCAACAGGCTTACCCGTTAGATAAGCCAATGAAGATAAAATATCTGACATGATGTTTTTCCGCTGTTTACACAGCATTAAGGAGCAAGTTGGTTAATTATTGCTTGAACAGAAGCACCACGGCTTCCGTTGCAATGCCTTCTTTGCGTCCAGTAAAACCGAGACGCTCTGTCGTCGTCGCTTTTACGTTAATGTTACTAATATCGGTTTCTAGGTCTTCCGCAATCGCCGCACACATCGCGTCAATATGAGGTGCCATCTTAGGTGCTTGTGCCATGATGGTGACATCGGCATTACCAAGGCGGTAGCCTTGCTCTTTGACACGACGATAAACGTCTTTCAACAATTCGCGGCTATTAGCCCCTTTCCATTTATCGTCGGTATCCGGGAAGTGACGACCAATATCACCCGCAGCAATCGCCCCGAGTAGCGCATCAGTCAAAGCATGAAGTGCAACATCACCATCTGAGTGGGCTACTAAGCCCTGCTCGTAAGGGATAGCAACACCACCGATAATGACCGGGCCTTCACCACCAAATTTATGCACGTCAAAACCGTGACCAATTCGAATCATTTTTTATCCTTTCTTTTTTAGCCGCGCTCACGGCTCAGATAAAACTCGGCTAACGCGAGATCTTCTGGCTGAGTAATTTTTATGTTATTCGCATTACCCTGGACTAAAGCAGGCGTTTCGCCCAACCACTCTAAAGCCGATGCTTCATCCGTGATGGCTACGCCTTGTTCTAATGCGTCAGCCAGTGCTCGAGTCAGTTGTTGAGTTTTAAACATTTGTGGAGTTAATGCATGCCACAATGCTTCTCTCTCTACCGTATGACCGATATCTTGTGCTGCATTTGCTCGCTTCATTGTGTCTCTCACTGGAGATGCGAGGATGCCACCCGTTGGGTGAGCGCAGCAAACATCAATCAAACGGTCAATGTCGGATGTTAATACACATGGCCTTGCAGCGTCGTGGACCAATACCCACTCGCTTTCCAGATGTTCATTGACATAGTTTAGCCCTGAAAGTACGGAATCAGCGCGCTCTTTGCCACCCGCGACTTGAATTACATCGGGATGGTTCGCGATGGTTAACTCAGGGAAATAAGGGTCACCTTCGGTAATGGCGACAACCACTTTCGAAATTCGTGGGTGCGACAGCAACTTTTCTACAGTGTGTTCCAGCACCGCTTTTCCGTCGATCAATAAATATTGCTTAGGGCGGTCAGCCTTCATTCGACTACCGACACCGGCAGCAGGAACAATTGCGACATGCGATGAGTTCACATCCAACATTTTAATGGTTTTCCTCACCTATAATGCGGTAGAAAGTCTCGCCATCTTTAACTAAACCAAGCTCATGACGCGCACGTTCTTCAATCGCATCAAGACCTTGCCTTAAGTCATCAATCTCAGCAAACATTTCATTATTGCGAGCTTGTAGCTTGCTGTTCACTTGTTGCTGAACTTCAATTTCATCTTTTACTGTGTAGTAGTCAGACACTCCGTTTTTACCAAACCATAGAGTGTATTGAAGCAAGCCAAACAGTAGCGTAAGGGCTATAACAAAGATTCGCATATCGCTGCTAACATTCTGTACCGGAAGGAATTAGATAAGGTGACATATATAGCATAAATGCGAGGTTGCCTCTAGGGGAGAAAGGGAGACTCACACGCTCCTTACAAGAAATAAGCAGCAAAATGAAACAAAGACATATGAAGCTATTCTTAGCACTCACCAAAGTAAGACCAAGAAATACAAGCCTATAGATACAAAAACACCCCGCAAAATCAGGGTATTTCAAAGCTTCAACCTAAGCGGTTAATCCAATGAAGAACTAAGCTTGAGCTTCTTTAAGACCGCTTCTTTGAAACATGGAGGAGCGTGCTCACCTAGAGCTTCCTCGATGCAGATAAATGGGTTGCTTTCTTTAGGTATGGCAGCAACACGGCCAGAACGGCTCATCGCTCTTAAATAAAAAACGCCCCACCGAAGTGGAGCGTTTCTAGAAAGCTATTTAGCTAAACTTATTCAATTAAGAATTAAGCTTGACCTTTAACTTCTTTAAGACCGTTGAAAGGAGCGCGCTCACCTAGAGCTTCCTCGATACGGATTAGTTGGTTGTACTTAGCAACACGGTCAGAACGGCTCATAGAACCAGTTTTGATTTGACCTGCAGCAGTACCTACCGCTAGATCAGCGATAGTTGCATCTTCAGTTTCGCCAGAACGGTGAGAGATTACTGCTGTGTAACCTGCGTCTTTAGCCATCTTGATTGCAGCTAGAGTCTCAGTTAGAGAACCGATTTGGTTGAACTTGATAAGGATAGAGTTAGCTACGCCTTTCTCGATACCTTCAGCAAGGATCTTAGTGTTAGTAACGAATAGGTCGTCACCTACTAGTTGAAGTTTGTCACCTAGTAGTTCAGTTTGGTGCTTGAAGCCATCCCAGTCAGACTCGTCTAGACCGTCTTCGATAGAAACGATTGGGAATTGGTTAGCTAGCTCAGCTAGGTAGTGGTTGAACTCTTCAGAAGTGAAAGTTTTACCTTCGCCTTTCATGTTGTAGATGCCTGCTTCTTTGTCGAAGAACTCAGATGCTGCACAGTCCATAGCTAGAGTAACGTCTTTACCTAGTTCGTAACCAGCAGCTGCAACAGCTTCTGCGATAACTTCTAGAGCTTCAGCGTTAGATTTAAGGTTAGGAGCGAAACCACCTTCGTCACCAACTGCAGTGCTGTAGCCTTTAGACTTAAGAACTTTAGCTAGGTTGTGGAATACTTCTGCACCGATACGTAGACCTTCTTTAAGAGTCTTAGCACCAACTGGTTGGATCATGAACTCTTGGATGTCAACGTTGTTGTCTGCGTGCTCACCACCGTTGATGATGTTCATCATTGGTAGAGGCATAGAGAACTGACCAGCTGTACCGTTTAGTTCAGCGATGTGCTCGTATAGAGGCATGCCTTTCGCTGCTGCAGCAGCTTTAGCGTTTGCTAGAGAAACAGCTAGGATAGCGTTAGCACCGAATTTAGATTTGTTTTCAGTGCCGTCTAGTTCGATCATTACTGCGTCGATTGCAGCTTGGTCTTTAGCGTCTTTGCCAACTAGAGCTTCAGCGATTGGGCCGTTTACAGCTTCAACTGCTTTAAGAACACCTTTACCTAGGAAACGGGCTTTGTCACCGTCACGTAGCTCAAGAGCTTCGCGAGAACCAGTAGATGCGCCAGATGGAGCTGCCGCCATACCTACGAAACCGCCTTCTAGGTGTACTTCAGCTTCTACAGTTGGGTTACCACGTGAGTCGATGATTTCACGACCTAGAACTTTAACGATCTTAGACATTAATGTTTCCTCTCGTTTCAAATATAAATGTCAATTTTAAAGGGCAGCAGCACAACCTTCGCCGCCGCCCGTATCCTTTTACTTCTCGAATTCGCCGCGTGCGTTTTGGCCCGCAGCCTTAACGAAACCTGCAAACAATGGGTGGCCATCGCGAGGAGTCGATGTGAATTCTGGGTGGAACTGAGCCGCTACAAACCATGGGTGAGCTGGGTTCTCAATCATTTCCACTAACTTCTTGTCCGCTGATAGGCCAGAAACTTTCAGACCTGCTTTTTCGATTTGCGGACGAAGCACATTATTCACTTCGTAACGGTGACGGTGACGTTCATGGATCGTCGCGCTACCGTAAAGTTCACGAGCTTTCGTACCTTTCTCTAGGTGACATAGCTGTGAACCAAGACGCATCGTACCACCTAGGTCAGACTTTTCAGTACGCTCTTCTACGTTACCTGACTCGTCTACCCACTCTGTGATCAAACCTACCACAGGGTACTTAGTCTCTTTGTTAAATTCTGTTGAATGTGCACCTTCCATACCCGCAACGTTACGCGCGTATTCAATTAGTGCAACTTGCATACCCAAACAAATACCTAGGTAAGGCACATTGTTTTCACGTGCATATTGAGCCGCACGGATCTTGCCTTCAATACCACGATCGCCGAAGCCACCTGGAACTAGGATCGCGTCTAAGCCTTCTAGCAGCTCAACGCCTTTTGTTTCGATATCTTGTGAGTCTACATACTTAATTGTGACACTTAGACGGTTTTTCAAGCCAGCGTGTTTAAGCGCTTCGTTCACAGACTTGTATGCATCTGGCAATTCAGTGTATTTACCAACCATACCGATGGTTACTTCACCAGTAGGATTTGCTTCTTCGTAAATAACCTGTTCCCACTCAGAAAGGTCAGCTTCAGGAGCTGTGATGCCAAAGCGAGCACACACAAGATCATCTAGACCTTGAGACTTGATCAATTGAGGAATCTTGTAGATAGAATCTACGTCCTTCATTGAAATTACTGCTTTTTCTGGAACGTTACAGAATAGTGCGATTTTCTTACGTTCATTCGCTGGAATAACGCGGTCGCTACGGCAAACCAGGATATCTGGCTGAATACCGATAGATAGAAGTTCTTTTACAGAGTGTTGAGTTGGCTTAGTTTTCACTTCGCCCGCTGCCGCTAGGTAAGGAACAAGTGTTAGGTGCATGAACATTGCGCGCTCACGGCCTAGTTCAACGGCTAGCTGACGAATCGCTTCCATAAATGGTAGTGATTCGATATCACCAACGGTACCGCCAACTTCAACGATAGCCACATCATGGCCTTCAGAGCCAGCAATTACACGGTCTTTGATCGCGTTAGTGATGTGAGGGATAACTTGAATAGTTGCGCCTAGGTAGTCACCACGACGTTCTTTACGAAGTACGTCGGCATAAACACGACCTGCAGTGAAGTTGTTACGCTTGGTCATCTTGGTACGGATGAAACGCTCGTAGTGACCAAGGTCAAGGTCAGTCTCTGCGCCATCTTCTGTAACGAACACTTCACCGTGCTGAGTAGGGCTCATTGTGCCCGGGTCAACGTTGATGTAAGGGTCAAGCTTCATCATAGTCACTTTAAGACCACGAGCTTCTAGAATAGCCGCAAGAGATGCTGCTGCAATACCTTTACCTAGAGAGGATACAACCCCGCCAGTAACAAAAATGTAATTTGTCGTCATGTTTAACCTGAAATTGGTTGAATGAGGGAAATGGAGTGCTTCTGGACGGGAGATAAATATACCAGAAGCTCCTTACCGCCACAACGTGAAATCTATCACACCGTAATTTTTTATTTTTTGCTTCAAATCAAAGTGAGCAAAGACAAACCAAAGTCCGTTTTCGTGTTAAGAGGCAAACTGGCCTCATATTGTATATTCCGCTTATTTTCCCCTATATAGACTCTTCTCGCTTTACTTCATCCCAGAAATCGTCGAGCTCTGATAAAGAACAATCTGTAAGCGCTTTGCCTGACTGCTGGACCTTTCCTTCAACTTGCTTAAAACGTCTCGCAAACTTTAAGTTTGCTTTACCTAGTGCGACTTCTGGGTTTTTATCAAGATGGCGTGCCAAATTGACGGTCGCAAATAGCAAATCGCCGAGTTCCAACTCCACTTTTTCTTCATCAGGCTGAACTTGTAGTGCTTCTTCCATGACTTCATCAATTTCTTCTCGCACCTTATCGACGACCGGGCCAAGAGAGTCCCAGTCAAATCCATATTTCGCACATTTTTTCTGTATCTTTGTAGCACGAGAAAGTGCTGGCAAAGAGTTTGGTATTGAGTCTAGGATACTTTCTTCCGCTTTGCCTACCTGCGCTTTTTCTTTTGCTTTTTCCGCTTCCCAGTTGGCGTTGATTTCCTCGTCCGATTCAAACTCAACATCTGAAAAAACATGCGGATGGCGACGAGTCAGTTTTTCATTCACGGTTTCGACGACATCCGAAAAGTCGAACAGCTCTTGCTCTTTCGCTAGCTGACTGTAAAAAATCACCTGAAACAACAAATCCCCTAGCTCTTCTTTTAGATTGGTCCAGTCTCGATTTTGAATCGCGTCCACCACTTCGTAAGTTTCTTCGATGGTGTGCGGAACGATGGTGTCAAAGGTTTGTTTTAAGTCCCAAGGGCAACCGTTTTCTGGGTCACGCAACTTCGCCATGATTTGTTCTAACTGTTCAATTGGATGACTCATTTTTTGTTCCTTTAAACCTTTCTACTAAAGAAAAAGGTGAGCAGCCAAAACCACTCACCTTAAGTTATTTCATTGGTCGGTTTTTACTAAACAGTTAGCTCTTTTAGCAAGGCAGCAAACTTATGAGCCTCCTGAGCATAGCCAGCTATGTGATGGAGCGACTAAGTGCAGCTAACGCAGATAAAAAGCCAAATGTGACGTAAAAACTAGCCGAGGCGTTTCACCGTCATGACATCCTTTATTTGTTCTACCCGCTTCGAAACACGAGAAAGCACCTCAATATTGGTGACTTCTAGGTCAAAGTCCATGATGGCAAGTTGACGTCTGTAATCGACTCGGTTCTTCATACTGGTCACTTTGATCTTTTCGTTGGCGAACAGTGTCGTAATGTCTTTGAGTAGACCACCTCGCTCCATCGCTTCAACACGGACGGTGAGGATGTATGACCCGACGAAGCCGCTGCCCCAGACAGTATCGATGATACGCTCTGGCGCGTGATGGCGCAGTTCTTCTAGCTGTTCACAGTCACTACGGTGTACTGAAATCCCGCGGCCTTGCGTGATGTAGCCACAGATATCGTCACCTGGAATTGGCTGACAGCAACGCGCTAGGTGCGTCATTAGGTTATCAACGCCTTCTACAACGACGGCGTCTTTTTTCGGTCGGCTTTGCGCTGGTGATTTGTGCTCTGCTTCTTGCAGTTTTTCCAGTGCTTGCTGGTCTTCTTCTTCTGCCGTTGGCTTGTTAACGAGCGCATTAATATGGTTAATGATTTGGTTGATACGCAAATCACCGCTACCAACACCAACGTAAAGCTCATCTGGTGTTTTGACGTTAAACCGTTTGAGAGCGTAATGCTCAGCATCTTTTAACGTTGCGCCAATTTTTGCTAACTCATGTTCAAGAATTTCACGACCCGCTTCGAGGTTCTTCTCACGGCTTTGCTTTCGGAACCAGGCGTTAATTTTGGCACGCGCGCGGCCAGAATGAACGAAGCCTAATGATGGGTTTAACCAGTCACGTGATGGGTTAGGCTCTTTCTGAGTGATAATCTCAACCTGATCCCCCATATGTAGTTTATGAGTAAACGGTACGATGCGGCCTCCGACTTTGGCGCCGATACAACGGTGTCCCACTTCGGAGTGAATATGGTAGGCAAAATCTAGCGGCGTTGCCCCCATTGGTAAATCGACAACATCGCCGCGAGGTGTAAAGGCATAGACGCGATCATCAAAGACTTGGCTGCGCAGCTCATCGAGCATTTCGCCAGAGTCAGACATTTCTTCTTGCCAATCCAGTAGCTTACGCAGCCACGTGATCTTCTCATCATAACCGCTTCGGCTGCTTGCCCCTTCTTTATATTTCCAGTGCGCTGCAACCCCCAGTTCCGACTCTTCATGCATTTGCTTGGTACGAATCTGGATCTCGATGGTTTTGCCTTCTGGCCCTAGAATTACTGTATGGATCGATTGATAACCGTTTGGTTTAGGGTTAGCAACGTAGTCATCAAACTCGCTCGGTAGGTGCTTGTATTTGGTGTGAACTACGCCTAAAGCCGCGTAACAATCTTGCAGTTTGTCTGCGATGATACGTACTGCTCGAACATCAAACAGCTCATCGAATGCCAAACTCTTCTTCTGCATTTTTCGCCAAATGCTGTAGATGTGCTTAGGTCGCCCACTCACTTCGGCATTAATACCTGACACTTCCATTTCGTGCGTGAGGTCTTCAACAAAGTCTTTGATGTACTGCTCACGAACGATGCGTCGCTCAGAAAGCTGCTTGGCAATTTGTTTGTAAGTTTCCGGCTGTTGGTAGCGGAAAGCGTAATCTTCAATTTCCCATTTCAGCTGACCGATGCCTAATCGGTTTGCTAGCGGCGCATAGATGTTGGCACACTCTTTTGCCGCCGCACGTCGAACCTCATCAGGCGCTTTTTTAACTTCAATAAGATTACAAATTCGTTCCGCGAGCTTGATAACCACGCAGCGGAAGTCATCCACCATGGCAAGCAGCATGCGGCGTACGTTATCTACCTGAGATGACGCTGCACTGCCTTCCATGTTGACGTTGAGTTGGCCAATAGCAGCCATTTCTTCAACGCCGTCGATTAATTTTATGATTTCTTTGCTGTATTTCTCTTCCAGAATTTCTCTGTTAAAAGCACCACTTGAAACCAAAGGAAACAGTTGAGCAGCCACTAAAGTGGCTTGATCCATAGACAAGGTGATCAAAATTTCGATCATTTCTCGTCCACGCCACAACAACAGCTCCGCTTGCTCGTTATCAGCTAATACCGTCTGGCAATCTCGATATACTTCGATTAAGCGTGAGGCTGTGTTTTTCTCTTGTCCTAGGCTAGCCACCCAGTTTTCGAGTTCAAACTGTTCATCTTGGTTTAAATGCGCGCTTCTTACCGCAACCATCTCATCATCCTAATTATTATATTCGTGTGGTTTGACTAACACCGTCCAGGTTAGTTCTTTTTACCGCGCGTACACGCTGGCTTTATGACCACCCACCACAAATAAGGGGTCAAAGTCCTAAAGTTAGGACTTTTCAAACAATGCCATCGATTCTAGATGACTGGTATGAGGGAACATGTCCAACATACCTAATTTAGTTAATTTATAGCCTTGCTCTATCAAGCTTTGACTATCCCTAGCAAGGGTAGCAGGATTACAAGAAACATAAACTACACGCTGTGCGCCAAGCTCAGAAACTTGATCGATGATCCCACTTGCCCCCGCGCGTGCTGGGTCTAACAGCACTTTATCAAACCGTTCTGCCGCCCAGACCTGCCCTTCAAAATCTTGCTCAAGGTTAGCGTGATAAAATTGCGCATTATTGATTTGGTTCAAGGATGCATTATTTGTGGCTTTTTCGACCATCTCTGCAACACCTTCAACCCCAACCACGTGCTTAGCTAACTTCGCAATCGGTAAACTGAAGTTGCCTACGCCGCAGAACAAATCTAACACTCGGTCACTCTTTTGCGGGTCTAACCACTCAACCGCTTGCTTGACCATTTTTTGGTTTACGGCTTGGTTCACTTGAATGAAATTATTTGGCGCAAAAGGAATTTTCACGCCAACTTCTTGATAAAAAGGCATATCACCTTCAACAAGGTTTAGCTGATCTGTTGCTGGCATTAAGTACAGCGATGCATTACGACGTTTTGCCAGCTCCGTTAGAGATTGAGTTTCACTCGCTGTCAGAGCACTCAAGTGACGCAACGTAATACACGGCCCATTATCACCAAGTACCAGCTCTACATGGCCCAATTGCTCCGGCTTTTTAAACGCTTTTAGTGCTGAATAAATCTCTGGAAGCAGAACGTTCAGTTCCGGCGCCAGCACTGGGCAGTCGGTCACTTGCGCGATTTGCTTACTCTGCTTTTTACGGAAACCAAAATGTAGCTGACGTGTTTTTTTATCGACAAATAAGCTCACTCGCGCACGACGACGATAGGCCAGTGAATCCCCTAATAATGGCGCATCAAGCTCGATATCATTGCCTGAAAATTTTCGCATCAGCTGACGCAGTGTTTGCTGTTTGTACGTCAATTGTTGGTCATAATCTAGATGTTGCAAATCACAGCCACCACACTCGTGGTAATGCGGACAAAATGGCTCCACGCGAGTGTCACTCGGCTTGAGAATCTTAATCAGTTTACCGCGAGCAAATTTACTTTTTTCTTCCACTAATTGTGTGACGACTTCTTCTCCCGGCAATGCGCCATCAATAAACAGCGGTTTTTTCTTTAGGTAAGCAATACCTGCGCCGTGGTGATCTAAACGCTCCACTTGCACCGCTTGATGACGAGTATTGAGTTGGGTTTTCTTTTTCGGTTGAAAGATGCGTGCCATGCTCTATGCCTGATTTATGTCTAATTGCTCTTCGGCTTCACTATTCTTGATTGCAGCCGTTGTGTGATTCGAGTGACTTGATTATGCTTACCGTTTATTAGGTGACGTCACTTCTTTGCTCAACGCCTTATCGTGCGCTTGAGAAATAATGCGTTATTTTCCCATATCCAGACTCCGATGTAATTAGATAACATGACCAGATATGGCTTACGAGCACGTGTAATTACACTGACTCTCGCTCCCACTCTCATCATTGGTTTATTACTGAGCGGCTTTTTCTCATTTAATCGCTACCAAGACCTTGAGAAACAAGTTATCACCACTGGTAACAGCATCATTGAGCCGTTAGCAATT
Source organism: Vibrio sp. RM-41-2B (assembly GCF_024744415.1). NCBI lineage: Bacteria > Pseudomonadati > Pseudomonadota > Gammaproteobacteria > Vibrionales > Vibrionaceae > Vibrio > Vibrio sp. RM-41-2B. The sequence continues at coordinate 57,697 of NZ_JAMQWD010000050.1, read as the reverse complement.
GCCAGTGAAACTCATCTACTATCAGAAAGCCGAGAGGCGGTACGTCGTTTGATAAGCTACGCCCATCGCAAAAACTCTAAACTGGTTCGTAGTATCGCGGTGTTTGATGAACATCATGAGCTCTTCGTGACATCTAACTTTCACCCTAATTTCGAAGCCTTGATGTTCCCTAAAGATAAACCGATCCCGCAACTGGGCAATTCGGAAATCTACGAAAACTCACTGATATTGCGCGTACCTATTTTATCCGAGGGTCACTATTTAGCGGAGTTGTCGAACGAAAGCCAAGGAACTAAAGCAATTGGTTATATTGCCGTTGAGTTAGATCTCTCCTCTTTAAGGCTGCAACAGTATCAAGAAGTTTTCTCTGCTTTTTTAGTTCTTATACTCGGTCTTGGCTTGGCAAGTGTGTTTGCTTCACGTCTGATGCACGATGTTACCCAGCCTATCACCCACATGAAGAATGTCGTTGACCGCATTCGCCGTGGTCACTTAGACGTGCGTATCGAAGGTAAAATGCACGGTGAGTTAGACCAACTGAAAAACGGTATTAACGCCATGGCGGTATCGCTATCGGAATATCACGTGGAGATGCAGCACAGTATAGACCAAGCCACATCAGACTTGCGTGAAACGCTTGAGCAGCTAGAGATTCAGAACGTTGAGTTAGATATCGCGAAGAAACGCGCGCAAGAAGCGGCCAGGGTTAAATCTGAGTTCTTGGCGAACATGTCGCACGAACTGCGTACTCCGCTCAATGGGGTGATTGGCTTTACTCGTCAAATGCTTAAAACGCAGCTTTCTAACAGCCAAACTGATTACCTACAGACGATTGAGAAGTCGGCGAACAATCTACTGAACATCATCAATGACATTCTCGACTTCTCGAAACTTGAGGCGGGTAAGCTGGCGCTGGAAAACATTCCGTTTGATTTCCGAGAAAGTTTAGAAGAAGTGATTAACCTACAAGCCACGAGTGCACATGAGAAAGGGTTAGAAATCACCCTAAAAGTGGACCCTAAAATTCCACCGGGTTTAGTTGGGGATCCACTACGTATCCAGCAAATTTTGACGAACTTAGTCGGTAACTCAATCAAGTTTACCGAGCGAGGCAACATTGATGTTAGTGTTGAAATGCGCTCTCAATCTGGGGACTCCGTCGAGTTACAGTTCATGGTGCGCGATACAGGTATTGGTATCTCTGAGCGTCAGCAAGCGCAGTTGTTCCAAGCCTTTAGCCAAGCGGATGCCAGTATTTCACGTCGTTACGGCGGTACTGGCCTTGGTCTGGTTATCACTCAGAAACTGGTGAGCCAGATGGGCGGCGAAATCAGTTTAACCAGCCGTCTACACCAAGGTTCGACGTTCTGGTTTACGGTGCGCTTGCACTCAACCGAAATGCCGATGAGCGAACTGATTGAAGTGGAACTTCTAACGGGCAAGCAGTTGCTGTTGATTGAACCAAACATGCAAGCCGCGTCCGTCACCCAGCAGATTCTAAGTCAAGAAGGTATCTTAGTGACCTACCGTTCTTCGCTACCGAAAAACGAAGAACAATATGACTATGTATTACTGAATTTAGCTGCGAATCAAACGCATGATACAGACGTCATTACACCTTGGATAGAGCAAGCGAAACGCATGGCTCCGAGTGTGATCCTAGGGACGCCGAGTACCGAACTGGCACTTGCCGACCAAATTATGACAGAGCATCACGTCCAGTGCCTGACGAAACCATTGTCTCGCCGTAAGTTGCTACAAAGCCTGATTAGCGAACATGTAGAATCGCCACCGGTATTAAGCGCTCCAATTACGCCAAGCGAAGGGGACCGTTTACCTCTCACTGTACTAGCAGTGGATGACAACCCTGCAAACTTGAAGCTGATCTCTGCACTACTCCGCGAACGAGTAGAAACCGTCACCGCCTGTAGCAATGGCCAGCAAGCGGTGAACCTGGCGACAGAGAAAAAGTACGATTTAATCTTCATGGATATTCAAATGCCACAAATGGATGGTGTGACCGCTTGTAAGCACATTAAAGAGTTGGAGCTAAATAAAGACACGCCAGTGATTGCGGTAACGGCGCATGCCATGGCAGGGGAACGAGACCGCTTGCTCTCGGCAGGAATGGATGACTACTTGACCAAACCTATTGAAGAGCATGTGCTACAACAGGTTTTGGTTCACTGGAACCCAAATGCTTGTACAGAGAGCATTGGCAAAGTCGCCCCTTCATACGTTGATGAACCTGAAGGAAGCGCACCACAATCCGTCTCTTCACCTCAACAGGATGTGATTATTGATTGGCAAGCGGCCTTGAAACAGAGCGCGAATAAAGAGGATCTCGCCAAAGATATGCTGCGCATGTTGATTGAGTTCATCCCTGAAGTAGAAGCAGTCGTTGACCAAGCTCTGGAGCAAGAAGATATCTCTCGTGATGACCTAATTCATGTCATCCATAAGCTGCACGGCAGTAGTTCATATTGTGGCGTTCCAAGGCTGAAGTCACTCTGTGCGACGCTTGAGCAAGCACTGCGCTCAGGGATCAGTATTGAGGAGGTTGAGCCTGAAATGTTCGAGCTGCAAGATGAAATGATTAAAGTAACAACAACCGCAAAGTTATACCTTGAACAGTGATCTATTGAAGAGAAACAAAAGCCAGAGCAAATGCTCTGGCTTTTTAGTATTTTGTTTAAGACTTACAAGCTAGGATTCAAAAATGACCGTCGCCACAGCGTAATGACGCTCATCGGAAATGGACAGGTGAATGTGGTTAACACCCATCGCATCCGCTATTTGCTTGGCTGTGCCCGTCAATGCGAGTACTGGTTTTCCAAGCTCATCGTTCGAGATGGAAAAGTCGTGAAACGTGACCCCTTTTGCGATCCCCGTTCCCAATGCTTTTGAGGCAGCTTCTTTAACAGCAAAGCGCTTAGCAAGATAACGACCTTGCAGCTTAAGCTGTGAGAATTTGGCCATTTCTTCTTCTGAAAGAATCCGCTGAGCAAAAGGTTCACCACTACGAGCTAACGCTTTTTCAATACGCTCAATTTCTGCAATGTCGGTCCCTAACCCTATAATCGCCATCTAGATAGCCCTATGACTGGCGAGCCTCAATCATCAGTGCTTTCATGTCAGCAACCGCTTTATTTAAACCATCAAATACCGCGCGACCAATGATTGAGTGACCAATGTTGAGTTCGTAAACTTCTGGTAATGCAGCAATTGGTGCGACATTGTGATAAGTCAGGCCATGCCCGGCATTAACAATAATACCTAGATCATGTGCATAACTCGCACCAGCGGCAATCTTCTTCAGTTCAGCTTGTTGTTCGTCTTCTGTCGTCGCATCTGCATAGTGGCCAGTATGTAGCTCAATAAACGGAGCACCACACTTTTTCGCAGCTTCAATCTGTTGACGGTCAGCATCAATAAAGAGCGAAACTTTAATTCCCGCATCTGTCAGCTTTTTCGTCGCAGCTTTAATTTTTTCAAGCTGCCCTACTACATCTAAGCCACCTTCCGTCGTCAGTTCTTCACGCTTTTCAGGCACTAGACACACAAACTCTGGTTTAGTTTGCAGCGCAATCTCAACCATTTCGTCCGTCACTGCCATCTCTAGATTCATACGCGTTTGAATGGTTTCACGCAGAATACGTACATCACGATCCAAAATATGGCGACGGTCTTCACGTAAGTGGATAGTGATACCGTCCGCGCCTGCACGCTCAGCAATTTCAGCAGCGTGAACAGGATCTGGGTATTTTGTACCACGTGCATTACGTAGAGTGGCAATATGGTCGATATTGACGCCTAAATAAATTGAGCTCATTTTCCGTTACTCCGTGCTCTGGGGGTCTGAATGAAAAATTCACGACTTTTTAAAGGTTTGCCGCCAAGATACGGCTTTAAGGCTATACGTGTAAAGCGTTTTGCCGCTTTTAGCTGCTCTTTAGTGACGAACCGCCGCTCACTGATAGCAATCAGTTCATTCCCTAAAAACGTGAGGTTATCGCGCCTAACCGAAGCAATAAACCCTTTCTGTTCCCGGTAACGATAGGTCATTTCTGGATCGACGGGCTCGCCGGTACCTGCACAATGCAAAAAATCCACGCCATACCCCATCGCAGACAGCAAGGCTAACTCAAAACGACGCAGTGCAGGCTCAGGGTTCTCGTTGTGCGCCAACTCGGTTAACGCATGCAAATAATCATGAAATAGTGCAGGCATCGGCACTTCAGCCATCAAAATACGGCCAATCAGTTCATTGACGTACATGGCTGAGTAGAGATTAATGCCCGTTAACGGCAAACCTAGACTTATCGGCTCGGCTTGACGCAAAGTTTTCATTGAGCCTTTCCCCGACCATTTAAGTAATAGCGGGGTAAAAGGTTGCAATGCGCCTTTTAAGTTCGAACGCTTACTGCGCGCGCCTTTGGCCATTAAAGTCATTCGGCCATATTCCTCACTAAATACATCAAGGATTAAGCTCGATTCACTGTAAGGGCGTCGGTGCAATACAAAACAGCGCTGTAAACCTTCGGAAGACAGATTACTCATCTAAGTCATTGTGCCTAAAAAGTGTGAAATAAAAAATAAGGAGCCGAGCGGCTCCTTATTTTAATCGATACTGATTTTTCATCGATGTTGGAGCGAAGCACCTTCGCAGCCAAGATTATAAATCGTCTATATAACCCAACGATCGCAACGCTCGTTCGTCGTCTGCCCAGCCAGATTTCACTTTAACCCAGGTTTCTAGGTAAACTTTACGACCGAACAATTCTTCCATATCTAAACGCGCTTCGCGACCAATGGTTTTAATCTTCTCGCCGCCTTTGCCAATCACCATTTTCTTCTGACCATTACGCTCAACAAGAATCAAGGCATTGATGTGGAAACCGTCGGTTTCGGGGTTATAATCAAAACGTTCAATTTCAACCGTTACTGAGTATGGCAGCTCTTCACCAGTAAAGCGCATCAGCTTTTCACGCACAATCTCAGACGCCATAAAACGCTGAGAACGGTCAGTCACGTATTCTTCTGGGAAGTGATGCGTTGCTTTAGGTAAGTGATTACGCACGTGCTTACGCAGTACGTCAATGTTCTTACCTTGCTTGGCAGAGATTGGCACAACATCCACGAAGTCCATCTTCTTAGACATCTCCGCCATGTGTAGCATCACGTCATTACGATCTTGTACGTTGTCGACTTTGTTTACACAAAGCACAACTGGGAAGTTCGATTTTTGAAGTTTGGTCAGCACCATCTCATCGTCTTTAGTCCAATGCGTACCATCGACTAAGAAGAACACAAGGTTTACATCACTCAATGACGAGTTAGCTGCACGGTTCATCAAACGGTTAATCGCACGCTTTTCTTCAATGTGAAGTCCAGGCGTGTCAACGTAAATCGCTTGGTAATCGCCGTCCGTATCCACACCCATAATACGGTGGCGTGTCGTTTGCGGCTTACGAGAGGTGATCGAAATCTTCTGACCCAAAATCTTGTTCAAAAGTGTCGACTTACCTACGTTTGGACGACCAACAATAGCAATAAAGCCACAGTGCTGGTTTTCTGGTGAACTTACTTCACCATTGGATGCAAAAAATGCATCGATATCGAATTCGTTATCAGCCATTTGTTAATTGCTCAAGTGCTGTTTCAGCAGCCGCTTGTTCTGCCTTGCGGCGGCTGGTGCCTTTACCGATTACAGGCTTATCCACACCTGCTACTTCGCACTCAACCGTGAACTCTTGGTTGTGCGCTTCACCTTTAATATTAGTCACTGTGTAGACAGGCAGCGGTTTTCTTCTGCCTTGTAGGAACTCTTGTAGGCGAGTTTTCGGATCTTTCTGTGAAACGCCTGGTTTAATGGCTTCAAGGCGTGACTGATACCAACTCAGTACAATGCCTCGCACAACTTCAAGATCACTGTCTAGGTAAATTGCGCCAATAATGGCTTCAACCGCATCGGCTAAAATAGAGTCTCGGCGGAAACCGCCACTCTTCAATTCACCTGGACCTAATTTTAAATAATCTCCTAGATCGAATTCACGACCCAGTTCCGCCAATGTATGTCCGCGAACCAAAGTAGCACGCATACGGCTCATGTCACCCTCGTTCACTTTCGGGAAACGATGGTACAGATCATCAGCGATGACAAAACTTAAAATTGAATCGCCCAGAAACTCAAGACGTTCATTATGCTTACTGTTGGCGCTGCGGTGAGTCAGCGCCAAGTTGATAAGCCCGGCATCTTGAAACTGGTAGCCGAGCTTTCTCTCTAGTTTATCAATTGGAGAATTCATACTCTCTCGATATAAAATGGTTAGTGAATACCACCGATGCGGTTAAAACGCACACCAGTTGGAATCCATGAAGGTAGAACGCTATCTGCGCCACGATCAAACTCGAAGCTGATCCAAATGGCGACAGCTTTGCCGACTAAGTTTGCTTCAGGAACGAAGCCCCAGTAACGGCTGTCAGCACTGTTGTCACGGTTATCACCCATCACAAAGTACTGACCTTGTGGTACAACCCACTCTGTCGTGCCGCTACGTGGGAAGTATTGCTCCACACGGTTACGAACAAGAGGGTTAACCAAAATATTGTGCTCCACGTTACCCAATTTTTCATCCAGTTGGATCATTGGAATACCGTTCGAGCTAAACTGACTTTCTTCAACATTGCTCAGTTTAACTGGTTTACACGCCGATTCACCTTGGCTTTGCACGCAAAGCTGCTTATCACTTGAATAACGCACGATATCACCAGGCAAACCAACAACACGCTTAATGTAATCCACACTTGGTTGTGGCGGGTATTTGAATACCACGATATCACCACGCTCAGGTTTACCTGTTTCAACTAACTGCGTGCGCCATACCGGATCTTTCAAGCCATAGGCGTATTTTTCTACCAAGATAAAGTCACCCACCAACAAAGTCGGCATCATTGAGCCTGATGGGATTTGAAATGGTTCGTAGATAAAAGAACGTAATACTAAAACGAACGCAATCACAGGAAAAATTGAGACGCTATTTTCAACCCACCAAGGCTGACGCTCAACTTTTTGCAAGGTCACTGCATCCAAACCATTAGACGTCTGAGCTTGAATCTCCGCCAGTTTTTCCTGACGCTTTTTCGCGAAAACCAGCTTTTCCAATAGCCAAACCACGCCAGTTACCAAAGTCGCAATAACCAGCATCAGTGAGAATGTATTCGCCATTAAATTCCCTTATCTAAAAATACGAAAGTGAAAGAGCCGAAACCCTTTCACTTATTTTAATATCTAACGTCTTAAGACCGACAAGTGTGAGACAAAGTTCAACTTTAGTCTTTACCTACGTGAAGGATGGCTAGGAACGCTTCTTGAGGCAGCTCAACGTTACCGATCTGCTTCATGCGCTTCTTACCTTCTTTCTGTTTCTTCAGAAGTTTCTTCTTACGACTTACGTCACCGCCGTAACATTTCGCGATTACGTTCTTACGCAGCTGTTTTACAGTTGAACGTGCGATAATGTGGTTACCAATCGCTGCTTGGATTGCGATATCAAACATTTGGCGAGGGATAAATTCTTTCATCTTCTCTACCAGCTGACGACCGCGAGTCTGAGACTGGTCTTTGTGTGTGATCATCGCCAATGCATCAACGGTGTCACCGTTCAGAAGAACGTCTACACGTACCATATTCGAAGCTTCAAAGCGCTGGAAGTTGTAATCCAAAGACGCATAACCACGAGAGGTCGATTTCAGACGGTCGAAGAAATCCAGTACCACTTCTGCCATTGGAATATCGTAAGTCACGGCAACCTGGTTACCGTGGTAAACCATATCGACCTGAGTACCACGCTTTTCAACACACAGCGTGATCACGTTACCTAGGTACTCTGAAGGTACTAGGATATTACAACGAGCGATCGGTTCACGAATTTCTTCAATATCATTGATCGCTGGTAGTTTGGCAGGGCTATCAACGTACAGCAGTTCACCATCGGTCTTTTCAACTTCGTAAACTACCGTTGGTGCCGTGGTGATAAGATCTAAGTCGTATTCACGCTCTAGACGCTCTTGGATAATTTCCATGTGCAGCATGCCAAGGAAACCACAACGGAAACCAAAGCCAAGTGCCGCTGAGTTTTCTGGCTCGTAGAATAGCGATGCGTCGTTTAGGCTTAATTTGCCCAGCGCATCACGGAAGTTCTCGTAATCGTCAGACGATACCGGGAACAGACCTGCGTAAACCTGAGGTTTTACTTTCTTAAAACCTGGTAGCGGTTTTTCACAGCCATTCTTAGCCATAGTCAGCGTATCACCAACTGGTGCGCCAAGGATGTCTTTAATACCACAAACCACCCAACCTACTTCACCAGTACGAAGGATGTCGGTATCTACTTGTTTTGGTGTAAAAATACCAAGACGGTCTACACCCCAAACTTGCCCCGTGCTCATCACTTTGATCTTGTCGTTCTTCTTCAGTTCGCCGTTTTTAATACGTACTAGAGAAACAACGCCAAGGTAGTTATCAAACCATGAGTCAATGATCAGCGCTTGTAGTGGCGCATCTGGGTCACCTTCCGGTGCTGGAATCGCTGACACAATGTTCTCTAGAACGTCATCAACACCGATGCCTGTCTTCGCAGAACAGCGGGTTGCTTCCATTGCATCGATACCAACGATTTCTTCAATTTCTTCTGCCACGCGCTCAGGATCGGCTGCTGGCAAATCGATCTTGTTGAGGATTGGCACGACTTCCAAATCCATCTCGATCGCGGTGTAACAGTTAGCCAGTGTTTGAGCTTCAACACCTTGACCCGCATCTACAACCAATAGCGCACCTTCACAAGCCGCTAGAGAACGTGATACTTCATATGCAAAGTCAACGTGCCCCGGAGTATCGATGAAGTTCAGCTGATACGTCTCACCGTCTTTAGCGGTGTAGTTTAGCGTCACACTCTGAGATTTAATGGTGATACCACGCTCACGTTCAAGATCCATAGAATCCAGAACCTGTGCGGCCATTTCACGATCGGTTAACCCGCCACAAACTTGGATTAGACGGTCTGATAGGGTCGACTTACCATGGTCGATGTGGGCGATAATCGAAAAGTTACGAATGTGCTTCATAGATTTAGGGTGACTAACTCTTTACAAATAGGGACAGTAAGAAACGCCATCCACTGACGGCATTTCAATCAAGTTGGCAGATTCTACCGAATTTCGTTAACGGGCGCACGTAATTTAAAGTACATACCCAAATAACCTTTAGTGGAGGGGGGACGGCGCTTACTGGATTGGCTCTCCAAGTACCCGAACAAGGGTAACTTGGCGCTTGGATTCATCCTCTAACGGACGAGAAACACGTTTTGCGATCCACATTCCACCAGCTGCAAATAATACTGATGCCAATATGATGATACCTTCCCCGCCCGCGGTCAGCGGCGCTAATAGGAAGTGACCAAACATCGCACCGATAATCAAACCAAACAACGGCAGTAAATAAACCGCCATTGCTGACTTTATCAGGCTCGACTCAGGAAAGCCTATCTCGACGACTTGACCTATCTTCACTGATTTATCCGTGCGCAGGTGCCAAGATAAACTCTTGTTACCAATGGCTTTAGTCACAACGCCCGTTCCACAGCTTTTCTGTGAAGAGCAACTACTGCAACTGGTCTGCTGTTCGCAGCTTAAATCAATTTCGTATTGTTTACCGCGACGATGTACGTCTGTCACAGTAGCCAACGCGGTCATCATTGTTGTTTACTCTTTGTTACATTAAATGTGACAGATTGAGCGATACGCTGTGCTGTGGTCGGCGGAATGTCTCCAACTACGGAGATTTCATGTTGACCGCTCACAAAACTGTGTAGCGTTCTTCTGCCTTGGCGAACCAACTGCCCTTTTAACGAATGCTCATCCTTGTTTGCTACGTAAACAGAGAAGCTAAACAGACCATCAGAATACAGCTGACTCTCCACCATTTGGTTAGTAACGGCCATACGATAGCGGTTGAGCTCGTTCGGCTCGAAACCTTCAGGGATCCAACCTACCTGCCAATTGCTGGTTCCAATATCGCCTTTTGGCATGGTGAGAACAGCTGGTAATTGAACATCTTGTAGGCCACTCATTAACTCTGCGATTTTTGGATTCACTGTGTAAGAAATAGTGCGATATTGTTCAAGCATCTCACCATCACGGTCCACAAGGTCAGCACGTAACGGCAATTTACTCTTTTCATCGATCCATAGTACGTATGAATAGCGCAGACCGTCTTTAGGGACGACACGCAGCACTTGTGTTGCTACACCTGCTTCACGAGCTCTACCCACTTTTACATAGTCGTAATACAAGTTTAGCTCATCGATATTGGTGTTGAGCATAGGCATGGTCGGAGCGACCATTTTACCTGACTCGATGGTGAATGGTTCTAAACCCGTTTCGATATAGCTTACTTCTGTGCCACGACGAATCACTTCGCGCACAGGGCCACTTAAATAAACAAGATGAGCATATTGATCGTCACCATGCGTCGCATGACGATACAGCAACGGCTCAATGCTGTTCTTTTTGATAAGGATATAAGAGAGTTCGTAACTTAAATTCTTACTCGCCTCGCTCATTTGATGCAATAAAGCCTCCGCTGACTTATCACCAGCAAAGGCTTGAGAAGACATCATACTGAACAGAGCGCAAGCGCTGATCAGAAATTTTTTCATTCAATATCCGGATTCAGATTTGCATCTTGTTGAGATGCATCACTATTAATTCGTAACTGCAATTCATAGTCTCGCAGCATAGCATGAACACGCTTACGTTGCTCTTGCATATTTGCTTCACCTACAGAACGCTCAACAGACTCACGAGTTAAACTCACAGGCTCTGCGCTGCCAGCAAACGGAACTGTCTGCAACACAGGTAATTGATCTGTTTGCGGCGACATTGAATCGCTACCACCGTACTGCTGTACACCTAAAATAACGACAAGCGATACACATGCAGCAACAGCAACTTGACCAAACTGTGTCAACCAACCTGGCAACTGACGTTTTGCTTTTTGCGGTTCTGGTTGTGACTCTTTTGGCGTATCCGCAATTGAGATAACATTTGCACCGTGCGAATCAAACGCACGATGTGCAGGTTCATCTTCTAACGCTAACGCCACGCTTTCAGCAATATTCCACTCAGGTTTTGCTGGCGCTTCGCCTCGCATCACATCACTAATCAGGTGATAGTTCTGCCAAGCATCACGGCTCTCTTGGTCTTGCTCTAACTCTTGAATTAAAGCCTTATCGACCAATTCTCCATCCATGAGAGCTGAAAGTTTTTCTTTGTCAGCCATTATTTTCACCATAGTTATTACTTGTACTAGCGTTGCAAAAGAGGTCTGATTTTCTTTTCCACCGCCTCACGAGCACGGAAGATACGCGATCGTACCGTTCCTACCGGGCAATCCATCACTTCTGCAATTTCTTCATAACTCAAGCCATCGAGCTCTCGTAATGTCATTGCGGTTTTTAAATCTTCAGGTAAAGCTTCGATTGCACTGAACACCACCCGTTGCAATTCTTTGGACAACGTTAAGTTCTCAGGGTTCGATATTTCTTTAAGTGCACTACCTGTTTCGTAAAATTCAGCATCTTCAGCATCGACATCTGTCGCTGGAGGTCTACGCCCTTGAGCAACAATGTGATTTTTCGCAGTATTCACTGCAATGCGATACAGCCACGTATAAAACGCACTTTCCCCACGAAAGCTGGGAATAGCTCGGTAAGCTTTAATAAACGCTTCTTGTGCTACATCTGGTACATCGCCAGGATTACTAACGTATCTGGAAATAAGATTACATACCTTGTTCTGGTACTTCGTTACCAGCAGGTTGAATGCTTGCTTATCGCCATTCTGAACTCGCTCAATCAATACTTGATCGGTCAGCTGCTCGTTCATTCGAGCGGATACTCCTATTTGTTATGCCCCTACTCTTCTCAGATATGGGTACTAATTATGCAAAACGTAGTATTGACACCACTGCTTACTTGAGCACTATTGTGACCCTAACGTGAATGAGAAAGTTCCATGGTTTCTCAAGTTTTTTGTCATTGTTTTTTCACAGTGTGATGTCTATACCCAAATGACCACCGTTGCCTGACTTTAGTCTAAGTTTGACAAGCGAGCATCTTGAGGGGAAATGGGTATAATGAATGATCTCTGTCCCAGATTGTGCTGGGTCGAGCATGGAAAAGCAATGGTATTGACAAACTATTACTTTTCATTTGCATGGCTAATGGCTATCTGAACACCGCGTTACAAATATAACTTAGGAAGCATGCTTATGCTCTGCATGAAAAAGAAGAGTGGCTCAGTCACCGCAGTAACACGGATGTAGATAGGTCTCCCAACTTAGCCCTTAGCGACAGGTGTCGCGATAATGGAATGCACATGGTGTGCAAATAATACACAAGGTGACTTTGTTACCTTAGATTGGGATTTTAAAAGTTATATGAACACAAATCGTGAACATGAGTGTGATGTGTTAGTGGTAGGGAGTGGCGCGGCTGGTTTGTCGTTGGCTTTGCGCGTTGCTAACCACTGCAAAGTGATGGTGCTGAGTAAAGGGCCACGCAGCGAAGGGGCGACCTATTATGCCCAGGGCGGTATTGCTGCTGTATTTGATGAGTCAGACACCATTGATTCACACGTTGAAGACACGCAAATCGCCGGCGATGGTATTTGTGACGAAGATACCGTGAGGTTCATTGCTGAACATTCAAAAGAGTGCGTACAGTGGTTGATCGACGGTGGTGTCCCATTTGATCGTGAAGAGGATGACTCTGACGATGAACCTCGCTACCACTTAACTCGTGAAGGTGGTCATAGCCGTCGTCGTATTCTTCACGCGGCAGATGCAACAGGTATGGCGATGCAAACCTCTCTGCAAGATAACGCTCACAACCATCCAAACATTCATGTTCTCGAACGTCACAATGCGCTGGACTTAATCACCGAAGATAAAATTGGCGGTGATAAAAACAAAGTTATCGGTGCTTATATTTGGAACCGCAACGAAGAGCATGTCGAAACCGTGCGGGCCAAATTTGTGGTTCTCGCTACAGGTGGCGCTTCAAAAGTTTATCAATACACCTCTAACCCAGATGTTTCGTCTGGTGATGGTATTGCCATTGCTTGGCGTGCAGGGTGTCGTGTGGCAAATATGGAGTTTAACCAGTTCCACCCGACGTGTTTATATCACCCAGAAGCACGTAACTTCTTGTTGACTGAAGCGTTACGTGGCGAAGGTGCTTACCTGCGTCGTCCCGATGGTTCTCGCTTTATGCCAGATTTCGATGAGCGTAAAGAGCTTGCTCCGCGTGACGTCGTGGCTCGCGCTATCGACTTCGAAATGAAGCGTTTGGGTGCCGACTGTATGTACCTCGACATCAGTCACAAACCTGCGGACTTTATTACGAAACACTTCCCAACCATTTACTCACGCTTGATGGACTTGGGCATTGATATGACCAAAGAGCCAATCCCAATCGTACCTGCTGCGCACTACACTTGTGGCGGTGTCATGGTGGATAGAAATGGCTGCACCGATCTTAAAAACTTGTATGCGATTGGCGAAGTCAGCTATACAGGGCTGCATGGTGCTAACCGCATGGCATCAAATTCACTTCTCGAATGCGTGGTTTATGCTTGGTCTGCGGCGAAAGATATTCTAAAACATCACACTAACGTGGAGCTTCCTTCACAGGTGCCATGTTGGGATGAAAGTAAAGTGACCAACAGTGACGAAGAAGTGATCATTCAGCACAACTGGCACGAGCTTCGTCTGTTTATGTGGGACTACATGGGCATTGTACGAACTGACAAGCGTTTAGAGCGCGCATTACGCCGTATCCAGCTGTTGCAACAAGAAACGCATGAGTACTACAGCAATTTCCGCGTGTCGAACAACTTATTAGAACTGCGTAACCTTTTACAAGTAGCAGAGCTGATGGTTCGTTGTGCGATGCAGCGTAAAGAGAGTCGAGGTTTGCACTACACGCTTGATTATCCGAACCAACTGGAAAACAGCGGACCAACGATTTTGGTCCCAGCTAAACAGCTTTAACTTTACCAAGTAAACTATTACATCAACAGGGAGCATTGGCTCCCTGTTTCATTTCCCACTGGCGTAATACTAAAGATAATTGACGATACTGCTCATCGTCACAGCTATCACGCCAAATCGTGACGCTACGGCCAGACTGCAATCGAAATGTTATCTTGAATGGCAATGTCGATGTATCGATTCGTTGTAACTGATCCTTTTCAGACTCAAGAGCCGCCGAACATTCACTATACTCAAGGGCCTCAAACCTAACCGAGCCATCGCAATGCACATACCAATAACCCTGACTTGTCGGTTTAACAAAGCCTTGGCTCAATAGTGCCTTAACAATCATTAATAACAAATAAATCGATAATACGAGAGGGATGCTAGAGAGGGTAACGGCCCAAGTCATCAGTAAGAAAAGTATTACATTGAGAACTCGGGCAGTCAGAGAGGGAGAAGCGGTAAAATTAACGAACTTTGCTGAGGTTATGGGCGACAATTTTATCAACCATTGCAGCATGACCTAAGTTTTCGCTGCGGCCATGCCCCATTATCCAAGTAAACAGATCAGGATCATCGCATTCAAGTAAAGAAACAAAGTCACGCTGCTCTTGTTCACTCAGAGTATCAAAGCACTCTTCAAAAAACGGCATAATTACTACGTCAAGCTCAAGCATGCCTCGACGACAAGCCCATTTAATACGCGCTTTTTCTTCCGGAGTGTACATTCACTATTCCTTCATAGATGTCTTGTTGTTAGTGCGGAGTGTAACAAGGGATGTGCTACGTCACTAGTGTGCGGGTCACAATACGATAGTGAAAGCAGACAAATGTTGATTCGTAAATCGCTCCCCTAGTATCTCAAGGTTATTTGGGTATAACATAGCGGAAAAATATCTTCAAAAGGCATTGTAATTATGGAATGGCAAACTCGTTTTTCAGCACTACCTCTCTCAACTCAAGACGCACTTCCAGAGTTATCTATCTCGCTGCTGGACAATTTCGGCATGATCACCATGGTCGGTGACGATAAAAAATCATACTTACAAGGTCAGGTTACCTGCGATGTTGTTTCTTTAGAACAAGACCAATCAACATTGGGCGCACATTGTGATGCAAAAGGCAAAGTGTGGAGCGTGTTCCGCCTTTTCCATCATCATGATGGCTACGGCATGATCCAACCAAAATCGGCGATTGACGTAGAACTTAGCGAAATAAAAAAATACGCCATTTTCTCTAAAGTAACGATTGAAGCTTCTGATGAAGTTATCTTAGGTGTTGCAGGCGTCAAAGCCGACGAGCTTATTTCTTCAATGAGCAAAACGACTGGCAGCGTTCGCCCTGTTGAAGGCGGCACCGCGGTACAAGTTTCACAAAGCCGCTGGCTACTGATATTAAGTGCGTCAGCTGCGCAACAAGTCGTTGAAAATACAGATGCTGCCCTTACGACAAATGAGCTTTGGAATCGTTTCGACATTGAAGCTGGTTTACCATTTGTCTCTGCATCCGCGCAGAATGCTCACATTCCACAAGCACTCAACGTGCAAGCTTTAGGAGGCATTAGCTTCACAAAGGGCTGCTACACAGGACAAGAAACGGTAGCACGAGCTAAGTATCGCGGTACAAATAAACGTGCGATGTACATCGTAAAAGGGGCAACTTCTGCTCCATTTAGTGACGAGCCAATTGAGCTCGAACGCAGCGTGGGTGAAAACTGGCGTTCAGTGGGTGCTTTATTAAACCACTACCAGTTCAGCGACAATCAAGCGATTGGCCTGATCGTACTGCCCAATAATCTCGATGAAGACACTCGTCTTCGTTTGGTTGCTCAACCAGAATGTGAATGGACAATCGAATCACTGCCTTACAGCCTTGATGATGAGTAATACAATCAATACTCCTTTGATGCAATTTCTCACAGACCAACACATTCCGTTTCGTCTGTTACCGCATCAAAGACCAGCAACCACTATTGAGGATGCCGCGCAACAACGCGGCATTCGCCCTTCTCAAATGGTAAAAGCGATCTTGCTACGAGACATGGGTAATCAATATGCTCTCGCCTGTGCGCCTGGTGATCGTAGTGTCGATCCCAAAAAAGTGCGCTCGTTACTGCAATGCCGCCGGATGACTTGCGTTGATCAAGCCGACGTTGAGGCCATCACGGGTTACAAAATTGGTACTGTCACTCCACTATTACTCAAACGACACATGCCGATCGTGTTCGATCCTAGCTTACTAGAAGAACAGGAAGTCACGATCAGCAGTGGCGATCGTATGGCTGGACTGGCGCTTTCTATCCAAGATCTTATCCAATTGTGTCAGCCGACCGTAGCTGAGATCTGTCGTTAGTCGTCTAAAAATAATGTAATAGCACGTAGTTTTTCTATCACCACGTGATCTCGCTCATATCTATAAAAATAGACGAGAGAATTTTTAATCACATATAAAACATAAATAGTCACAAAGATAAAACTCGTATATGCTGAATTTGTTGGTTAAGTTTCAAACAAGCACTTAACCAACATAAAGTGAATCAGCTGACTGAATGACAGTATTCATGCCGTCAGCTGTCCACTTTTGTGTAATGCATCTGTGACTATTCGCCCGCTGAAGCGGGCTTTTTTTTGTGCGGAACTTTTTTCTCTTCCTCTTTCTCTAACCGTTAGGACGTAAAGTTTGTTCTGTTGGATACCACCTCAATAGAAACAATTAGCAAACAATCATTTTCGTTCTATTCTTAATTCTGTAACAAAACTATTGCTTAATGCGTCACGTAAAAAGGAGTGTATTGTTGTAAGGGTTCCTTGAACGGTGATTTTTTGGGGTAATCCTCACGCTATTTAAGAGATGACACTGTCAAATTGTCTAAGACAACACAAATCTCTGACGCAACACCCTACATCTGTATTTAATACTATGGCTGTCACAATAATTTTCGCGTCCAAAACGTAGAATACCTAGGCTAGGTTAGATAAAAGGAAAGTAAATATGAGACTGTTTAAGCGCTATACACCAAGTATGATTGCTAAACATATAAGTCGTCTTTTTAAAGGAAGAATTTATATTTACGGGGTCGGTAGATTCGAGTTTGATAACGGCAAGTTAATACTGCCGGAGAAAGCAGAGCAACGCCATTTCCGAGCGGTCAAAGAGATCAACCAAGAAATAATGAAACTCCGATGCGCATATGCTTAGCAAAACGTTGATAAAACAAAGGCTGGATTAACCAGCCTTTTGTGTATTTGAAGTTCGCTTTACACCTACTGACGTGCCAGATCCGGCAGATGACCTTTTAGACCAAGCGCACGCTTCATGATCTCATCTTTCGCTCCCGGCAGTTGACCCGCTAAACTCAAACCAATGCCACGAACCAGCTTCTTAGCAGGATTCTCTCCAGAAAACAGGTCTCGGAATCCTTGCATTGCAGCGATCATCTTTGCTGCTTCCGCTTTGCGCCAACGCTCATAACCTCTTAGATTGCGTTTGCTGCCAATATCTTGGCCTTGCTTCCATAGCGCTAACACCTCTTGAGCAAGGCTTGCTGCATCTAATAAACCTAAATTTACCCCCTGGCCCGCTAGTGGGTGAATGGTATGGGCTGCATCGCCAACCAGCGCGACTCGCTCCACAACAAAATCTCGCGCATAACGCATTTTCAGAGGAAACGCGGCACGCTCTCCCACTACTTCACATAGACCAAGTCGTGTATCAAATTCGCTCGTCAACGCTTTGTTGAAATCATGCTCACTCATTGCCAATAGCTGCTCTGCACGATTTGGCTCAGTGGACCAAACAATAGAGCACATATCTGGTTGCGACATTGGCAAAAACGCCAATGGACCTTGAGGAGTAAAAATCTGTCGTGCAATGCTATTGTGCGGAGCAGCGGTTTTAACATTCGCGACCAGAGCATGATGTCCATAATCCCAATGCGTTAACGGAATATCCATTTGATGACGAAGCCACGAGTTTGCCCCATCGGCTCCGACCACTAACTTAGCCGTCATGGCTTGACCATTGTCGAGCGTCAACCAACTTTCTTGTTCGCCCACCGCTAAGGTCGCGCAACGTGCAGGCATAAACATAGTGACGTTATCGAGCTTTTGGACTTGTTCGAGCAGTGCGAGTTGAATCACTCGATTCTCAACAATATGCCCTAAATCAGGTTGTGCCATGCTTTGTGCATTGAACTCAATACTAGCGAAGCTATCTTGCTCCCACACTTCCATTCCGTAGTATGGTGAAGCTCGGCGTTGCTCTATTCCCTGCCAAGCGCCAAGCTTACGCAAGATCGTCTCACTAGAACGGCTCAACGCAGACACACGCACATCAGGTAACTCTTTCAACGACTCATCTGGCACCTTGCCTTCTATTACGGCGACACGCAGATCGCTGTCCTTGAACGCGGCAGCAAGTGCCAACCCAACCATCCCTCCGCCGATGATGGCGATATCTACACTTTGCATCATTGCTTTTTATTACCTAATTCAGTGCGGCCGTTCATCGTTTTACCAAACCAAGCGTATGGCGCAGTAGCGGCTGCTTAAAAATAGAAAGGTTATCCATCGCTGCTAAGGCTGTATTTCGCCCAATTCGCATCGCGGGTAAATCATTTGAAAAAATATGCACTAAGGCACTGGTTAGCCAGATCGTTTCGCTTCGATCTGCCTCTCTACGCTGACTAAAGCGCATCAAGCCTTGATAAAGACCAACATCATCGCTTTGCTGCACGATTTCTTCTGCTAGCGAGACAACGTCGCGAATACCAAGATTAAAACCTTGTCCAGCTATCGGATGCAGCGTTTGCGCCGCATTCCCAACAATCGCAAAACGATGAGAAATATTTTGCTTTCGATGGCGAAGAAGCAATGGGTAACTCGCACGTCGTCCCACTTTTTTCATCGCGCCCAAACGCCAGCCAAAATCTTGTTGTAAACGTTGGAGAAATGCTTGGTCAGATAACTCAAGAACTGCTTGGGCTTCCTCAGGGTGCAGACACCAAACTAAAGACATTCTATTGTCACTCATTGGCAATAAAGCAACAGGGCCATTTTCAGTAAAACGTTCAAAGGCTCTACCTTGATGAGGTTCTTGAGTCACAATATTGGCAATGACAGCCACTTGTTCAAAATCTTGCTCAGAAAGCTCTAAACCAATTTTCTGACAGCAGGTTGAAACAGCACCATCGGCTGCCACCAACAGTTTTGCTTCAAGCTTCCCACCGCTTTTCAACGTAATATGGGTACAGTCTTGCTCGCGCTCGATATCGGTAACAGAGTCAGGGCAAAACAGCGTAATGGATGCGCTGCTATCTAATAATTCTTGATATACGCGACCAACATCGGCTAATTCGACAACATACCCTAGTGCTTCAACGCCAATCTCTTGCTTGGTAATTTCCGTCATCCCAGCATGAGAGCGGTCAGAAACGTGGATATGTTCAATGGGTGTGACAAACGGCTCTATCGAGGTCCAGAGCTGTAGTTGACGCAACAGATTGACAGTACCGTAAGACAATGCGATTGAGCGAGAGTCAAAACCAGGGTGCATATCTGACTGCGCTTTAAAAGGCTCAACGACGGCAATGCGGAGCTTTCCCTGGGACAAATGGTCAATCGCCAATGCTAACGTTGCACCAGCCATGGCACCACCAGCAATGACTACATCATATTGCTTCATGCTAACCTCTGGACCATCTACGATTAATGAATAGTAGGCTTTTTATCGCTACTTTCAGGGCGAACACCAAACTCAGCATGAATCGTTAGTACGCAAGCTTTGATGTGTTCAATCACTTGTTCTAGCAATTGCGCTTGTTCACCGAGGTCGTCATCTTCATCAATGCCTAATTTGGCAATCTCTTCTAGGTCAGCCAATGCTTCTTTAGCGTCATCTGACGCTTTATTTAGCGCAACACCTGCTAGACCTAACCCAGAAATAAAGTGGTTTACGAAATCGGACACGCTGTCAGCCAACGCGAATAAGCCTTCTTCTCCCGGCTCATCTGGCAATAATAAAGACAGCTCCATCGACGTGCCCGTGAGTTCATTGACAGTAACGGTGAATACGCTTTGAGCAAAAGCTAGCGCGGTAGAAGGCCACCCCATACCATCATTGGTGTAATCAAACAGAATAGGCTGCCAAGTTTGATCATTAATCGCCAATCCACCACTTAACATGCCGACAAATAAGCCATGTAATTCCGCAGGTGTTACTGCTAGGCTTGCAGATTGCAGTTCAGCAGCAATAGATTGGTATTCAGGAAGGGTGATTTCACTCATAACTTGGCTCATTCTTGCATAATAATGTATTGGTATATCCTACCATCAAGGTTAGTGGTCTGAAACGGCTATCAAATTCAATTTTGAACAGCATTTGCTCAATTTGCCCAATTCCTGTGTGATCTCGTCATCATTTCTCTTTCTGTGATGGGAAATGCTTGAATCTTAATAGCGGTTTTCCTATAGTTTGCTCCTCGGTAGTTGTATGAAGCAACACCTTAGATAGCGCGAATATAGAGTTTATTCATCATGAGCAATCAAGCGATCGACGTTGAAATATTAGGCAAAGTTACACGAGTGAATTGTCCGACAGGACAAGAAGAGTCTCTTGTTGCAGCGGCAAAAGATCTGGATCGCCGATTGAAAGAAATGAGCGAACGTACTAAGGTAACCAATGAAATCCAACTGCTGACCTTCGCTGCATTGAATATTTGTTATGAGTTGCACACCAAGTCATACGAATCAAACGGTCAACAGCAAGAAATTACTGAGCGAATGGAAAAGCTCACTGCGTCTCTTGAGAACGCACTAAGCAAAGTTACGCAAGGACAGCAGTAAATACAAAATTTACCCTGGGGTGTGCGTCAGCAGGATTTAAGTCCCTGAGCCGATAAGCAATACCTAAGGGTTAGTATTTGGTAACTATTGAGCAAGCTCGGCATGCACCGAGAAGCCTACGGTTGTCATTGCTGATCCGCCTTGAACCAGCTGGTTCAAGGGCCACAATCCTCAACGGCACCCTGGGGTATTCTCTCTATGTCAGACCTCTCTCGACAAGACTTTCGCAAACTGATTCGTGAAAAGCGCAACGCATTGTGTAGCGATACGCAATTCCAAGCGGGGATCGACCTTGTCACTCAGTTCTCTCAAATTCCTGAAATCCAGCAAGTACAGCATATTGCTATTTATCTTTCTGCTGACGGTGAACTTGATACCAAGCCGCTCATTGAGTGGTTGTGGCAACAGGGAAAATCGGTTTATCTACCTGTCATCCATCCATTTTCCAAAGGTCAGTTACTGTTTCTTCTGTACGTAAGTGATGATCAATTGGTCTACAACAAATACGGCATCTTAGAACCCAAACTGGACATCCGCCACCTCAAGCCCGTTCGTCAACTTGATATCATTTGTACACCTTTGGTTGGATTCGACAGCATCGGCCACCGCTTAGGCATGGGCGGAGGGTATTATGACCGTACCCTGTCTCATTGGTTTACAACCGGAGAAGGTGCCAAGCCTGTTGGTATCGCTCACGACTGCCAACATGTAGAACGCTTACCAATTGAAAGCTGGGACATTCCATTACCTAAGATCGTGACCCCAAGCCGAATATGGCAATGGGAAAGTGGCAAGTAAGCCGCTATAATCACGCCCGCAAACGTTAACGAACATCTATTCAGGAGATTGGCATGACTCAAGATGAAATGAAAAAAGCGGCTGGTTGGGCAGCACTAAAATATGTTGAGAAAGGCAGCATTGTCGGTGTTGGTACTGGCTCTACCGTGAATCACTTCATCGATGCACTAGGCACTATCAAAGACGATATTAAAGGTGCAGTGTCTAGCTCTGTCGCTTCAACTGAGCGCCTTAAAGAGCTTGGTATTGAAGTATACGAGTGTAACGACGTAATGAAGCTGGATGTGTATGTTGATGGCGCAGACGAAATTAACCCAGCACGTGAAATGATCAAAGGCGGCGGCGCGGCTCTGACTCGTGAGAAAATTGTCGCAGCAATCTCTGATAAGTTTGTATGTATTGTTGACGGCACCAAAGCAGTTGACGTACTAGGTCAGTTTCCACTACCTGTAGAAGTGATCCCAATGGCACGCTCTTACGTTGCGCGCGAGTTAGTAAAACTGGGTGGTGACCCGGCTTACCGTGAAGGCGTTGTGACTGACAACGGCAACGTAATTCTGGATGTACACAACATGCAGATTACTAACCCGAAAGAAATGGAAGACAAGATCAACGGTATCGCGGGTGTGGTGACTGTGGGTCTTTTTGCTCACCGTGGTGCTGACGTCGTAATCACAGGTACACCAGAAGGTGCAAAAATTGAAGAATAAATAACAGCTCAAATCGACCTATCTGGTTCACTTTTCTGTTATTTCATTACATACGGTGCTGCAAGGCACCGTTTTTTATTCCTTTCTCTAAGAAAATTATCTCTTATTCCGTAATTTTCTTACCCAAAGCAATTTTTTTTTGTTACTTTATTGAACAGAAGACGCACAAGGAAACGTTTGTCCTCCTACAAAACTATCAATTATCCCCTTTTTAATAGTTTTGCCCAATGTGCGCCACATTAGCCCACCTTTCCATTTTAAGGACGAGAAAAATGGCCAAAGTTTCACTGGAAAAAGAAAAGATTAAGATCCTCTTGTTAGAGGGACTCCACCCTTCTTCAGTTGAAGTTCTTCAAGCAGCTGGTTATACCAACATTGAGTACCATAAAGGTTCCCTTCCGGAAGAAGAATTGATTGAAGCGGTTAAAGACGTGCACTTCATCGGTATTCGCTCCCGTACGAACCTATCCGAAGAGGTAATCAATGCGGCGAATAAACTGGTTGCAATTGGCTGTTTTTGTATCGGTACTAACCAAGTAAACCTAGACGCAGCAGCAAAACGCGGCATTCCTGTGTTTAATGCACCGTTCTCTAACACACGCAGTGTGGCTGAGCTAGTGCTTGGTCAAATCCTACTACTTCTGCGTGGCATTCCTGAAAAGAATGCGCTTGCACATCGCGGTATTTGGAAGAAAAGTGCTGACAACTCTTACGAAGCACGTGGCAAACGTCTTGGCATTATCGGATACGGCCACATTGGTACGCAGCTAGGTATTATTGCCGAAAACTTAGGTATGCGCGTTTACTACTACGACATCGAGAACAAATTGTCCCTTGGTAATGCGACGCAAGTACATACCATGAGTGAACTACTAAACAAGTGTGACGTAATTTCTCTGCACGTTCCTGAAACGCCAGAAACAAAAAATATGATGGGTGAAGCTGAGTTTGCTCGCATGAAGCCAGGCTCAATCTTTATTAATGCAGCACGCGGCACTGTCGTGGATATTCCAGCGCTTTGCCATAGTTTAGAAGCAGGTCATATTGCGGGCGCTGCGATTGATGTATTCCCAACAGAACCGAAAACGAATGCCGACCCGTTCGAATCTCCTTTGCAGAAGTTCGATAATGTCATTCTCACTCCGCACGTTGGTGGTTCAACGCAAGAAGCACAAGAGAACATCGGTGTTGAGGTCGCAGGAAAACTGGCGAAGTACTCTGACAACGGCTCTACGCTTTCAAGCGTAAACTTCCCAGAGGTGTCACTGCCAGAGCACGGTGGTGAATGCTCTCGCTTGCTTCACATCCATAAAAACCGTCCTGGTATTCTTACTCAGATCAACACCATCTTCGCGGAAGACGGCATTAACATTGCCGCACAGTACCTACAAACAGCCGCTGAAATCGGCTACGTAGTGATCGATGTTGAAACCGAGCGCTCAGAAGAAGCACTAGCGAAACTGAAAAGTATTGAAGGCACAATCCGTGCTCGTATCCTTCACTAATCACTAATTTGTGAAGCAGAAATGACAAAGGCAGGGAATACCCTGCCTTTTCTTTTTGCACCCAGCCTTATTTCAGCTTGTAAATCACGTCAACTTGATCGCGAATAATCATGGTAGAATCCTGGTAGCTGTTTGCCCCTTCTTTACTGTCCATCGCCATCGAGCGCATTAGAACTGGCTGAACGTGCATCTGTCTGTAATTGATCTGCCAGACATCACCCAACTTTTTCTCAAAGCCAGTAGCCAGTGACGCTGCTTTTTCTCGCGCATCTTGGATAGCCGCCATGCGTGCCTTTTGCTGATACTCAGCCTGGTTGCTTACCTTAAGTTGAATATTATCAACCTGATTAATCCCTGCTTCTAACGCCATATCTAGGTACTGGTTTAGGTTTTTTAGATCCGTAACCGTCACATCAACGCTACGAGAAGCGCGATAACCAACGAGCTCTGCTTTACCAGATTTAGGGTAGTGGTATTGAGGCGCAAGGTATAAATTCGAGCTGGTAACATTGTCTTTTGATAAGCCAGCATCGGACAGATTTTTCAGAAATTGCTCAACGGTTTTGTCAACTGACTGCTTGGCCTGTTCAGCAGTCATTGTCGTGTCTACCACTTTCACAGAAAACGTCGCCATATCTGGTGTAGCAATAACTTCACCATAACCTGTCGTCGTTACGTGAGCAAATTCAGGCGAGTTCGCCAACACTGAAGCACTAGTAAGGCTGAGTGCAGAAGCCAGCAAAAATGAATACAGTCTCATTCAATAAATCCATCCATACAAAATAAAGTACTTACTCTCAGCAGAAAGGCTCAAGATTCAGACAAAACTATCACTACTGAGAAAGTGTATGGTTTCATAATAGAAACTTCTGTCGATTATCCAAGCACTCAGAATGACTTCTAACACAACTTTGACTATGTAACCTTGGCGTAATTTTTCAACGAAACACTCTATCGGCAATGAACCCATCGCTGCGACAATGAACTTATTGAGGTAAGTGTCGCTGAGCATACCCGACTATCGCGTGTGAGATTTCTTGTAGAACCCCCGTTTCCAGTTGCCAATGATGCCAATAAATCCTATGGGACATTAAAAAACCGGGAGTAACATCAACCAACGCGCCACGCTCTAGCTCGTCGGTAATTTGCAAACGAGGGATTAAGCAATAGGCTACACCAGCTAACGCCACTTTTAGAAACGCTTCAGAGCTGCTGATGTTATGGTGAATGACGCTATCAGGGCTGACATTGAAATGCTCGGTAAGAAAGGTTTTATGTAGGTCATCATATTGATCATACGAAACGGCCGGCGCCTTGGCCAAAGTCTGGTTATTGACGCCTTGAGCAAAGTAACGCTGATAAAACTCCGGACTCGCGACACAAACGTAATCAACACGTCCCAAGTAATCCGCTCTACAGCCAGGTATCGGCTGGGATTCTAAGCTGATCGCCCCCGTCACTTCGCCACTTTTTAGCTTTTCGATGGAACGAGATTCACCATAGATAGTGAGTTTGAGTTCAACCTGACGCTGCTTCATGACATCTTGCAGTGCAGGCAGTAGCCAAGTAGCAAGGCTATCAGCATTGGTCGCCAAAGAGAGTTGTACAGGTCGAGTACTGGTATCATTCTTGAGTTCGGGCAGAATTTCATGCTCGAGCAAGCGCACTCGACGATAAAGGCCTAATAACTTTTTACCAATCGGCGTTGGCTTGGGTGGTTGACTACGAACCAAAACGGGTTGTGCGAGAAACTTCTCTAATTGTTTAATACGTTGAGAAATCGCTGATTGCGAGACAAATAAATGTTCGGCTGCACGCTCAAAGCTCCCCTGATAAACCACGGCATCTAATGCCTCAATCCATTTATAGTCCAACCCTCTCATCCTGCTCTTCCTCTCCTGATAAAACATCAACCCTTAAATTAGCCTAGCTAATATAATATTAAAATCATTAATTATACTTATTTAGATAAACTCTTTATCTTTCACTCTTCTGAGAATTTATTGGTTATTTTGAAGTGAGGTGAAGTGTGAGCTTGTGGGTTCTATTGCAAGGGTTTGGTTTAGGGGCATCAATGATCATTCCGATCGGCGCACAAAATGCGTATGTCTTAAATCAAGGCATAAAGCGCAATCATCACCTGACGACTGCCACTATTTGTAGCATCCTAGATATGATCTTCATTTCTCTAGGTATCTTTGGTGGTGGTGCGATTCTGTCTCAAAATGAAATCTTACTAACATCGGTGACGCTTGGTGGTATTGCCTTCCTGAGCTTTTATGGATTACTGTCACTTAAGAGCGCGTTTAAGTCAGACAGTGACTCAGAGTCAAAAGGTGAAGTCGTCGCTCGTGGTCGTCGAACGGTCATATTAGGTGCGTTAGCCGTCACAGTACTTAACCCACACTTGTACTTAGATACCGTCGTTATTCTGGGCTCTATTGGTGGGCAGTTTGAAGGCCATGACCGAATTGCTTTTGCACTAGGTACGATGATGGCTTCCTTTGTTTGGTTCTATACCTTGTCGATAGGAGCCGCAAAACTAGGCCCAACCCTATCAAAGCCAAGAGTGAAAAAAAGCATCGACATCGCGGTCGCAGTAATGATGTTCACGATAGCGTATATTTTAGCTAGTGAACTTATTGAAAAGTACTGGTAATCAACAGGACAACAAAGACATGGAGTCACTAAAGCGTATCTATGATATCAATAGAGAGCGACTCAACGCGCTCTCTATTCCTTTTCGGGAATGGCAGCATGAAGCCATCTTAGACTTTGACACGGATATAAGAATTGCGTCCGAGCTTGGATGGACAGGCACGCACACCAAAAGCCTCTTCTTAAAACTTAAAGGACAAGGCTACGCAATTTATCTAACAGAAAAAGACTCTCGCCTCGATGCCAAACAAATAAAAGCCGTCACAGGTAAACGCCCATCAATTTGTGACGACGGTGAAATGGTCGAAGTGTTAGGTTGTTTGCCTGGAGCGGTATGTCCGATTGGCTTACCTGAATATGTCACGCTCATTGTTGATACAACCCTGTATCTACACGAAGAGTTGCTCTATACGCCAGGGTTGCCTGAATTCACCTTTGGCTTTGCCGGTAAACATCTAAAACGTCTATTGCTTGCCGGTAATCACATTCTTTATGAGATATAAAAAAGCGAGGCCAATTGGCCTCGCTTTCGAATATCTACCGCTTTTATTAAGCGTCGATTTTGTTCAGATGAACATCCATTTGTGGGAATGGAATTTCGATACCATTTTCATCCAGTGCTTCTTTAATACCTTGCATTGCATCAAAGTATACGCCCCAGTAATCTGCAGTTTTCACCCATGGGCGAACCACAAAGTTTACTGAAGAGTCTGCCAGCGTAAGTACACCGATTGTGATATCAGGATCTTTCAAGATACGCGGATCTTTTTCTAGCGTCTCGCGAATTACTTTCTTCGTTAGTTTAAGATCCGCTTTGTATGACACACCAATCACTAGGTCGACACGTCGCGTTGCATGACGAGAGTAGTTAGTAATTGCACCACCGATTACTGACGAGTTAGGCACAACAACCATCTTGTTGTCTGGTGTTTTTAGAACAGTTTGGAAGATTTGAATTGCTTCAACACTACCCGCTACACCGCCAATTTCTACGTAGTCGCCAGATTTGAATGGACGGAACGCAACAATGAGTACACCAGCTGCAAAGTTTGATAGTGAACCTTGTAGCGCAAGACCAACAGCAAGACCTGCCGCACCGATTACAGCCACGACTGAAGCGGTTTGAACGCCTAATCGACCAAGAGCGGCGATAAGTACGATTACAAATAGCAAGTAACGAACAAGACCGTGAATAAATTCAACGACAGCCTTATCCATGTTTTTCTTTTCTAGTACTTTAGAAACACTACCAGCGACTGCTTTAACGATAATATTACCGATAAACAGAATAAGCAGCGCAGAGATAATGTTCACACCGTACTGAACCAGTAGATCTGAGTTGTTTGTCAGCCAAGTTTCAGCCTGAGTTAGACCATCCGTTAAAGTGGTATCGATACCCACCGATTCACCTGCCATAATTCTTATCCTCAAAAATAAAGATATATAAATCCAATTGCCGTTAATTTATGAACCTTGTTTTTTAAAGGCTCTTTTCTAAAACAACATCCCTATTGCCCCACTGAACAGTGTCAGATTTTTGGCACAATATCCCAACTTTGACTTTTTTCAAAGTCAGAGTTTCGCAAAGATATGCAAAACAAGACTTTATCAGAGTTTTCTGATATTGGCTTGTTACAGGTTACGCAATGCACTCTTATTTCGCCACTCCTATGACTGATATTCCTATGTTTTTATTTAAAAACGTTAAAGGGGGAACATCCCACCAGAAAATACAACCTGACGCATAAAGATATCAATAGGAAAGCAGGGAAAGAAACATAGGGGCAAAATGATAGACATAAAAAAACCCGCTCAAAAAGCGGGTTTTTAAGTAACTTAATCAGTAACGATTATAGTACGTCAACTGCGTTTAGGTCAGCAAATGCTTGCTCTAGACGAGCTACCATTGAAGCTTGACCAGCACGTAGCCATACGCGTGGATCGTAGTACTTCTTGTTTGGTGCATCTTCACCAGTTGGGTTACCGATTTGACCTTGTAGGTAATCGTGGTTTTCAGCTTCGAACTTACGGATACCATCCCAAGTTGCCCACTGTGTATCAGTATCGATGTTCATTTTGATAACACCGTAACCGATAGACTCACGGATTTCTTCTAGAGAAGAACCTGAACCACCGTGGAATACGAAGTTTAGAGAGTTCGCTGGAAGACCGAATTTCTCAGAAACGTGCGCTTGAGAATCACGTAGGATAGTTGGAGTTAGAACAACGTTACCTGGCTTGTACACGCCGTGTACGTTACCGAAAGATGCTGCGATAGTGAAACGGTGGCTGATTGCGCTTAGTTTCTCGTATGCGTATGCAACGTCTTCTGGAGAAGTGTATAGCTCAGACGCATCCATATCAGAGTTGTCAACGCCGTCTTCTTCACCACCAGTACAACCTAGTTCGATTTCTAGAGTCATGTTCATTTTAGCCATGCGCTCTAGGTACTTAGCAGAAATTTCGATGTTCTCTTCTAGAGACTCTTCAGAAAGGTCGATCATGTGAGAAGAGAATAGTGGCTTACCAGTTTGCGCGAAGTACTCTTCACCAGCGTCTAGTAGACCGTCGATCCAAGGAAGTAGTTTCTTAGCTGCGTGGTCAGTGTGTAGGATTACTGGAACACCGTAAGCTTCAGCTACAGCGTGAACGTATTTCGCACCAGCAACAGCACCTAGGATTTGAGCTTCTTGACCTTCAAGTTTTAGACCTTTACCAGCAAAGAAAGCAGCGCCACCGTTAGAGAACTGAACGATAACTGGAGCTTTAACTTTTGCAGCTGCTTCAAGTACTGCGTTTACAGAGTCAGTACCCACACAGTTTACTGCTGGAAGTGCAAAGCTGTTTTCTTTTGCAACTTCAAATACTTTCTGAACGTCATCGCCAGAGATAACACCTGGTTTTACGAAGTCGAAGATCTTAGACATGGATGTAATCCTATTTATCTGTCGTTTTTAAACAAAACTTGTTAAGTTGAAAATCTTGCAAACGTTTGCTCACAACTGAGGCTATTCTAGCAGAGTTCCTCACACGTTGCAGCAAACAAGAAAGCGGGAGAATCACTCCCCCGCTTTGCTTTAATTACTTAGCGCGTGCTTCTAGCATTTCTACTGCTGGAAGAACTTTACCTTCTACGAATTCAAGGAAAGCGCCGCCACCTGTAGAGATGTAAGAAACGTCAGCTTTGATACCGAACTTGTCGATAGCTGCTAGCGTGTCACCACCACCTGCAACAGAGAAGCCTTCAGATGCTGCAATAGCTTCTGAGATACCTTTAGTACCTGCTTCGAAGTTCTTGAATTCGAATACGCCTACTGGACCGTTCCATAGGATAGTCTTCGCGTTCTTAAGGATTTCTGCTAGTTCAGCTGTTGAATCTGGGCCAAGGTCGAAGATCATGTCGTCGTCTTGTACTTCAGAAACGTGTTTAATTTCTGCTTCTGCGTTTTCGTCGAATGCTTTCGCACATGCAACGTCAGTTGCTACTGGAATTGCACACTCATCCATTAGTTTCTTAGCAGTGTCTACTAGATCCGCTTCGTATAGAGACTTACCAACGTTGTGGCCAGCAGCTGCGATGAATGTGTTAGCAATACCACCACCAACAACAAGTTGGTCAGCGATTTTAGATAGAGACTCAAGTACAGTTAACTTAGTAGAAACTTTTGAACCGCCTACGATTGCAACCATTGGACGAGCTGGGTTGTCCATTGCTTTACCTAGCGCTTCAAGCTCGTTTGCTAGAAGAGGGCCAGCACAAGCGATAGGTGCGTGCATACCAACACCATGAGTTGACGCTTGAGCGCGGTGAGCCGTACCGAATGCATCCATTACGAATACGTCACATAGTGCTGCGTATTTCTTAGATAGCTCTTCGTCGTTTTTCTTTTCGCCTTTGTTAAAGCGAACGTTTTCTAGAACAACAAGTTCACCAGCGTTTAGCTCTAGGCCATCTAGGTAGTCTTTTGCTAGCTTCACTTCACAATCTAGTGCGTCGTTTAGGTAGTTAACAACTGGTTGTAGAGAGAACTCTTCAGCGTATTCACCTTCAGTTGGGCGACCTAGGTGAGACGTAACCATTACTTTAGCGCCTGCTTCTAGGCAGTGCTTAATAGTTGGAAGAGATGCGATGATACGTGCATCTGAAGTTACTTTACCGTCTTTTACTGGCACGTTTAGGTCAGCACGGATAAATACACGTTTACCTGCAAGATCCAGGTCAGTCATCTTGATTACAGACATGATGTGTCCTCTCAAATATTGATAATTAAAGTTTTTGAAAACTCGGCAACCCTGCCAAGCCTGTTAATTCTTCAAACTGGTTATAGATGATATGGAGATATCATGGATTTATTTCAAGGCTTGAAATAAAAATTCTCCATTACTTCTTCGTCATTACTGCTCCACTTGAGAAGAAGCTTGCATTGCTAAGGCAGTATCCAGCATCCGGTTAGCAAAGCCCCATTCGTTGTCGCACCAAACGAGCATTTTTACGAGTTGCCCGTTACTCACTCTAGTCTGGCTTCCATCAACAATCGCACTATGGGGGTCGTGGTTAAAGTCGATGGAAACGAGTGGCGATTCAGTATAGTCAACAATGTTACGTAATGTACACTGAGATGCGTTAACAATGGTTTGATTTACGTCATTAACTTTCACATTTGTATTAATTGTGACACTTAAATCCATTGCGGTGACGTTAACGGTTGGGACACGAACAGAAATTGCTTCGAATTTGTTGGAAAATTTCGGGAAGATTCTTTCAATCCCCTTATGCAACTTGGTGTCAACCGGAATAATAGATTGGCTCGCTGCGCGGGTACGGCGTAGATCGTTATGGTACGCATCGATTACTTGCTGATCGTTCATGGAAGAGTGAATCGTGGTAATGGTACCGGACTCAATACCGAAGGCTTCGTCTAACACTTTAATGATAGGAACGATACAGTTGGTGGTGCAAGAGCCATTGGAGACAACACGGTGTTCGTCTTTCAGAGTTTCGTGGTTCACACCATATATAATCGTATTATCTATGTCGTTTGCGCCCGGGTGTGAAAACAGCACTTTCTTCGCGCCAGCTTCTATATGCGCTTGCCCATCAGCTTGTGAACCAAACACGCCAGTGCAATCCAAGACAATATCGACTTCTAAATCGCGCCAAGGAAGTAGTTCGAGTTCAGAGAGGTGAAGAATGCGAATAGAGTCATATTCGCCGCTGTCATGATGAACATGCAAGTGTTCTTGGTCGTGGGAGATTTTTTTACCGAAGCGACCATGGCTAGTGTCATATTGCAGTAGGTGCGCCATCGCTTCTGGCTGCGCTAATTCGTTCACCGCCACAACCTTGATCTGCTGATGTTTTCCGCTTTCATACACGGCTCGCAGAACATTACGACCTATACGTCCAAATCCATTGATCGCAACCTTTAGCATTTATCCTTCGCCCTACCAAAAATTTCGTGTCACAGATACTACCTGATCAGGCTGAAAAACGCACCTGTTGAATCATAGTAAAGCAGGATTAAAAAAGGCCGAGACAATGCTCGGCCTTATTACAACAATAATTAAAATGCGACGTCTAAACCTAACCAGTAGCGACGACCATCTTCGACATATCCGTATTCTTCGTAACTGATTTCCTCATCCAGCAAGTTATAGATCGCGCCTTTAATACGAGTATTATCGGTTAACTGGTATGTCACACCAGCGTCCACAAAGGTATAAGCAGGCTCTACGATACTGTTTCTTGATGGGCCAGTAACCGGATCCATTTCTTTACCTCGGTAAGTTACTTTAGCCCAACTTTCTAGATCTGTTGTTGTTTGCCAAGTTACATCCACATTAAACAGATGCTTTGGTAGCTGCTGCAGCGGCATGCCTTTGTATTCACCTGTTTTTTGCTCTGAGTCAGTAAATGTGTAGCTCGAGCTGAGGTAAATGGTTTCCGTTAATGGCGATGCTAAGGTCGCTTCAATACCTTGTGTGACCGCTTCGTCCACGTTAATGCGGTACGTTGGATCTGCACCCCATTGGTTTGGTCCATCTGTACAGATGGTATCTGGGCAAACAACACGTGTGATCTTGTCTTTGAACTCATTATGGAACGCAGTCAAAGAGACGTCTAAACCAGAGTCACCTTGATACAAGACACTGATTTCTTTGTTTAGCGACGTTTCAGGATCAAGGTCTGGGTTACCGTAGATATTACCGCCGCCACTGACTTGCGCCCAACCAGGAGTAATTTCACGTAATTGCGGAGAACGGAAACCTGTTGCCACACCGCCTTTCACAGTCCAAGACGGGTCAACTCGCCATACACCATAGACACGCGGACTAAAGTGCGCGCCATAGTTTTCGTCATGATCTAGACGACCACCAAGCGTAACGCTAAACGGATCGGCGATTCTCCATTCATCTTCAATGAAAACAGCCCACTGCGTATTCGATGTTTCGGTCTTCGATGACGCTTTGTTGGAGGTGAAATCCTCAAGCTCGGCATGAGTAGCATCCACACCGGTCGTCAGCGTATGGTTTCCAATTCCAGTCACTAAGCTCGACTTGAATGTGGTGTTGGTGATCGTCATCTCGCGAGATTTGTTTTCGCTCTCTTCACGTTGTAAGTAAGTATCTGAGATGCCAACCGAGTCCCAGTCGCCATTGTGACTTAGCGTTACATAATTACGACGATATTCGTTGAGTGAATCCTCACAACCTCTTCGGCAACCCGTCGTTGGTACGGAAAGGCCAACGTTACCGCGACGACTTTGTGCCGATGTGCCACCCTCTAGTTGCACAGAATGGCGGTCATTAATCTGGTAGGTCAGTTTTGAAGAGATACTTTGCATATCTTTATCTTCATAACCGTATTCAATATCGTCTTCTTCTCTTGCGGTATACTGACCGTATACTTGGAGAGATAGATTTTCGGCTAGCGGCCCATTGACGAAGAAATTCGCGCTCTGCTCTCCGCCCGAGCGACTGTTTTCTTGCAGAACCGTGCCTAGCTGAACATTACCTGTCCACTCCATCGCGTCTTTTCGCGTGATCACGTTAATTACACCACCAATCGCATCAGAGCCATAAAGCGTCGACATTGGACCACGGATAACTTCAATTCGCTCAATCGCTTGAAGAGGAGGCAACCAACCTTGTTCGATACCAGGACCGTCACTATTTGGACGAGTTTCACGTGTGCTTTGACGTTTACCATCGACCAGTATCAAAGTGTATTTAGAACCCATACCACGGATACTGATATCGGTAGTGTCACCACCACCTGTTACGACGACACCAGGCACACTTTTTAATGCATCAGTCACATCGCGGTAATAACGAGAGTCCAACTCCTCACGCGAAATCACACTAATACTTGCAGGCGCGTCCGCTTGAGATTGCTCATAACTTGATGCAGTTACAACCACTGTTTCCATTTTAGAAACCGCATCATTGGCAAACACATGAGGGACACTGACGAAGGCTAAAATACCAGTTGCAGTAATAACTGGCAGTCTAAGAGTAGACATCTACATCTCCATAATTGATAATGATTATTATTTTCGAAAGTGAATTATTCACAAATAGAATGAGATGCATAGTGAGAGTTATGGAACGGTTCTTCCCATTTATGGAACCCGTGCATAACGCAGTAAGGAGTTAATGAAATATGCACGACTTAGCATCAATTCGAGCCTTTGATGCGCTCAATCAGCATAAGAGTTTGACCGCCGCTGCCAAGGCCCTCAACCAGCCTAAATCAACGCTGAGTCGTCGCTTAGCACAATTAGAAGAAGATTTCGGTCAGGCTCTAACCGCAAGACAAGGTAACCGATTAGTTCTGACAAGAGCGGGAGAAATTTTTGCCCACTACAGTCGCCAGATTCTTGAGCTAAGTGAAGAGAGTTATGACGCGCTTCAAGGTTTAACAAACCAAGTTTCAGGGCCGCTACATATTGTTTGTCACACAGCATTAGTTAGAAGTTGGCTAGGTGGTGTGCTCAACGGTTTTCTTGCCGATAATCCTGACGTTAGGGTTCAACTTACCAGTGACTTTTCTGAAGCGCACCATGACCCAGATTTGTTCATCTGGCTCGGTGAGCGTAAAGATCTCGATTGGCGCAAAGAGGTATTAGGCTCATTTCGTTACACGCCCTTTGCCTCTCCAGCTTATCTTGAACAACACGGTTCGATCCTGCACCCCAAAGAGCTTGAAGCGCATCCGTGGATCGATTTTGGCTCGGTACAAGAAAATGGATTGATGCTCTCACACCCCCAACACGGTGAGTTCTTTTTAGAGCCATTTGTGAGTCGCTTATACAGCGACAACATCGCAATGCAGATCGACAGCATCGCGAATGGTCATGGTATTGGACTGCTGCCAACTTGGACAGCAAGCGGCTACGAGAAACATCATCCGGGTCGAATCACACCTTGCTTAGAAGGTTGGCTTTCAGAGCCCATCTCCATTAACTGCTATACGCCTGCAGGAAGACCACCACTGCGCTTATCCGTACTTTTAGACTGTATTCACCAAAGCATTCCACAAGGTTGGAAAACCTGACAAAAAACAAAAAGGCCATCGCAATGATGGCCTTTCCAACTTTAGTATCTAACAGTCGTCCTTTACGTTCGGACTATTGAGACAATCTAGCAGTTACGCTAGCAATTCTTTTGCTGTGTTCACTACGTTTTCAGTCGTGAAGCCAAACATCTCGAATAGTTGACCAGCAGGTGCAGATTCACCAAATGTCGTCATGCCGATGATGCGACCATCGAAACCAACGTACTTGTACCAGAAGTCAGCAATACCTGCTTCGATAGCGATGCGTGCCGTTACGTCTGATGGCAATACTGCTTCACGGTAAGCGGCGTCTTGTTTGTCGAATGCATCTGTTGATGGCATTGAAACCACGCGTACTTTCTTACCTTCTGCTGTTAGTTGAGTCGCAGCTTCTACTGCTAGCTCAACTTCAGAGCCTGTTGCGATAAGGATAAGCTCTGGCTTGCCTTCGCAATCTTTCAGGATGTAAGCACCTTTCGCGATGTTCGCTACTTGCTCAGCTGTACGATCTTGTTGCGCTAAGTTTTGACGAGAGAAGATAAGTGCTGTTGGTGCATCTTTACGTTCAATCGCTAGTTTCCATGCTACGGCAGACTCAACCTGGTCACACGGACGCCATGTGCTCATGTTTGGCGTTACGCGTAGAGATGCCATTTGCTCAACAGGTTGGTGAGTTGGGCCATCTTCGCCAAGACCAATCGAATCGTGCGTGTA
Source organism: Vibrio sp. RM-41-2B (assembly GCF_024744415.1). Lineage (NCBI taxonomy): Bacteria > Pseudomonadati > Pseudomonadota > Gammaproteobacteria > Vibrionales > Vibrionaceae > Vibrio > Vibrio sp. RM-41-2B. The sequence goes on along the minus strand of NZ_JAMQWD010000050.1, from coordinate 21,815 downwards.
CACTTGGATGTTCTGAATTTTCATCAGCGCAGCCATACGCATTGCGTTACGAGCGTATTCCATGAACATTAGGAATGTTGCGCCGTAAGGAACGAAACCACCGTGCAATGCGATACCGTTGATGATAGCGGTCATACCGAATTCACGTACACCGTAGTGGATGTAGTTGCCAGAGAAGTCATCCGTTTCTAGAGACTTAGAACCAGACCACATGGTCAGGTTAGAAGGCGCTAGGTCAGCAGAACCACCCATAAACTCAGGAAGCATTTGACCAAACGCTTCTAGTGCATTTTGCGATGCTTTACGTGATGCAATGTTCGCTGGGTTTGCTTGAAGATCAGCAATGATTTGGTTCGCTTTTTCTTCCCATTCCGCTGGAAGTTCGCCGTTTAGACGACGTTTAAGCTCTGCTGCTTCTGCAGGGTAAGCTGCTGCGTATGCTTCAAACTTTTCATTCCAAGCCGCTTCTTTCGCTGCACCTGCTTCTTTTGCGTCCCACTCAGCGTAAACATCTGCAGGGATTTCAAATGGACCGTACTCCCAACCTAGGTATTCGCGAGCCGCTTGAATCTCATCGTGACCTAATGGCGCACCGTGACAGTCGTGCGAACCAGACTTGTTAGGAGAACCGAAACCGATAATTGTTTTAGTACAGATTAGAGTCGGACGAGGATCCGCTTTAGCCGCTTCAATCGCTGCGTTGATTGCTTCAGGATCGTGACCGTCTACCGCTGGGATTACGTGCCAGCCGTAAGCTTCAAAACGCTTAGGTGTATCGTCAGAGAACCAACCTTCAACGTGACCGTCGATAGAAATGCCGTTGTCATCCCAGAACGCGATCAGTTTGCCTAGACCTAGCGTACCTGCTAGAGAACATGCTTCATGCGAGATGCCTTCCATTAGACAGCCGTCACCCATGAACACATACGTAAAGTGGTCAACGATGTCGTGACCTTCTTTGTTGAACTGTGCCGCTAGTGCTTTCTCTGCGATAGCCATACCAACAGCATTAGTGATGCCTTGGCCAAGAGGACCCGTTGTTGTCTCGATACCAGGCGCGTAGCCGTACTCTGGGTGACCTGGGGTTTTTGAGTGCAATTGACGGAAGTTTTTCAGATCGTCAATAGATAGCTCATAACCGCTTAAGTGCAGTAGAGAGTAAATTAGCATTGAGCCGTGACCGTTTGACAGCACGAAGCGGTCACGGTCGGCCCACTCTGGGTTTGATGGGTTGTGGTTTAGGTGAGAGCGCCAAAGAACTTCAGCGATATCAGCCATACCCATTGGTGCGCCTGGGTGGCCTGAGTTAGCTTGTTGAACACCATCCATGCTTAGAGCACGAATTGCATTGGCAAGATGTTTACGAGACGACATGTCTGCTCCTGAGTACATTAAGCGAAACGAAAAGTAGGTCATAATTCTCTCAAAGCCCTGTTGGGTGTGCAAACGTTTTCCAGTCCAAAACCTCACAAATATTGCACCTTTCGCGCCAAATCGTTCGAAGTTCTTAAAATTATCAATAAATCAGGCAAACGTTTGGTTATAACAAAAACCAAAAAAGAGCTTGTAATTCGAGCAATCAAATTTAGAATAGACGTCTAGATGTAGATACACCTACAAAAATTAGTATTAATTTGCGCTGGAGAGTTTATCATTCCCCAGTTTTAAACCAGATATAGTGGAGCTAACATGGCTAAGCACCTGTTTACTTCTGAGTCAGTATCAGAAGGTCATCCAGATAAAATTGCAGACCAGATTTCTGATGCGGTTCTTGACGCGATTCTAGAGCAAGATCCAAAGGCTCGTGTTGCATGTGAGACTTACGTTAAAACCGGTATGGTAATGGTGGGTGGTGAAATCACGACTTCAGCATGGGTAGACATCGAAGAGTTAACTCGTGAAACCGTTCGTGAAATCGGCTACGTACATTCAGATATGGGCTTTGACGCAGATTCTTGTGCGGTACTAAACACAATCGGTAAACAGTCGCCAGATATCAACCAAGGTGTTGATAAAGCTGACCCTAAAGAACAAGGTGCAGGCGACCAAGGCATCATGTTTGGTTACGCTTGTAACGAAACTGAAGTACTAATGCCAGCGCCAATTACTTACTCTCACCGTCTTGTTCAAAAGCAAGCAGAAGTTCGTAAAAACGGCACACTACCTTGGTTGCGTCCTGATGCAAAATCTCAGGTAACATTCCAATACGATCAAGGTAACATCGTTGGTATCGACGCGGTTGTTCTTTCAACTCAACACTGTGATTCAATCTCAACTTCAGACCTGCGTGAAGCGGTAATGGAAGAGATCATTAAACCAGTGCTACCTTCTGAGTGGATCAACAAAGAAACAAACTTCTTCATCAACCCAACGGGTCGCTTCGTAATCGGTGGTCCTATGGGTGACTGTGGTCTAACAGGTCGTAAGATCATCGTAGATACTTACGGCGGCGCAGCTCGTCACGGTGGCGGTGCGTTCTCTGGTAAAGATCCATCAAAAGTTGACCGTAGTGCAGCATACGCAGCACGTTACGTAGCGAAAAACATCGTAGCGGCTGGCATGGCTGACCGTTGTGAGATCCAACTTTCTTACGCAATCGGTGTTGCTGATCCAACGTCTATCATGGTGGAAACGTTCGGTACTGAGAAAGTATCTCACGACATCATCATTGAAGCGGTTCGTCAATTCTTCGACCTACGTCCATACGGTCTACAAGAAATGCTTAACCTTCTTCAACCTATCTACAAGAAGACAGCCGCTTACGGTCACTTCGGTCGTGAAGAATTCCCGTGGGAAGCGACAGACAAAGCTGCACTTCTACGTGATTTCGCTGGCATCAAATAATCAAGCCAAGCAAGAATCAATCAAGCCCTCGCCTATGGCGGGGGCTTTTTATTTTCAGCAACTTTTATCCAGCCATTTCGACTAATACCGCCCCGCCTCACGAAGTAGTTGTGTTTTTCCCTCACTTTTATACCGAATAAATTTTCAGCAATTATTTGTAAATTATCCCATCTCCGCCAATAGTTAAAATATTGTTAATTCCAATTTAAATAGAGACGTCGGATGCTGGCGACTGTGGCAACAACACTTACGAAAGACACAAGTCAGGCATCTTTATGGCCGATACCAAACTAAGCCAATGCTCAGATGTAAACTTGAAAAAGTCGCTTCAAGTTTGACTGAACAAAAACCGCTGTCAGTTGGTATAAGCGGATAATGTGGGAATAAATCAAGGAGGAGTTATGCCTCGAACTGTTAATCCATCGGACTTCCACAACAAGCGAAAGGAAGTGCCAGATAACGAATACGCCAGAACCATACCGTGTAATACGGTCAATCTTTCTGCACCTTTTCATTGGCTCGCATTAGGTCTGCATGATTTCGTGCGAATGCCCCTCATCAGTGCTTTCTATGGCATCTGTTTTATGGCGGCTGCGATAGGCATTGTTTTGCTCGTACAGTGGCAAGGCACACACTTGGTCGTCATGCCCAGTTTGATTGTTTACATGTTAATCGGTCCATTTCTCGCGCTCGGCTTGTATGATGCCAGTTGGGAGAGAGAGCGCGGACACAAAGCAAGCTTGTTCCATTCCATGAAAGCGATCGGTCGTAACTCAACATCTCAATGGGCATTCGCCGTGTTACTCGCAGTGTGTATGATATTTTGGATGCGCATTGCCGCTCTACTTCATGCGCTCTACCCTTCTGTTCAAGGGGCACCTTTAAGTGAGTTCCTACCCTTCCTTGTCATAGGATCTTTAGTTGGCTTTGTTTTGGCTTGTGTGGTGTTTAGCATTTCAGCCTTTTCTATTCCGCTCATGATGGAGCGTCGAGTGGATATGATGACCGCTGTATTTACCAGCTTTAATGCGGTGAAATCCAACATTCCAGCGATGATTGTTTGGGCGGCGATCATCTGCGGAGGTATTCTTATCGGCTTTGCAACGTACGGGATCGGAATGTTGTTTACCATGCCAATTCTAGGCTACGGTACATGGCATGCTTACCATGCCACCATCAAGAAAAAACACACTCCGTAATTAACTGATGCTATGATCTGGCCCTCGCAAATGCGGGGGCTTTTTTATTTGATTTATCGAGGTGAATTGTGGATATAGAACTAAGCTATAAAGCCAAGCAAGTGATGGCGGACTGCATCGCGATGGCAGAGCAAGCTTTCAAACGTTCTTTCCCGATTCCAACAATCACCTTCGACGTCCGTGGGAAAGCGGCAGGAAAAGCCTACCTTCAATTAAATCAAGTACGCCTAAACCCTGTTTTATTTCGTGAAAACACCCAAGCATTCTTAGATGAAGTCATTCCTCATGAGGTAGCGCACCTGATTACCTATCAGGTTTACGGGCGAGTTAGGCCTCATGGCAAAGAATGGAAAGGCGTCATGGAAGCCGTATTTAACGTACCAGCCAAAACCACTCACAGCTTTGAAGTAAAATCCGTTCAAGGTAAAACCTTTGAGTATCGTTGTGGCTGTATGACCTACCCTCTATCGATTCGCCGTCATAATAAAGTGCTGCGCAAAGAGGCGACGTACTCTTGTCAAAAATGCCGCCAACCACTTAACTTCACGGGCGTTCAGTTATCGTAATCTATATCTCATAGTGTTACTTGCGTTCCCAAAATAAAGATCGAGTTTATCAAAACCTTCCCTTCGCCATTTATTGTTAACTTACTCATCACTAAAGCTATTTTATGCGTGTTATCATGAATAAAGTCATACTTTATAAAGACTTTAATCATGAAATACCTATTCTCTCTGTTACTTATCGCGCTTTCTAGCACTGCGGTTGCCGCGCCACCAAGTTCATTCTCTGCCGCCAAACGTGAGGCGGTAAAAATTTATCAAGACCATCCAACGAGCTTTTACTGTGGCTGCAACATTCAATGGCAAGGCAAAAAAGGCTCCCCAGATTTAGCCTCTTGCGGTTACCAAGTCCGTAAACAGGAAAAGCGGGCCGCACGAATCGAATGGGAGCATGTGGTACCTGCGTGGCAATTTGGCCACCAGCGTCAATGCTGGCAAGATGGTGGACGTAAAAACTGCAAGAAAAAAGACAAAACCTTTCGCTTGATGGAAGCAGACCTGCACAACCTAACCCCTGCCATTGGTGAAGTAAACGGTGACCGTTCGAACTACAACTTTAGCCAATGGAACGGTATCGATGGCGTGAGTTATGGTCGCTGTGAGATGCAAGTGAACTTTAAGCAGCGTAAAGTCATGCCACCAGACCGTGCTCGAGGTTCGATTGCTCGTACCTACCTATACATGAGCAAAGAGTACGGCTTTAAATTATCAAAACAGCAAACGCAGTTGATGAGTGCTTGGAACAAAACCTACCCAGTCGATAAATGGGAATGTGAGCGTGACGAGCGCATTGCCAAAGTACAAGGCAATCATAACCCATTTGTTCAAAAAGCCTGTCGCGCACTCTAGTGCTCCTCTACCTTGAAGCGTTTCAATAACTGATATTGAAACGCTTCTTGCCCCTTGTTTTTTCGGTTTAAAGCATCCATGTTAGGGTTTAAGTTTATTCTCTTGCTGGAAATCTCATGCGTATCCCTCGAATTTATCATCCAGAAACCATTCATCAACTTGGCTCACTTGCTTTAAGTGACGACGCAGCAGGCCATATCGGCCGTGTTCTTCGCATGAAAGAAGGCCAAGACGTTCTCCTATTTGACGGCAGCGGCGCAGAATTCCCAGCGGTTATCAGTGAAGTCAGCAAAAAGACGGTTTTGGTTAACATTACCGAGCGTGTAGAAAACAGTATTGAATCCCCTTTAGACCTGCACCTTGGTCAAGTTATTTCACGTGGCGATAAGATGGAGTTCACTATCCAAAAGTCAGTGGAACTTGGCGTCAATACCATCACACCTCTGATTTCCGAACGTTGTGGCGTCAAGCTTGACCAAAAGCGCTTTGAGAAAAAACTCGCGCAATGGCAAAAAATCGCCATCAGTGCCTGTGAGCAGTGTGGACGCAATGTCGTTCCAGAAATTCGTCCAATTATGAGCTTGGAAGAGTGGTGTAAAGAAGAGTACGATGGCTTAAAGCTCAATCTTCATCCTCGTGCTAACTACTCAATCAACACACTGCCAACACCGGTTGAGAAAGTGCGCCTACTGATCGGCCCTGAAGGCGGTTTATCGTCTGAAGAGATCGAGATGACTCGAGAATATCAATTTGAAGAAACGCTACTCGGCCCTCGCGTTCTGCGCACCGAAACAGCGGCTCTGACAGCAATTACAGCCTTACAAGTTCGTTTCGGCGATCTTGGTTAAACGGAGAAAAATAATGATCAAACTCGGCATTGTGATGGACCCAATTTCGTCCATTAACATCAAAAAAGACTCTAGCTTTGCCATGATGCTTGAAGCGCAACGACGCGGCTATGAAATCCACTACATGGAAATGAATGATCTGCATCTCGATCAAGGCGTTGCCATTGCAGATACTAAAGTGGTGGAACTAAAAGAAGATCCAAACGGTTGGTACGAGTTCAAATCAGAGCAAACGATCGAACTGTCTGAGCTAGACGCTGTACTAATGCGTAAAGATCCTCCGTTTGACACAGAATACATCTACGCGACTTACATCCTTGAGCGTGCAGAAGAACAAGGTGCACTGATCGTTAACAAACCTCAAAGTCTACGTGATTGTAATGAAAAACTGTTTACAGCGTGGTTCCCTGAGCTGACACCAACGACAATCGTGACGCGAAAAGCAGAAAAAATTAAAGAGTTTCGTGAAAAACATGGTGATGTCATCCTAAAACCGCTTGATGGTATGGGCGGCGCATCTATCTTTCGCGTAAAAGAAAACGACCCTAACGTCTCTGTAATCATCGAGACACTGACCAACCACGGTCAAAACTACGCAATGGCGCAAACCTTCGTGCCAGATATCAGCAACGGTGACAAACGTATCTTAGTCGTAGATGGTGAACCAATGCCTTACTGTCTAGCTCGTATTCCTGCAAAAGGTGAAACGCGCGGCAACCTTGCGGCTGGTGGCACAGGTGAGGCTCGACCACTAAGCGAGACCGATATTAAGATTGCTCAAACTGTGGCTCCTACACTGAAAGAAAAAGGCCTTATCTTTGTTGGCCTTGACGTAATTGGCGATAAGCTAACGGAAATCAACGTCACCAGCCCAACCTGTATTCGCGAAATTGAAGCGGCTTTTGACATCTCAATCACTGGCAAACTGATGGATGCGATTGAGCGTCGAGTAAAAGGCGAATAACTCAAACTGTATTACAGTTAATAGAGAGCGTAGTACATTAACTTAAGCAAACTCATGCACATACCTAGATGGTAAACTGTATGATGTTTGCTTAGGGGCATTTACGAGAGTTAAGGGTCAATATGAGTATGAATCTCACAAATCACTTTTTAGTTGCCATGCCTGGGATGAAAGATCCGTACTTTCAAAACAGCGTGATCTACGTTTGTGAGCACAACGAAGACGGCGCTATGGGGTTGATGATCAATGCTCCTGTTGATATCACCGTCGGCAACATGCTCAAGCAGGTGGAAGTTCAGCCGGTACACCCGCGTCTATTTGAAGCCAGTTTAGATAGACCAGTCTACAATGGCGGCCCAATCTCGGAAGATCGTGGTTTTATTCTGCATAAACCTAAAGATTACTACGAGTCCAGCGTCCAAATGACCGATGACCTCGCAGTAACCACTTCACGTGACATTCTTTCGGTGTTAGGAACAGAAGCAGAACCAAGTGATTACTTAGTGGCACTTGGCTATTCAGGTTGGAGTGCAGGTCAATTAGAAAGTGAACTGGTCGAAAACTCTTGGCTCACCATTGAAGCGACGCCTGAAATTATCTTTAATACACCAATCAACGAGCGTTGGAAGAAAGCGGTCGAAAAGCTGGGCATCGACCCAAGTCACCTTTCAGCAGACTCTGGACATGCTTAGTCCGAAATACAGTTACATTAGATAGAGACACCTTATGTCACGCACAATTATGGCTTTTGACTTTGGAACCAAAAGCATTGGTAGCGCTATTGGCCAAGAAATTACTGGTACGGCTTCCCCATTAAAAGCCTTTAAAGCCAATGACGGTATTCCAAATTGGGACGATATCGAAAAGCAAATCAAAGAGTGGCAGCCAGATTTGCTAGTGGTCGGTTTACCAACTGATCTTCATGGCAAAGACCTTGAGACCATAACCCCTCGTGCACGAAAATTTGCTAAGCGTCTGCAAGGCCGATACGGCTTACCTGTTGAACTGCATGATGAGCGTTTATCTACAGCAGAAGCTCGTGCGGAGTTGTTCAGCATGGGCGGCTACAAAGCCCTATCGAAAGGGAATGTGGACTGCCAGTCAGCGGTGGTGATTCTAGAAAGCTGGTTTGAAGCCCTCTGGGGTGAATAAAACACAATACTCAAAACAAGAAAAGGTTGGCAAGTGCCAACCTTTTTTCGTCTAAACACGCTTAATCCATATCGATCTTAACGTTAGCAAGACTGCCCGTAGAGAATGCTTCGCCACGCTGTGTTTTCAACATCAAGCGCAAATCATTCGCCGAATCGGCACTGTGCAGCGCATCCTCTTCGCTGATCTTACCTTGCATCACCAACTTATAAAGAGATTGATCGAACGTCAGCATACCAAACTCATTTGAGCGAGCCATGGTTGACTTCAACTCATGCAAATCTCCGCGACGGATCAAATCAGATACTCGTGGGCTATTTAGCAAGATCTCAAATACACCATGGCGCCCCTGCCCATTCTTATCTCGGATCAGCTGCTGACCAACCACACCTTTTAGGTTCATCGACAAATCAAACAAGAATTGTTCTTTTTGATCTTTCGGTACCAAGTGAAGAATGCGCTCTAAAGCTTGGTTGGCATTGTTGGCGTGCAACGTTGCCATACACAAATGGCCCGTTTCGGCGAAGGTCATCGCGTATTCCATTGTTTCACGGCTACGGATCTCACCAATCAAAATCATATCTGGTGCTTGGCGCAGCGAGTTTTTAAGCGCAACTTCATAGCTTTCCGTATCTAACCCAACTTCGCGTTGAGTCACGATACAGCGCTTGTGCTCATGCACGAATTCGATCGGATCTTCGACCGTCAAAATGTGTCCCGTCTTGTTGCTGTTTCGATAGCCCGTCATTGCCGCCATGGTGGTGGATTTACCTGACCCAGTAGCACCAACCACCAGCACCAAACCACGCTTGGCTATCGCTAAATCTTGCAACACTAACGGTAACTTTAATTGCTCAAAGGTGGGAATATTGGTTTCAATACGACGAATCACCGCACCCGGTAATTCCCGTTGAAAAAAGGCACTAACACGGAAGCGGCCACAATCTCTCACAATGGCAAAATTCGACTCACGACTTTTACGAAATTCCTGACGCCGATCTGGCTCCATAGCGCTGTCGAGTAATGCCGCCACATCACTCTCGGTAAGTTTTTCACCCTGTGGTCGCAATTCGCCATCCACGCGAAACAAAATTGGCGCACCAACCGTGATGTAAAGATCCGACGCTTTCAGCGCCAGCATACCTTCGAGAAATTTATTTAGATCCATCTTCCGTGTTCACCTACGTATTACGAGAATTGCTGCACTTCTAACCCGATCTTACTATCGACCTCTTCACGAGCGACCATACCTTGTGCCATTAACTGACGAGCATTTTGCTCCATGGTTTGCATGCCGTGAGCCGCACCAGTTTGAATGATCGAATACATCTGCGCGACTTTGTCTTCACGGATCAAGTTACGAATCGCAGGCGTTGCCATCATGATTTCATGGCATGCAATACGGCCACCACCATTACGTTTCAATAATTTTTGTGCGATAACCGAACGAAGGGATTCAGAAAGCATCGAGCGCACCATGTCTTTATCACTACCAGGGAACACATCGATAATACGGTCAATGGTTTTTGCCGCCGAGCTGGTGTGTAACGTGCCGAACACTAAGTGCCCCGTTTCCGCCGCCGTTAACGCAAGACTGATGGTTTCTTTGTCACGCATCTCACCAACCAGAATGACATCCGGGTCTTCACGCAATGCGCTGCGCAGTGCGTTTTGGAAACTATGCGTATCACGGTGTACTTCACGCTGGTTGATCAAACATTTATTGTTGTTGTGAACAAATTCAATCGGATCTTCAATTGTGAGTACGTGCTTGTTGTGATTACGATTAATGTAGTCAACAATGGCTGCTAAGGTCGTCGATTTACCAGAACCTGTTGGGCCAGTAACCAGAACTAAGCCTTTTTCAGCGTTCGCAATTTTTTTGAAGATCTCGGGAGCTTCCAGCTCTTCCAAAGTTGGAATGCTACTTGGAATGGTACGGAATACTGCCGCACAGCCACGAGATTGGTTGAAAGCGTTGACACGGAAACGACCAACGTTATGCAACTCAAAAGAGAAGTCGACTTCGAGTTTTTCTTCGAACTCACTGCGTTGGGCATCGTTCATGATTTCGAAAACCAAACGATGCACTTCTTGGTGTGTAAACGCTGGAATGCCTAGTTTTCTCACATCCCCATCAATACGAACCATTGGTGGGACACCTGCAGAAAGATGTAGATCCGAGGCATTATGTTTTACACTAAAATCCAGTAACTCAGTGATATCCATTTAAAATCCTTAAGTCTAAAGTACAGCTATGAGTAGTATTCAACAAAATATTGAACATATCACCTCTCAAATTCGATATGACGAGCAAAAATGTGGTCGAACTCCAGAGTCAGTGCAACTTCTAGCGGTAAGCAAAACTAAACCTGTCGAGGCAATTCTCGAAGCCTACCAAGCGGGACAAACCGCCTTTGGTGAAAACTACGTCCAAGAGGGCGTCAGTAAAGTTCAGCACTTTGCCGAGCATTATCCAGATAATCGAATCGAATGGCACTTCATTGGCCCGATTCAGTCGAATAAATCGCGACTTGTTGCTGAACATTTCGATTGGGTTCACACCATCGATCGAACCAAGATTGCTCAACGCCTGAATGATCAGCGTCCCAGTGAACTTAAACCGCTACAAGTTCTGATTCAGGTTAACACCAGTGGTGAAGCATCTAAGTCTGGTGTCACCGAGGCGGAAGTATTCGAGCTGGCGGAGTTGATTTCTCGCCTACCCAACCTCACTTTAAGAGGGTTGATGTCGATTCCTGCCAACGTGTCTGACTACGAATCACAGCTTCATGAGTTTCAGAAGTTGGCCACATTGAAGCAAACACTCGAAGCACAGTTCCCAGAAATCGATACATTATCAATGGGAATGAGTGGTGATATGACCGCTGCAATCGAAGCTGGTAGTACAATGGTTCGTATTGGAACCGCTATTTTCGGCGTGCGAGACTACAGCTAAATCAACAAAACGCTCACTAGCGACATAAATTCGTCGTTAAATTAAAGAGTAAATCGCGCAATCATCTTACTCGCCAATAGGAGCAGTAAGTAACAGCGGCGCCATTATACACCTGAGCGCACAATAAACTCTAAATATCATGATGGAAATCAGACAAATGGAACATAAAAAAATCGCCTTCATTGGTGCTGGCAACATGGTGAGAGCCATTGTTTCTGGCTTGGTTGCTAACGGATACCCAGCGCAAAACATTACCGCGACAGCTCCTTCAGAGGCTCGCCGTCTTCCGCTAGAACAAGATTTTGGCATCCGTACCACCAGCGATAACATCCAAGCGGCGACCGAGGCGGATGTGGTGGTATTGTCTGTGAAACCGCAAATGATGGCGGATGTTTGTAAACCACTGCAAGCGATCGATTTCACTAATAAACTGGTGATTTCTATTGCAGCAGGCATCAACTGTTCACGATTGGATGATATGCTAGCCACCAAATTGAACTTGGTTCGTGTTATGCCAAATACGCCATCACAACTTGGGTTGGGCATGAGTGGTTTATTCGCACCAGCCCATGTAACTGAGCAAGACAAAGCTTTTGCTGCAGAGTTAATGGAAGCGGTCGGTAAAGTATGTTGGGTTGAGCAAGAGTCTGGCATCAATAATGTGATTGCCGCTGCAGGCAGTGCTCCGGCATACTTCTTCCTGTTTATGGAGGCGATGCAAGCAGAAGCGATTGCTCAAGGCTTTGATAAAGACACCGCTCGACTATTGGTTCAGCAAGCTGCATTGGGCGCGGCCAGTATGGTGGTTAGCAACCCAGAAACTGAGCTATCGACCCTGCGTGAGAACGTGACATCGAAAGGTGGGACAACGGCAGAAGCACTGCGTACATTCAACGAACATCAACTTTCAGATATTGTTGCTAAAGCCATGCAAGCTGCTGTGGCTCGCGCGGAAGAAATGGAAAAACTGTTTTAATTATTTGGATGAACTCCGTTTAGTATCATCCATCACTTGTTAAGGGTACCTTATGAATTCAATGAGTTTTCTCATCTCAACCCTATTTGACCTGTACATCATGGTCGTAATTTTGCGAATTTGGTTGCAAGCTGCACGCGCAGACTTCTACAACCCATTCTCGCAATTCATAGTAAAAGCGACTCAACCGGTCATTGGTCCACTGCGCCGCATTATCCCTTCCGTGGGGAATATTGACCTAGCAACCGTGTTGTTTGCCTACGTGTTGTGTGTGCTTAAATTTGTCGTTCTGATCCTGATAGCTTCGAACGGTTCCGTCTCTTTCAGCGCTGATTTCTTGTTCTTAGGCTTGTTATCATTAATCAAAGCCGCTGGAGGTCTGCTGTTCTGGGTACTATTGATCCGTGCAATTTTGAGCTGGGTAAGCCAAGGTCGCAGTCCTATCGAGTACGTATTCCATCAATTAACCGAGCCAATGTGCACACCAATCCGTCGTATTATTCCGGCTATTGGTGGTCTTGATTTGAGCGTACTGGTGCTGTTTATCGGCTTGCAGTTCGCGAACTTCTTGATGGGTGATATCATTGGTCCAATTTGGTTCCAATTATAATGTCAGCCGCAGTTTGGCAAGATGGCGAGGACATCATCCTAAAGCTCTATATTCAACCTAAAGCAAGCCGCGATAAAATCGTTGGCTTGCATGGTGAAGAGCTCAAAATCGCCATTACTGCTCCACCTGTCGATGGCAAAGCTAATGCGCACCTAACTAAGTTCTTAGCCAAGCAGTTTAAAATCGCTAAGGGTTTGGTTCACATAGAAAAAGGTGAATTAGGACGGCACAAACAAATTCGGATAGAATCACCTACCCAGATACCGACAGAAATTAAAGCCATCTTATGATGGCTTTTTATTTACAATTTTGTACCACACTTACTAGTACCAATGACTGAGTTCGCATTTTTACCCCGTGACCAAGGTAAAATTGCAGCTATGGTTGTTTTATAACAAGTGCTTTGAGGAAGTAACAATGAGCAAATGGATTACCGCATTACTGATCAGCCTATTGTCGTTACCAAGCTTCGCCGATCAGTTTAAAAATATGAAAGATATCGAAGTACACTATGTCGCGTTTAACTCGACATTCTTAACACCGAAAGTCGCACGTAGCTACGATATCAAGCGTAATGGATACCTCGCTGTGGTTAATATTAGCGTGCTAGATAGAGCTTCATTGGGTAAACCTGCATTAGAAGCAAAAATTGCTGGACGCGCGAAAAACCTCATCGGCCAAACTCAGACCTTGTCCTTTCGTGAAGTCAAAGAAGGCAATGCGATATACTATTTAGCCGAACTACCAATTACCCACGAAGAAACTTTTACTTTCGATATTGACGTAAAAGCTGGAAACAAAGGCTCAGGTAAGCTTAAATTCACCCAGAAGTTTTATGTTGAAGAGTAATTGGGTTGTGATGATCCAAAAGCTTTTGGATCTAAGCAGGCTAAAAACCATTTATTAGTTAAAGAATATCTAGAGGAGAACGATTTGTTCTCCTCTATCACTATTAAAAGAGATTCCCATGAAAAAAATTGTGCTAGCAACCGGTAACCAAGGCAAAGTTCGTGAAATGGCAGATTTATTGTCTGACTTCGGTTTTGAAGTATTAGCGCAAAGTGAATTCAATGTATCGGAAGTAGCAGAAACGGGTACAACCTTCATTGAAAACGCGATCATCAAAGCTCGCCATGCCGCACAAGAAACAGGGCTTCCTGCGATTGCAGACGACTCTGGCTTAGAAGTCGATTTCTTAAAAGGCGCTCCGGGCATTTACTCTGCACGTTACGCAGGCGAGAACGCATCTGATCAAGAGAATCTAGAAAAATTGCTATCGGCAATGGAAGGCGTACCAGAAGCAGAACGTACAGCACGTTTCCACTGCGTATTAGTCCTCATGCGCCACGAGAACGACCCAACGCCTATCGTCTGCCACGGAAAATGGGAAGGCCGCATTCTAACTGAAGCGCACGGTGAAAATGGCTTTGGCTACGACCCAATCTTCTTTGTTCCTGAAAACAACTGTGCGTCAGCCGAACTTGAACCTGCACGTAAAAAACAACTGTCTCACCGCGGTAAAGCGCTCAAGTCGTTGTTTGCTCAACTGTCTGAGCAAGTGTCTCAGTAATCACGAGCGAATTAGACCATGTTAACGCCCCCAGCACTCAGCTTGTATGTACACATCCCTTGGTGTGTACAAAAGTGCCCGTATTGCGACTTTAACTCTCACGCGCTCAAAACCGAGATTCCAGAAGAAGAGTACATCAGTGCTCTTCTAGAAGATTTAGATACTGACATTCAGAAATACCGCCTTAACGAAGTGCCACGTCCACTGCATTCAGTCTTCATTGGTGGTGGTACGCCGAGTTTGATTTCGGCAGAAGGCATCGAGCGTCTACTTAAGGGCATTGAAGCGCGTATTCCGTTTAAGCCAGAAATTGAGATCACCATGGAAGCTAACCCAGGCACCATCGAAGCAGAGCGTTTTGTTGGCTACCGCAAAGCTGGTGTAACGCGTATCTCTATCGGCGTGCAAAGCTTTGAGCAACAGAAGCTTGAGCGTTTGGGGCGCATTCACGGCCAAGACGAAGCCGTCAATGCTGCTAAATTAGCGCACCAAATCGGTTTGAACAGCTTTAACCTCGATCTCATGCACGGCTTACCTGATCAAAGCATCGAACAAGCCTTGGCAGATTTGGACAAAGCGATTGAGTTGGCACCGCCGCATCTTTCTTGGTATCAGCTCACTATCGAGCCAAACACCATGTTTTACTACAAGCCACCAACGCTACCTGATGATGATGATTTGTGGGATATTTTCGAGCTCGGACACCAAAAACTTGCAGCCGCGGGTTATGTGCAATATGAAATCTCGGGTTACAGCAAGCCGGGCTATCAGTGTCAGCACAACCTCAACTACTGGCGCTTTGGCGATTACCTTGGTATCGGTTGTGGCTCTCATGGCAAACTCAGTTTTACCGACGGACGTATTATTCGAACGACAAAGGTAAAACACCCGCGTGGCTATTTAGCGGCTTATCAAAATATGGTCAAACCTTATCTGCATACGGAACATGTCGTCGCGGATGAAGATCGTCCATTCGAGTTCTTTATGAACCGATTCCGCTTAATGGAAGCATGCCCGAAGCAAGATTACGTGGACACCACAGGCTTGCCGCTCAGTACGATTCAAGAAACTATTGATTGGGCGTTAGAAATGGGCTACTTGAGTGAAACCGCCACTCATTGGCAAATTACTGAAAAAGGGAAGCTCTTCCTTAATGACTTGCTCGAAGCCTTTATGGCCGAAGAAAGCGAAGAGTAACGCAGCCCAAAAACAAAAAAGCCTCTCAATTGAGAGGCTTTTTATATAGAACATTCAATATTAGAAAATCGAACGGCCAATTCGCTCCGATAGCAATTCAAGCGCCTTAGTACCAGCAAGGGAGTTACCTGAAGGGTCAAGCTCTGGAGACCATACTGCAATGGTCATTTCACCAGGTACTACCGCGATAATGCCACCACCGACACCAGACTTACCAGGCATGCCAACACGATAAGCAAACTCGCCCGCGCCATCATACAGGCCACACGTTGCTAACAGTGCATTAAGTTGTTTGGTTTGCACGGGAGAAACAACGGGCTTACCCGTTTGTACCGATGTGCCCTTATTTGCCAAATAGCTAAACGTTTTAGCCAAGTCGACGCAACTCATCTTCAGCGCACAAGCGTGGAAGTAGTTTTGCAGCACTGGAATCACTTCATTTTCGAAGTTGCCAAACGAGCGCATGAGATATGCAATCGCCGCATTACGATCACCATGCATCATTTCGGATGCCGCGACGACTTTGTCATACACAATATGAGTATCACCAGAAAGCTGACGTACAAATTCCAATAGGCGCTGACGAGGTGCAGATAAGCGAGTTTGCAACAGATCCGCCACAACTATCGCTCCAGCATTAATAAAAGGATTGCGAGGAATACCTTGCTCCATTTCTAGCTGGATTAGCGAATTAAATGCCTGCCCCGAAGGCTCTTTTCCCACTCGAGACCAAATTTCTTCTTGCTTGTACAAGCACATCGCTAACGTCAAGCTCAATGCTTTTGAAATAGATTGGATAGAGAAAGGTTCATCGGCATCGCCCGCCTTAATAACCTCACCTTCGTTGGTGTATACCGCAATACCTAACTTGTTGCTGGGTACTTTTGCCAGAGCAGGAATGTAATCAGCCACTTTGCCTTGGCCGATTAAAGGGCGCACTTCCGCCAAAATATCTGTCAAAATTTCCACTGTCGGTTTCATTCTCTACCTTCTATTTACAAGAGAACTCGTTGAGCTCAGAGGTAAAAAAAGCCAACGTGTCGTTGGCTTTTCCATAGGGTTCGTTCGACTCAAGTCGATTATGGTTTTACTGCCACAATAATATTGCGGTTGATAGATTGATCAACACGGTGAAGATAACCGATGTAAGGCTCTTCTGAAAGTACCTTCCAACCTTGCTCTTCAAATAATGCCGCGACGTCTTTCCATTTCAACGTAAATTCATTGAAAGACAACACCACTGAACCTTGTTTTTTCACTACCACTTTCCATGCAGGCAGAGCCTCTTTTAAAAGCTCTAGTGGGCTGCGGTTCAGTTTGCTGTCCTTGGCATTTTTGCTGCCGTGCTGCACACCATAAGGCAGATCAGACACCATCACATCAACTGAGTTCTTTTTCACGACTTGATCAGCGATACGAGTATCAGCCGAATACAGCTTCATAAACTGAAGATTGCCTTGGTTGTAATCTTCTTTATTTGCTGCTGCTTCAACCACGAAACCATCCGCTACTTTCTTGCCACCCGCTGTGCGCTTTTCTTTGCTCACTTTGTGCTTAAAGCGGCCATTCTTCATGAACTTAACGATAAAGGTCTGGATCTCTTGCACCCACTTGGCATTGATCTCTACCCCCACCACGTTCAAACCATGGATCAAGCCTTCAAACAAGGTTGTACCTTTACCACACATTGGATCCATTAAGGTCAGCTGCTCACTTCCCGTATTGGACGCACTAATGCCGATATTCACCATCAAGCGAGTAAACTGCTCGTTTGTTTTCCCGGTATAACGCAGAATCTGACTCATGCTTTCCGGGAAAGTATTGAACGCTGGCGCGTGAATTGGTCGAAGTAAACCATCTTCGCGCACTTCAAATAGTGCATAGTAAATCGAAGAAGCTGCGATTCTTCGCGTCTGCTCATCGCTTAGAGCTTCCTGACAAGAAAACACCAACGCTGCAGGTAAGCCAACCTCTTTACTACCAATTTCTGTCACATCCACGCCTTGTGAAGCTAAAATTGCTTTTAGCTCTGAACAGGCAATGGTCATTGCGCTATCAAAGTAAATTCGGTTATGACCCGGATTCGCTAATATCGCGTAATGGTACATCCCATGAACTCCTCTAGTTACGCGATACGCTTATATTTGATATCCCACACACCGTGACCAAGACGGTGACCACGAGCTTCAAACTTCGTTAAAGGACGGTCGTCTGGACGAGGAACGAAATCACCATCTTTAGCAATGTTTTCGAAACCTGGCGCTTGGTTCATAACTTCAATCATGTGCTCTGCGTAGTTTTCCCAGTCTGTCGCCATGTGGAAAATACCTTCATTAGGGATCAGCTTCTCACGAACCATTTCAGCAAAACCTAATTGAACGATGCGACGCTTGTGGTGACGTTTCTTGTGCCAAGGGTCTGGGAAGAACAACTGCAGTGTCGATAGGCTGCCGTTTGGAATCATATGCTCAAACACTTCCACTGCGTCATGGCACATCACACGCAGGTTAGTAACTCCCGCCTCACGCGCATCCGCAAGACAAGCACCAACACCCGGGCTGTGTACTTCGATACCAATGAAGTTCTTCTCTGGTGCATTCTTTGCCATTTCAACCAATGAAGCACCCATACCAAAACCGATCTCTAGTACAACGGGGTTGTCGTTACCAAACACTTCTTTCCAATCGAGAAGTTCAGCTTTGAAGTCAATACCCATCGTTGGCCAGCATTCATTCATCGCGCTCTCTTGACCTTTAGTCAAACGCCCTTCACGGCGCACAAAGCTGCGGATTTTGCGGATCAGCTTTCCGTCTTCGTTGTATTCGTTAGTGGTTACTTCACTCATTGATTTTGCCTGCACATTGATTAATCAAAGCGGGGATTATCCAAAGAATTTACTGAGGTGCAAGTATTTGTTGAGCTCTTGGCCTATGGCAGCCCAAAAGCAATAGCACACCTCTTTATATCCCTACTGTTTATCCGTTGTACTTCTTGCCCATTATGTGGTGCAATTTTGCACCTAACCAATAATAGAATATAGAGCAAGTCGTGACACCTTTCGCCAGTGCCATCCTAGAATGGTATGACGCATATGGAAGAAAAGATCTTCCGTGGCAACAAAATAAGACCGCATACAGTGTCTGGTTGTCTGAAATCATGCTTCAGCAAACTCAGGTCACTACGGTTATTCCGTATTACCAACGTTTCTTGGAGCGTTTTCCAACCGTGATCGATCTTGCCAATGCTGAGCAAGATGAAGTCCTGCACCTTTGGACTGGCTTAGGGTATTACGCCCGAGCCCGTAACCTTCACAAAGCAGCACAAGAGGTCGCCTCTACATACAATGGTGAGTTTCCTCTTGATATAGAGAAAATGAACGCCTTACCGGGGATTGGCCGCTCTACCGCAGCCGCCGTTTTATCGTCTGTGTATAAACAACCACATGCGATTCTTGATGGCAACGTGAAGCGCACCCTATCCCGCTGTTTCGCAGTCGAAGGATGGCCAGGACAAAAAAAGGTTGAAAACCAGCTGTGGGAAATTGCCGAAACGCACACCCCACAAACGGACGTAGATAAGTATAACCAGGCAATGATGGACATGGGCGCAATGGTCTGCACACGCAGCAAACCCAAATGTAGCCTCTGCCCTGTTGCGGATCTGTGTGTGGCAAAACAACAAGGCAATGTGCTCGACTACCCGGGTAAAAAACCGAAAAAAGACAAGCCAATCAAGCAAACTCGTTTTGTAATGCTTCACCACAGCACCGAGAATGGTCATGAAGTGTGGTTAGAACAAAGACCACAAACAGGCATTTGGGGTGGCTTATTTTGCTTCCCGCAAACCGAACATGTGGATGTAGAAAGCGACATTGAATTGCTACTGGATCAACGTGGCATTCAAGCCAGCAATATCAAGCAGCAGCAAACACTGATTACCTTTCGCCATACCTTTAGCCATTACCACCTCGATATCACGCCAATTTTGATTGATTTATCAAAGCAACCGGACGTGATAATGGAAGGCAACAAAGGTCTTTGGTATAACTTATCTAAACCTGAAGAAGTCGGTTTAGCCGCGCCAGTAAAACTCTTGCTGGAAGCGCTACCCCACGAACTTCGTTAATTGAATACAAGGAGTCATTATGAGCCGCACTGTATTTTGTGCTCGACTAAAAAAAGAAGGCGAAGGTCTAGACTTTCAACTTTACCCTGGTGAACTAGGTAAACGTATTTTCGACAACATCTCGAAAGAAGCGTGGGCTCAGTGGCAACACAAACAAACCATGTTGATCAACGAAAAGAAACTCAACATGATGGATCCAGAGCACCGAAAACTGATCGAAACAGAAATGGTAAACTTCCTCTTTGAAGGAAAAGACGTTCATATCGAAGGTTACACACCGCCGAGCGAATAAAGTCGCTTGAGTTAAAACAATGACATCACAACCACTTGTGGTGTCATTTTTCTATTACCTTCAATAGCCCTGATACTTATGAAAAAAATTGTCTTTATTGCTGCCGCACTTTTAATGGCTGGCTGTAGCCGTGAATTCGTCGAAAAGATTTATGACGTCAACTACGAGCCAACAAACCGTTTTGCCAATAACTTAGCTGAGCTACCAGGACAATTTGAAAAAGATACTGCGGCGCTAGATACCTTAATCAATAGCTTTTCAGGCAATATTCAAAAGCGCTGGGGTAAAAAAGAAATCAAGTACGCTGGCAAAAGTAATTACGTTAAGTACATCGATAACTATCTTAGCCGCGCCGAGGTCGACTTTCGCAAAGGCGTGATCACGATAGAGACCGTATCACCGACCGAGCCCCAAAAACACCTAAAAGACGCGATTGTCACCACCTTATTAACACCAGACGATCCCGCGCACGTCGACTTATTCTCCTCTAAAGGTATCACGTTAGAGGGGCAACCATTTCTGTATAAACAAGTTGTCGATCAAGACAATAAGCCAATTCAGTGGTCTTGGCGGGCAAACCGATTTGCGGAGTATCTCATCGCAAACAAGATCAAGACCAAAGACGTAGATTTCAAGAAAGCGTATTACGTCGAAATCCCCATGGTTGAAGACCATTTTTCAACACGCAGCTACCAATACGCCGATATCGTGCGCCGAGCTTCCAAGAAATACGATATTCCAGAAGATTTGATATACGCCATTATTAAAACCGAGAGCAGCTTCAACCCGTACGCAGTAAGTTGGGCAAATGCGTATGGCTTAATGCAAGTTGTACCTAAAACCGCCGGTCGAGACGTATTCAAGCTCGTGAAAAAGCGCTCAGGCCAGCCAAGCCCGGAATATTTGTTTAATCCAGAAAACAACATCGATACCGGTACTGCGTATTTCTACATCTTAAAAAATCGTTATTTAAGAGAAGTCCATCACCCAACCTCTCTCGAGTACAGTATGATTTCCGCTTACAATGGTGGTACTGGAGGTGTTTTAAACACATTCCATCGCAGCGATCGCAAACGCGCAATGCAAGATCTTAATTCGTTGCAACCCAACCAAGTTTATTGGGCACTAACTAAGAAACATCCGAACGCAGAAGCACGTCGTTACCTAGAAAAAGTTACAAATTTCAAAAAGGAATTTAACTCAAAGCAAACTTTGTAGTGATAGTTGAATAAAAAGCGTTCGAACAAGCACTTTTTTGAAATTATTTAAAAAAAGTGGTTGACGCAAAGCGGGAAAATCCGTTTAATAGCGCTCCGTCGCCCGGATAGCTCAGTCGGTAGAGCAGAGGATTGAAAATCCTCGTGTCGGTGGTTCGATTCCGCCTCCGGGCACCACAATTTGATTTGTTGGTGTCTTAACGAAATGTTATAACACGGACAAAAGCACAAAGAATAAAGTGTGCCGACTTAGCTCAGTAGGTAGAGCAACTGACTTGTAATCAGTAGGTCACCAGTTCGATTCCGGTAGTCGGCACCATTCTTTTGCCTCGATAGCTCAGTCGGTAGAGCAGAGGATTGAAAATCCTCGTGTCGGTGGTTCGATTCCGCCTCGAGGCACCATATTTGGTGCGCTTGCTAAATTTTAAATCATTGGCAAGACACAAAACA
>NZ_JAMQWD010000004.1:0-427554 GCF_024744415.1 Vibrio sp. RM-41-2B | reverse complement strand
GTTTTTGATTCCCTAAATAAATAGGGAGAGGCTCAATGAATACTGACTTCAAAACTACTTATGTAATTTTAAAGCTATTATCGTTCCAACAGAACGATAATGAATTGACTGTGCCAAGTCCGAAGACTTGATTGGTCACTTCGTATCATTGAAACCTAATTTGAAACCCCTCTTTATTAAGAGAAATTTCTAATTGGATTATCATCAACGAGTGCCCACACAGATTGATAGGTCTATATTGTTAAAGAGCTTGCTTCGTAAGCTTTGCTATCGAAGCGGAGGCGTATTCTAAGGAATTAATTCTTAGTGTCAAACACTTTTTAAAATTAATTTTTAGAAGCTTTCTTTCGCCTTATTGCCAATTGCTTTGCCAATTGCTTTTGCGTTTCCGCTTTACCCTGACAACGGAGGCGCATTATAGGGAGATGATTTTTCTTGGCAACCCCTTTTTAGAAAAAAAACTAAAAAAAAGCGTCGAGTGATCAAATCTCACTCAAACGCTTATTTTTAGCACTCAGTTGTTAACTTCAAGTAGCAAATAGGCAATCAGTATGTGTCTACCCAGCTCTCTTTAAAGCTGGTGATATCAAGATCCAGTGATTGCGCCGCTTCGATTTGCTCAATTGCCTCTAATTCTTTATTTACACTATTCATCGTCAATGTGTTGTTGTCTAACTCAAACACTTGTTGTTGCGTTGTGTAATAGAACTTAAGCGTAGTGAGCGCTTTTACATCGTCATTGCTCGCGGCTGCTTTAATGCTTTTTAGTTTACGAAATATTTTGTTGTGCAGTTGCTTGAGCTTCCAAACGTACAGCACCTCTTCCATGTATGGTCGAGTTTTAATTTGATTCAATAAAGAGAGGGAAGTGGCGACTGCGAGAACGACACCAATCAAATTCCAATGAAAGTTTCCCGTTGATTGTTCAGGTACGACTTCAGTGTTGCCAAACAAAACAATAAGCAAGGTACTAAAGGCAAGAGATGAGATAGCGAGCAACGCAACAAAACCGCCAATCACCAGGTTTACTTTCTTTTTATAAATGTCTTTATTTATCTTTTTGATTTCCATATACCGCTCCTAACAGGGTTGCCTCCTATTCTAACCAGCACACTCCGCACGACAATCGAAGCTTTGTAAGTAAGTTCACATTTACTATTAAACTCGCATCCGTTCCCTGCTTGGGTATATACTTCCGCGCATTCACTCTTCCTATATAGAGGCTAAATTCATGCGCTCTTTTGTTTTACGAGCTCGCGCGGCGCCAACCACCAGCAAAGCACTATTAGAAGGTGTTGGTAACGAGGCGCATACCGAGATCCTTGCTCATACCATGATGAACACCATGTTCGTTGCACAATCTCACCGTGAAGATGTGGTTGTCCACTTAGTATTAGAGAGCACGAAGGATTACTCGCGCACGATTACCATTCGTTCAAACGACATTACCAATATTGGCGGTTTTCACGAGTCAACGTTGATCGCTGCCGTTGCCCGTGCGTTGGACGCATCTGTTGGTATGGGTAAAGAGCAGCTTCGCGAAGTTGAACCGGGTATTACGGTTCGTACAGTAAGCTTCGAACGCTTGGTTCAAGAACTAGCCGAAGATCACCAACTTTATATGTTGGACAAGAAAGGCGAATTTGTTCGTGATGCAGAAATTGGTGAAAACCCATGCTTCTTGTTAACTGACCATATTCCGATGCCTAAGAAGTCTTTTAACAGCTTAAAGCGCCTTGGCACAGAGAAGATCAGCTTGGGTCCTAAGATGCTTTTCGCTTCTCAGTGTGTGGTATTGATCCACAACGAACTGGATATCCGCGAATTCTAGTTATTCGCGTACACGTTGCTAGATGATGAAAGAGGACTCGATTGAGTCCTCTTTTTTGTTTCTGATTTTCTATGCCGCGCTTATTTGCCGCCAATACTCAAGCGAGCAAAACGCACATCTGGCGCGAAGAAAGTGCGGCTATCATTAATAAGCTGGGTATCACCCACAGCTTCTACTTCTTGCAGCATCTTATAGAAGTTACCTGCAACCGTAATTCCGCGCACAGGTTGAACACGTTGACCATCACGACACAAGAAACCACTCGCACCAAATGAGAAATCACCACTGACAGCATCTGCACCAGAGTGAACCCCTTGCAGTTCCACTAATTCTAGGTATTCACCTGCTTTGACTTCTGACGCACTGCTGTTGCCTGTCGCAATCACTTTATGATTTGCCGATACGTCTAAGCTCGATTTCGCACTGCGAGATGCACTTGCCGTCGACACAGCACTCAAATAATTCGCTGTTTGGCTATTGTGCAATAGCGTATTCAGTTGGCCATTGGCGATCAACACATTGTCTTGAGTTGCAAAACCTTCACTATCAAACCCTGCAATAGCCATACCATTTGGCATGTATGCCGCATCGGTAAAGGTGATCAGTTCACTTGCAACGCTTTGACCAAGCTTGTCACCCAGTGGCGAGATGCCTTTCATCGCACTCACACCAGAAAACGCACTGCCGAATGCACCAAACAGGCTGCTTAAAGCATTGATGTGGAAAATGGCCGGATAGTTACCTGTCGCAACCGGAGCGCCTTCAAGAAGATCGCGAGCAAGGTTGTAGCCACCTTCTATACAGTAAGCTGGATCCAACTCATCAAAACGGCGACCCAGTGACATTCGACCCGCCATTGACTGTTTGCCGTCTTTTTCAAACAAGGTATATGCGTAACAAGTGAACGAACGCTCGAAGTGTTGACACAATGTGCCTTGAGTATTGGCAATGATCAGTTGTGTTTCGCCATCGCTGTAACCATTGTAAGGTGCGCTAGAAGCGTGAGGCAGAGCTACTACGCCTTGCTCAAGTGCGAGAGACAGTTCAATTTTTTCATCAACCGAAGTTGTGTCTTCTTGAGCAATCTCAGCCACGTCAGTCGTGATTTGGCTGTTCACGCAACTAATGGTCTGGTGCTCGTCTTGCTTGGAAAAACGAGCGCTTTGCAGTGCATTAGTCAGCATCAAATCTAAGCTTTGTTGTTCTAACGACTCAGAATAGCTCGTTGCAACGCGCGCATCTTTCACAACACGAACACCCAGAACTTGGCTTGAGCTTACTTTGTACTCATCCAGCTTTCCTTGGTTCGCTTTCAGAGAAAAGCTGCTGTTGCGGTTTACAATGACGTCCGCTTCTGCCCCTTGGCGTTTTGCTTCTGATAGGACGTAATCAACCGCATTAAGAAGTTGTTGTTCTTGGCTCATTAGTTACCGCCTCCTACCAGAATGTTATCGACTTTCAGCGTTGGCTGACCGACTGTTGTTGGTACTGAACCACTTACTGAACCACACATGCCCGGCGCAAGCGCCATATCTTTGCCGACCATGCTGATTTCTTTCAACACTTTTGGACCCGTGCTGATCAGCGTTGCTGTTTTCAGAGGTTTGGTGATTTTGCCATTTTCAATGAGGTAAGCTTCACGAACGGCAAAGTTAAACTCGCCCGTTCCCGGTTGAACCGAGCCGCCGCCCATCTTCTTCGCATAGATACCACGTTCGATACCTGCCAGCATGTCGTCAAGTGAATGCTCGCCTTCTTCGATAAAGGTGTTACGCATACGCGAGGTTGGTGCGAACTTGTAGTTCTGACGACGACCAGAACCCGTAGGCTCATAACCTGTCTTCATGCCACCCATTTTATCGACCATAAAGCTGGTTAGCTTACCGTCTTTGATCAATTGAGTTCGCTGAGTCTTCATGCCTTCGTCATCAACATGAATCGAACCCCATTCGTTGGTCATGGTGCCATCATCGACAGCATTCACTGCAGTGTGAGCAACCATTTCGCCCATTTTGTCGTGGAATACGGACGCTTTCTTCGCAACCGAAGTGGTTTCTAGTAAGTGACCACACGCTTCATGGAAGATAACGCCGCCAAAGCCGTTACCAATTACCACTGGCATTTCACCTGATGGACAAGCATCAGCGCCAAGTTTCACTAACGCTTGCTGCGCGATAGTTTGACCCAGCTCTTTCGCATCAAGCTGTTCGCTGAACTCCCAACCAGCAAGCGCGCCAGGACCTTCCATACCAGAAGACTGCTCATTACCTTTTTGAGCAACGGTGTTACCCGCCACACGAATGTAGTGACGCGTATCGTCTACATGCAAACCTTCTGAGTTGAAGATAGACACTTGCTGCTCGCGCTGAAGCACACTACCAATGAACTGGCTGATGTACTCACTTTCTGCACGCGCAGCTTGGTCAACTTTCAATAGAAACGCGATTTTTGAATCTAAGTTGGCATCCTGACTTAACGGCATGCGGCAACCGTGTTGGATTGGGTAGCGGTTCAAATTTAAAGAACCTGCTGACGCGATTTGTTCACGCTTGTCTTTTGCCGCAAGCAATGAGGTTACGCGTTTTAGCTCGGCTTCGTCCGTGCTATTGGTGTATCCATAAAGCACTTTGTGACCGAAGAAGAGGCGAATACCGATACCAAAATCAATCCCCGAATTGACCTTGTCCACCTCACCAGATGCGATCTGGACGGTGTTAGTTTGATGATGTTCAACGAATAGTTCAGCGAAATCAGCCCCTAAAAAGAGAGCATGATCGATCACTGACTTCGCTGTTGCAGAATTAAGCATGAAGTCTCCTTGCTCGATGATCGTCTTAGCCTTCCTAATTAACTGTCGAAAAGTTCAACAAAGTTAAATTGGCAACGCGTTAAATTTTAACAGTTTTTTAACCTTGTTTTGTGCTAATCCTTGCTTAACGAGACCACGATTATTTATTAAATATTCCAGGTTCAGCTCTTTCACCAGAGCGTTGCACTAGTAAATTCCACACGACGAACCATTTAGATGCTTACTCTATCACTCACCTCGCATAATTGAATACTCAATAATAATTACTCTCAAAAAACGTATCCCTTCTACAAGGGTCCTGCTATCATCCGAGCGAAATAGTCGGGGGGCCACGCGATAAGCGTTGGCTGAGATCGAGATTCGAGACCCGTTGAACCTGATTCAGTTAGCACTGACGTAGGGAACTATGCGCACTTTGCCTTTCGCCGCTCCTCTTTGGCGAGCGATAACGATCGAACAATCGATCTATCCACAACGGTCAAAGTCAGTTCCTATACGTCTTGTAGTAGGAGCGACCATGACGCAGCAATCACAGCCATCTTTACACCAGGCACAATCACCTATAACCACCCCTGTTGTCTTAACCATCGCAGGCTCCGACAGCGGCGGCGGCGCAGGCATCCAAGCCGATATCAAAGCGATGTCCGCAACTGGCAGCTTTGCCTGCTCAGTGATTACCGCCATCACCTCACAAAACACGCAAGGCGTTTCTGCGATTTTCCCTATTCCTCTTGATCACGTTGAAAGCCAACTCGATGCAGTGTTTACCGATCTCAATATTGTGGCGGTAAAAGTCGGCATGCTGGCGGATTCGAACATCATTAAAGTCGTTGCTAACAAGATTAAGCAATACCAACCTAAACATCTTGTGATTGATCCCGTCATGGTCGCCACCAGCGGCGATTTGCTACTTGAGCAATCAGCAATCAGCACATTAAAAGAAAAACTAATTCCACTGGCAGACATCATCACTCCTAACCTGCCAGAAGGTGCAGCATTGACGGGTAAGCCAGTGCCTCAATCAGAATCTGAAATGAACGATATGATTACCGACCTTCGTGCACTTGGTGCCAAAGCTATTCTGCTCAAAGGCGGTCATCTTGAAGAAAATGAAAACAGCAACGATCTGCTGATCATGCAAAACAGTGCGGAGTTAATCAGCGCCAAGCGTTTTCCGACCAAAAACACCCACGGTACGGGCTGTACACTGTCTTCCGCCATTGCGTCTTACCTTAGTCAAGGCAACAACCTGCACAAAGCGGTGCACCTTGGTAAGCAGTACATCAGCCAAGCTATCGCACACGCGGATGAATTGGAAGTGGGGAAAGGTCACGGACCAGTGAACCACTTTTTTGCGGGTCATACTTATGTTCGCTAACGCGATTGGCATTCAGCTTTCCGATGCTAGCCTGCGATACAAAGATAGCCAAACACCGACTTTAGCAGGAATGAACATGACCATTCCCGTCGGTAAATGGACGGTATTACTCGGACGAAGTGGCTGCGGGAAAACCACAATATTGCGTTACTTAGCTGGCCTACTGGATGACCAAGTTGACTGGCATGGCGAACTCATCACAACCGATGGCGCTGCACTGCATGACCGTATCGCTTACATGGCCCAGCAAGATTTGTTGCTGCCTTGGCTTAACGTGCTGGATAACGTCTGCCTCAGCTCGCGCTTTTCTCACACCAACTCAAATCCAGCGGATGAGAAACAACGCGCTCTCAACTTGTTAGAGCACGTTGGGTTGGCAGATTACGCTTACGCCAAACCCGCTCAACTCTCTGGAGGTATGCGACAACGCGTAGCCCTTGCTCGCACTCTGATGCAAGACAAACCTTTGGTTTTGATGGATGAACCTTTCTCGGCATTAGACGCCGTGACTCGCCACAAATTGCAAACTCTCTCTGCCGAGCTACTAAAGGACAAAACCGTTGTCTTGATTACGCACGATCCGCAAGAAGCGGTGCGATTGGCACACCAACTCTATGTGTTGCAAGGCACGCCTGCTCAAGCGCAGCACTTGGTTGTTCCGGACTCCAAGCCACCAAGATCTCTCGATGGAGAGTGCGCAGCGCTACAGCAGGCGATTTTGGATCAGTTGGAGAAAGACTATGAGTGATATGACTCAGTACAACTCCGTTTCGGCGCGTATTAGTAAAAAGGAACGCGTGACACACCCAGCTCTGCGTCTGCTGATCAGCGCAGCCGTGATCTTAGGTTTGTGGCAACTCATTGTAGTGGTATTTGACATGCCAAGCTTCATCTTGCCTTCGCCAATTGAAGTATTGAATAGATTAGTGACTCGATACGACGTGCTACTCAAACACACTTGGGTAACAGCACAAGAGATCCTACTTGGCCTCGCACTCGGCTTATCAATGGGTTTGCTATTCGCTTTGCAAATGCTGATGTTCGAGCCGCTGAAGCGTTGGTTACTCCCAATTCTGATTGCTAGCCAAGCAATTCCAGTATTTGCTATCGCGCCAGTGCTCATGCTTTGGCTGGGTTACGGCATTGCATCGAAAGTAGTAATGGCGGCGATCATCATCTTTTTCCCCGTCACGACATGTTGCTACGACGGCTTACGCAATACACCAACAGGTTACCTCGATCTTGCCAAGACCATGGGCGCGTCGAAATGGCAGCTACTTCGTCATATTCAATTGCCAGCCGCGCTACCAACGTTAGCCTCAGGTATTCGTGTTGCCGTGGTTATTGCGCCAATTGGAGCAGTGGTCGGTGAGTGGGTAGGTTCAAGTGAAGGCTTGGGTTATCTGATGCTCCAAGCTAACGCTCGCATGATCATTGATGAGATGTTTGCGGCGCTGTTTATCCTCGCCATGCTGTCTATCGCACTCTATTTCACTACTGACAAATTACTGAAAAAAGCCATTCCCTGGGAAAACAAATAGGGAAAGAAAAAGGAAGAACCCCGTGAATAAAAACAAACTCATGAGCGCTGTTGCTCTGCTCGCATCAATTGTTTCAACTAACGTACTTGCTGCCGAAAAAGAGCTTACTTTAATGCTGGATTGGTTCGTCAATCCAAACCATGGTCCTATCGTAATTGCCAAAGAGCGTGGTTACTTCAAAGAGCAAGGTTTGAAGGTCAATATTCAAGAGCCTGCAGATCCAAGCACACCACCTAAACTAGTTGCGGCTGGCAAAGTCGATATGGCGATTTCATACCAACCTAGCCTGACCATCGACGTAGCGGCTGGCTTGCCATTAATTCGCTCTGCGACCTTAATTGCAACTCCCCTCAACACGTTGATGGTGTTGGATAACGGTAAGAACGATAACCTTGGCGACCTTAAAGGCAAGAAAATCGGTATTGCTATCGCAGGTAACGAAGAGGCGACAATCGGAACCATGCTTGCGCAGGAGAACGTGAAGTTTTCTGACGTGCAAATCATCAACGTCGGTTGGGCTCTCTCTTCCTCTCTCGCATCCGGTAAAGTAGACGCTATTTGGGGCGGCTTGCGTAACTTCGAAACCAACCAACTTGCGCTAGAAGGCTACAAAGCCAAAGCCTTCTTCCCAGAAGAGCACGGCGTACCAGCGTATGACGAACTGGTGTTTGTGGCGAATGCAAAAACCTACGACAAAGCCGCTATCAAAGCGTTCAACAAAGCGCTGGAGCAAGCGACCACTTACATCGTCAACCATCCTAAAGAGTCTTGGAAAGAGTTTGTCGCTTACTCGCCAGACACACTAAACAACGAGCTCAACCAACGCGCTTGGAATGACACGTTAACTCGTTTCGCGCTTCGCCCATCAGCAGTCGATCTAAAACGCTATGACGACTACGCCGAGTTCATGTATTCACAAAAAATCATCGAAACGCTACCAAAAGCGAAAGATTACGTACCGAACTTTGACTAATTACGAGGCAGCCCCATTATGAAATACCAAGATTTGATCGACGCTTGCCGCCAAGATTGGCAAGAATACACCGAGCATGCCTTCGTGCAGCAATTGGCCAAAGGCACTCTGGCTCAACCTTGTTTTCTGCATTACTTAAAGCAAGATTTCTTATTCCTAAAACAGTACGCACGAGCTTATGCGCTGGCAATCTACAAAGCGCGTACGTTAGACGATATGCGCCGCGCACTACCAAGCGTACATGCGCTTTTAGATTCAGAGATTGCCCACCATGTTACCTACTGCGGTCAGTGGGGATTAACGGAATCTGATCTCGAAAACGAGCCGGAAGACTTTGGCACGGTGGCTTACACGCGCTACGTATTGGATGCGGGAATGACGGGCGACTTAGTTGACTTATATGCCGCGCTCGCCCCTTGCTCCATCGGCTACGCCGTCATTGGTAAAATGCTGATTGAAGATGAAAACACGGTATTCGAAGGCAATCCTTACGCAAGTTGGATTAACTTGTACGGCGGTGAAGAGTTCCAATCTGGCGTGGCAAGTGGGGCCGAACACTTTAACCAGCTACTGGCTGAAATCGACATCCACAGCCAGCGCGGTCAAAACCTGATTCAGGTCTTCAAAACCGCAACGCGTATGGAAGTGGCGTTTTGGCAACAAGGTCTAAACGCGCAATAAGGTTAATTGGAGAATCTCATGTTAATAGAACAAATCACTCAAGCATTAACCGCAGTGCGTCAGCAAAAGCCTTTAGTCGTGAACATTACCAACTACGTGGTGATGAACAACACGGCGAACGCTTTGTTGGCTATCGGTGCTTCGCCAATCATGGCGCATTCAAAGCAAGAAATGGCAGAAATGATGTCGTTTGCTGGCGCTTTGGTGATCAACATCGGCACCCTAGACAGCGTTTGGACGCCGCGCATGAGCTATGCCGTCGAGCAAGCCAACTCGAACGGTAAAATCGTTGTGCTCGACCCTGTCGGTTGCGGTGCAAGTTCACTACGTACCGAAACCTCGCGCGAAATCGCCCGCCTTGCAAACAAGTTAATCATTCGTGGTAATGCGTCCGAAATCATTGCTCTCGCTGGTGAGCAAGCGCAAAGCAAAGGTGTAGATGCACTCGACAGTAGTGATGCAGCCCTTGGGGCGGCTCACTTCTTAATTGAAGAATATGGAGCGAGCGTGGTGATCTCCGGCGAAACTGACTACATCGTGACAAAAGAGCAAACCGTCCAGTTGAATAATGGTCACGAGATGATGCCTTACGTGACGGGCATGGGCTGCACACTGACGGCACTGACTGGCGCTTTCGCAGCAATCGGCGACGAAACAGGCCTTGCTGCGGCAGCGGTGCTTGGCGTTGTGGGTGAAATTGCGGCTGAGCAAGCGCGAGGGCCAGGTAGCTTGCAAATGCATCTTTTGGATGAGCTTTACCAACTGGATGAAGAAACACTTGCAACACGTCTTACATTACAAGTGAGATAATTCGCTTCTCAATGCTTTAAACGCCTCTCACTCCAACGAAAGTGGGAGGCGAAAGGAAACACAATGAACGCCTATCGTTTGTATTTGGTCACCGACGACCAACAAGATTTATCCACTCTCAAACACGTTGTAAGAAAGGCGGTAGAAGGCGGGGTCACCATGGTACAGGTGCGCGAAAAACATGGTGACGTTCGTGCATTTATTGAACGAGCTCAAGCCGTGAAGACGATCCTTGAAGGCACTGGCGTCCCGTTAGTCATCAATGATCGTGTTGATGTTGCCCTTGCCGTCGATGCCGATGGTGTTCACCTCGGACAGTCAGACATGCCAGCAGAGATCGCTCGTCAATTGATTGGCCCAAACAAGATTCTCGGCTTATCGATTGAGACTGAAGAGCAGCTGGCAGAGGCGGATTCTCTGCCCATTGATTACATCGGCTTGAGTGCCATCTTCGCTACGCCAACCAAAACCAACACCAAAAAACACTGGGGTATAGAAGGTTTAAAGGTGGCGCTGAACACCACGTCCTTACCAATCGTCGCTATTGGTGGCATCAACGAAACCAACATTCCTGCTCTGAGTGCGACAGGTGTGCATGGTTTGGCTTTGGTTTCTGCCATTTGTCATGCAGAAAACCCAACCAAAGCAGCAGAATACTTACTTTCTCTGATGGATTAAGACCCCAACGCTTAAGGATGAGCGCCTTTACCCTCCAGATAAATGTCATCAATTCATCACTCAACCTTCATTCTCTCGTCAAATTGACAAAGCGTTGATAAGTTTTTCACGCCAGATAACGTAAGATAAGCCCCTTATTTTCACGTGGTTGAATAACCCTCAATAAAAACAAAAACGCTCTCAATGAAAACCAAAAAATATGGATTGATGATGCTCGCCTTGTTTGTTCTTGGCATCATCACAATGTCGCTGTTTGGCTCTTATCACAATCTCACTTCACAGGTGCCTGAAAGTCTGGGTATTACTTTTACTTTGCTCACTGACTCTGCGGGCAGCAAAGGCTTTTTAATTACCTTAACGCTGCTACTGCTTTCTTTATTTCGCTTTAAACCAAGTCGCACTGAGTGGATGCAAAAACTCTCAATGTTAGGGCTGTTACTTGTGATTGGCTTTGCCAGCAAAACGGGGCTAAAACTGATGACAGAAAGCCCGCGCCCATACACGGAATTGCTCGCAGCAGAACAATTGATTGAAACACCAGAAACGTTTTATCAGTTGGAGACAAAGCAACAAGCCAACGTAATTAACCAGATTTCTGAACAAGTCAGTGATTGGCGGACACGCCATTGGCAAGGCGAGAAAGACTATTCTTTCCCATCCGGCCATACGATTTTCGTTTCGATTTGTTTGGCTTTCTTTGGTGGGTTGTTCTTACAGAACAAGTGCTATATCTCTGCACTGTCATTGTGGATGTGGGGAATGAGCGTCGCATATAGCCGCTTATGGCTGGGCATGCATCGCCCTGAAGATTTAATAGGTTCGGTCTTGTTTGTCGCTATTGTATTTACTTTACTCCCGACATTTCAAATTAAGAAACAGATGCCATTTGTTTCTCTCGCTTCGCGCTAATGTGAACGATGACTAGATAAAAAAGAAGCCAGCGATTCGCTGGCTTCTTGCTTTCAAGCGCTACTTTTTTTAGCCATTTTTTGGTGGTTCAAAGGCTGTTAGTTCTAATTCTGGGCCAGTGTATTTTTCAATACGAACCAGTGCCGAGTTCGCCGCACAGCCGTTTGCAAGTCGAGAGGTCGGAATATCCAACGTTAACACGTTACAACCGCCGTTCTTACAAATGCCGGTTTTCGGATCCAAATCCGGCCAACCGCCTTCATGAATACACACTGAACCTTGCTTGATTCGGTCAGTCACTTCTGCACCAACCAATACTTGGCCACGGTTGTTAAACGCACGAACTAGATCGCCCGTTTTAATACCACGCGCTTTCGCATCTTCAGGGTGAATCCAAATAGGTTCACGGTTTGCAATTGCGTACTCTTCGCGAATCTTCGCGTAGTTAAACTGGCTGTGTAGACGATGCGCTGCGTGCGCGGTCATCAGCTGCAACTCGCCATCTTTTGCATTGCCGGTGTACTCGGTTGGTGCCATCCATGTTGGGTGTGGAGGACAGTCTTCCAACTGGTAACCTTCAATCGTTTTCGAGAAGATTTCAATCTTACCACTTGGCGTACCTAGCGGGTTCATGATCGGGTCTTCACGGAAATCCGCGTAACGAACAAACTGTGCGTTCTTCTCGTTCCACTTCATCTCGATCAGTTGGTTATCTTCCCAGAACTTGCTGAAGTTCGGCATTGCTACGCGAGAGCCACGGCCACCTTGTTGCGCCACCTTGTAGAAGCCGTACAGCCATTCCATTTCAGTTTTACCTTCGGTGTACACATCACGTCCACCCGGTGCTAGCATCTCCGCCATGTCCGCGAATACATCGAAGTCATTACGCGCTTCACCTTGCGGCTCAACCACTTGCTTCATTGGCACCAAGTGTTGGTTACTGTAGTCCCCCGTCATCGTTAAGTCGTTGCGCTCGAACGATGTGGTGATTGGTAGGACGATGTCCGCGTGCTTCGCAGCCGCTGTCCAGTAAGGTTCTGAAATCACGATCAGTTCAGGCTTTTGCCACGCTTTAATCAAGCGGTTGGTATCTTGGTGGTGAGTAAAGTTCGCACCGCCAGCCCACCAAATCATCTTAATGTTCGGGAACGTAAGTTCATGACCGTTGTGATGGTAGGATTGACCTGGGTTTTCCAACGCCTCGACAATACGCG
The DNA here is from genome assembly GCF_024744415.1 of Vibrio sp. RM-41-2B. Classification (NCBI taxonomy): domain Bacteria; kingdom Pseudomonadati; phylum Pseudomonadota; class Gammaproteobacteria; order Vibrionales; family Vibrionaceae; genus Vibrio; species Vibrio sp. RM-41-2B. The sequence goes on along the minus strand of NZ_JAMQWD010000004.1, from coordinate 414,730 downwards.
CCACAGGGAAGCTTTGCACCGCGCCAGACACTGCCCAGTCGTTACCCGCAGAAGAGCCACCACCCAGTGATGCCGAAATCGCAGGAAGAACGCCAGCATCACGAGCAGGGTTACCACCGTTTGAGTAGTGGTAAGAGAAACCAAAACCACCGCCCGGTAAACCGATTTGACCCAACATCGTTGCCAGTGTAACCAGCATCCAGTGACGCTGCTCACCGTATTGTTGGCGCTGCATGCCCCAACCCGCCATCAGCATGGTGCGGTTTTTACTGAAGATGTCAGCCAGTAGCTCAAGTTGCTTCGCAGGTACGCCACAGATTTGTGATGCCCATTCTGCTGATTTTTCTACGCCGTCTTCTTCGCCCATCAGGTACGCTTCAAACTTGTCGTAACCTGCGGTGTATTTATCGAGGAAGGCTTTATCGTGCTTACCTTGTTTCACTAAGGTGTGTGCGATACCCATCATCATTGCCACGTCGGTCATTGGGTGAGGAGCAATCCACTCCGCATTCTCGCCAAAGAACTCGATGGTTTCAGAACGAATAGGGTCAATCGCAATAACCGTCTTGCCTGATTTTTTTAATTGATGGAAGAACTCTAGACCAGCACAGTCTGTTGAGCTCCACGCGATTTTTAGGGTGTTGATCGGGTTTAAGCCCCAAAGTACAACCACGTCGCTGTGCTCTAGTACCACTGGGTACGTGGTTTGTTGCTCGTACACTTCGATAGAGCCCACAACGTGCGGCATGATGATCTGCGCAGCACCCGTTGAGTAGTCACCCAAGTGGCCTGAATAGCCGCCCGCCATGCTCATGTAACGTTGCAGCAAGGTTTGTGCTTTGTGCAGCACGCCACTTGAACGCCAGCCGTAAGAACCAGCAAACACAGAAGCTGGGCCATATTCTTTGCGAATTCGCATGTGCTGCTCGTGGATCAGCTTGTAAGCCTCATCCCAAGACACACGCACAAACTCATCACTACCGCGCACACCTTCTGGCGACGATGGGTTTGCCAAGTAGCCTTTACGTACCATTGGGTACTTCACACGCGCCTTGGTATGCACTTGGTCAGGCCCTGTAGTTTGTAGACTATTTGGTACAGTTTGTGGCAGAGCATTAGTGGTCGATACTAGCTTGCCATCTTTCACTTCACATAACATTGGGCCCATGCGGCCCGCTGTCAAAATGCCCTTGCCACGCTGGTTTGAAGACGCAACAGACATAGGCGCAAAAGAAGTAAATGCCATGGCGCCAGCCGCCATACCTGTGCCTTTTAGAAATCCACGACGGGTTAAATTAGTCATAATCTTATCCTTCTATTTATCGTTAGTGACCAACCACATCTTTCGCGTGGTGCTGGAAGAACTTAGTAAGAATTTCTAGGTTTTCGGCAGTGATGTCTGTTCGATCACCCATACTCTTCGCCACTGGTCCCCATGCGTTCACTGTGAAGTGATTTGAAGGAATTTTCGCGTGACAAGTTGCACAATAAACGTTGTCTAGCTCTTCTGCGTATGACCAAACTGGGTCAAGCGTATCCACAACAGGAGAATCGATCGTGCCTGTTAGTGACACTGCGCGCCATTCGTTGCCGTAAACGTCGGCCTTAAACTCACCGCCCTCAAGAGCTTGCTGACCTTGCTCGGTTAGCGTTGCTACGATGGCACGTTGACCTTCACCCATGTACAGCACTTGCTCTGCGCCTTTCATTTGGAATGCGTCCAACTTAACAGTACGCTCATCACCTTCAGAGCTGATTACTTCTAACTTCGTCGTTGGGTTAATTTTACCCATTTCACCCATTGCGATTTCAGTCACAGGGTAAACGACTTTGGCACCAGGTGATGTTTTTGTGGTGAAGCTCATCAACGTTTCAAATGCCTTGCTGTCTAGCTCAGCTTCTGGTGCAAAGTGAGCAACGCCTTTGTGACAATCGATACACGTTTGATCGTTCGCTTTTGCGTACTCGTGCATTTTCGCTGCATCGCGAGATTGCTCAAATTCTTCCATCGCGTCAAAGTCGTGGCAAGAACGGCACGTTGCAGAGTCGTTTTCACGGAACTGCTCCCACACCATCTCCGCAAGCTCTTTGCGGTGCGCTTCGTATTTTTCTGGCGTGTCGATCTTGCCAGTCACGAACTCATGGTAGATGTCTTTCGATGCACGAATCTTCGTGATCAGGTAGTCCATCGGTTCTTGTGGGATGTGGCAATCAGAACACTCGGCACGAATGCCTTTCGCATTACTGAAGTGCACTGAGCCTTGGTACTCTTTGTAAGGGATTTCCATAGAGTGGCACGAGAGACAGAACTCAGTATCAGAGGTGTAATGCATTACCGCTGCAGTACCACCTAATGTTAACCAGCCCACACCAATGCCGGCAGCAACCAGCAGTGCAACATATCGTTTTTTTATTGACATAATTAGCAACACTTCCAAATAAAATGTAATTATAGATCGCAAAATACTACTTTATGGGTAGTCCTCTCTTGATCCACATCATTTCCGTGTTGCTCTATGTGTCTCAAGTATGAAATTTCGTTATTTTCATCCCATAAATGAATATTCAGTAAGAATTCATTACCCAACCAGGCATTCACCACACAAATCACTTTTGTAAGTGCAACCGTTTGATTAAAGAGATAAGAGGATGAGAAACTGGCTCTCTACATAAATGCTGTAAGGACACGCATGTCAGTTTATATTGAGACTCACCGAAACCGATTAAGACCTATCGAAGCCAGCGATTGGGAACTATTTCAGCGATTACATTCCGAACCAGAGATCATTGAGCTCTGTTTTGATCGCCCGAGCGAAAAACAAATAAAAGAAAAATTTGCTTCGCGATTATTACCATGGACACCAGACAGTCCGCACTGGCTTTGCCTCGTCATACTCGATAAGCAATCTGAACAACCGATTGGCGTCACTGGCCTTGCCATTGAAGAAGGTAACGCAGAGGTGGGTTACTTACTTTTGCCTGAATTTCATGGCCGACAGTTTGGAACAGAAACCCTTCAAGCGCTTCTAAATTGGGCGAGAGCAACACATGACATTGACCGCTTTTCCGCTACGGTCACTGAAGGGAATATTGCTTCAGAGCGTGTTCTCATGAAGTGCGGATTCGAGCTATCTGAAGTCATTCCTGACGCATACCAAATTGGCGACAAGCGTTACGCCGACAAAATCTACTCGCTACAAAAATAAGGATGTATTTTGAATAAAGTAGTCATCGTTACTGGCGCAAGCCGAGGCATTGGAGCCGCAACAGCGAAAAAACTGGCCGAGCAAGGCTATGCCGTGTGTGTTAATTACCGTGCGCAAAGTGAAGCAGCTCACCAAGTGGTCAGAGACATACAAGCAAATGGCGGAAAAGCGATCGCCGTTCAAGCAGATGTATCGGACGAGCAACAAGTGCTCAATCTTTTCGATGCAACAGAAAACGCACTAGGCTCAGTCACCCATTTGGTCAACAACGTTGGCATTCTATTTACTCAGTCACCGTTGGCGGAAATCAGCTTGGAACGCTTTCAGAAAGTAATGAACACTAATGTGAATAGCTGCTTTCTCTGTTGTAGAGAAGCGGCGAAGCGATTCAGTACTGGTGGCGCAATTGTGAATGTTTCTTCTGGGGCATCACGCTCAGGCGCGCCATTCGAATATGTCGATTACGCCACATCAAAAGGCGCAATGGATACCTTAACCAAAGGGCTATCGCTTGAATTGGCAGACCGAAATATTCGCGTCAATGGCGTTCGACCTGGTTTCATTTATACCGATATGCACGCCGATGGTGGAGAACCAAACCGAGTGGATAGGCTCAGCCCTCAAATTCCACTGAAACGGGGCGGTACGGTAGAAGAAGTGGCGAATGCGATCGCTTGGCTACTCAGTGATGAAGCTTCTTATGTTACAGGCTCTTTTATCGATCTTTCAGGCGGTAAGTAAAATGGAAGTCAACATTCGACAAGCAACTCCTGACGATTTGGATGCAATTTTTGAATTAAACCTACAAATCAACGCACTGCATTTTGCCAACGCGCCTGAAGCTTTTGTAGCACCTTCGGAAGACGACCGAGCGTTCCTCACTCAGGCTCTCGAGAATGATGAACGCTTGTTTTTAGTCGCAGAACATGAAAAGGAGGTAGTCGGCTTTTTAACCGCGATGATCACTCAGAATGAAACCGTCAGCTTTCTGATCAAAGATCCAATTTGTCGAGTAGGAACGATTGTCGTCAATGAAGAACAAAAGCAGCAGGGTATCGGTCGCCAACTGCTTGAGGCTTGTGAGCAATGGGCTCGCGATGCCAATGCTACACAAGTTCGATTAGAAGTGATGGAATTCAATCAATCAGCACAGCGGTTTTACGACAAGCAAGGTTTTAAAACTAACTCACGCATTATGCTGAAACATTTGTAACGATAACGACAATTAAGCGCTTTTCACGACTAAAGCCACCTAAATCGCATTTATCGATGCAATTTATCCCCTGATTTTAGAAAAGACGATATGATGTGCGGATAAAGGAGATTCGAACATGATTTATCTTTTCGATTGGGGGAACACCTTAATGGTGGATTTCCCTCACGCACAAGGAAAAATGTGCGATTGGGAACACGTAGAAACGATTCCTCTGGCCAAAAAAACACTGGCAACACTTTCCCAAAATCATGCTATTTACGTCGCGACCAGTGCGTCTGATTCCAACATGGAAGAGGTTCAGCGTGCGTTCGTCCGCGTCGACTTAGACCAGTACTTAAATGGCTACTTTTGTTTTGCCAATCTCGGCATCGCTAAAAACCAACCTGAGTTTTATCTTGCTATCGCAAAACAGCTAGGGGTTAACGTGAGTGAGTTAACTATGGTTGGCGACTTGCCTTATAAAGACATTTACCCTGCAATGCAAGCTGGCGTAAATACGATTTGGTTTAATCCAACAGGAGCCAATGCGCCAGCCGATCCCATTCCGAATCAAATTCGCTGTTTATCTGAACTCGTACCTTAACCATCACTAACCTGCACTAATCAAGGAAGATGAATGCAAATCAGACCCATCCAGGTAAGCGATATCGAGCGCTTTACCGAACTGTGGAACCGAGTCTATGCCGAAGGTAAATACCTGCGCAGTCCGGCTCCAGATAAAGACACCCTGACCAATATTTTACGTCGCGTAGAACTTGAATCGATTCCTCAATTTGTTGCTTTGGACCATCACGTTCTGATTGGTAGTGTAGAGATTTTTCCTGCCGAACTGTGCGGTTATGAAGGCGGTCAACTCACTAGCACAGGCATTTTAGGTATTCATATCGATAGAACATTCAGAGGAAAAGGGCTAGGTAAGCAGCTATTGTCTGTCGCACTTAAAAGTGCCTGGGAATATGGTTACGACACCATTGTACTTAATGTTTATAAGGACAACCTTGCCGCGATAGCGTTGTACGAACGATTTGGATTTGAGCACCATGGTGAACTAGGAGAAGTCACTCTCCCCAATGGCGAAGTGTTGATGAGTCAGAAGATGATGTTAAGCGCGCCTAACAATCCTCAGTAACGTGCCCTCGGACGATAGACTCTGTGGATGCTTGATTTACATAATAGAAATAGCATGCCTCTTCTGCCAAGGTATACCCTTGCGGCCAAATGTACACCACCCGATCAAGACCTGACTGGTCGACAAATTGATAATCGGGAATAGACACAAAGTGGGTACTATTTGGGTGTTGCTGACCAATAATACAAAAGTCACTGCCTTTGCAGGGAACATCAATTTTGGACACGCCACTCTGCGGCAAATCGATTTCTAATAACGCGCCAATGCTATTGGCGCTCGCTTCTGGCATACCACTTAAGGTTTTTACGTTCCTATCAATATAGTGGACTTGGTTTTGCTCGGCAGCATTGTCTATCACCACTCGGGCGTTAAAAAATTTAAGCGCGGTACCCAATGACGAATTGGAACTGTGTAACATCGACGCATAGGCTTGGCGCTGAATGTGGAGTAGTGTTGGCAACGCAGCCAAAGCGATGAAAGCCAAAGTGGCGAGCACTATGGTGATTTCCATCAGAGTAAATCCCTTTAATCTCACTTTTTTATCTCAGCAGAATGAATGGTCGTTTGCCTCACATCCATGTGAGACCTTGCCAATATATCGCTGATTTAAAACGTTTAAAGCCCTAGTAGATGACAAACAAGAGTCATGGGCCAAAGTTGAGACCGCTCGCCAAGTTACTATGCAAACGCACACATTTATGTGTCAATTTTAGGACTTTATTTATCAATCACTTATTTACTGAAGTAGATTACCCGAGTAGTGGAACGTTATTACGAACAAGTCCGCGACGTACGTTAGTGCACATCTTCCCGAAACGACGGATCTCATCAAACTGCGGAATCACACCCCGCTCCATTGCCGACTCCCAATAAGTAACCTCTGAATCGACCATTTCTAATAATTTCTTTGGACAACCGATGCACTGCCCTTCCGGCCCACACACAAAAGTTTCCGGTTCGTAAATCGGTAGCTCAGCTTTTACTTGCTCGATGATATTACGCATCGCGGTCATTCGATCTGGCTTTAACGTCATCACTCTGCTCCACGGATTAAGATGAAGCAGAATTGTACTCACTGGCACGTGAATGTCCCTACCCAATTTAGGTATATTCTGTTTGAACCGATTTTTTTATCGTCAGCTCTGGCTTTTTAACCACTAGATAGACCGCCGTGGCCGCTAATACAAAGCCAGAAATGCCCATCCAATCAAACGACTCACCAAACGCGAGCCAAGCTTGAATCGCTGTTGTTGGCGGCACGAGGTAAAACACAGACGCCACACTCGAAGACGCGCCATTTCTCACCATGTACAGCAGCAGCAGAATAGCCACACAAGAGAGCACGACGACCAACCACAACACGGTCAAAATAAACTCCAGTTCCCACTGAACTTGCATGGTTTCAAACTGCATCGCAACAGGCAGAAACATGATGAGTGCGGCCAAATATTGCACCGTCGCACCACCAACCATATCCACCTGCTGACAATGTTTTTTCTGATACAGCGTCCCTAACGTGATACCAACCAAAGACAGTAAACAGACTCCAATGGCTAAGAACTTATGTTGCTCAGACTGCCACTCCATGTTTCCCATCAGCACCATAGCGATGCCGACAAAGCCAAGAGCCAAACCCAGCCATTGCGAGGGTTTAAATTCCTCACGAACAAACACCACCAGCAAAGCAGCGGTTAAAATCGGCTGAATGCCCACCAACAACGAACTCAGCCCTGCTGGCATACCCAAATCAATAGCGAAATAAGTGCCGCCTAAATAGAAGCCATGGATCAACACACCCACCACACAGCTGTGCCAGAAATCGCTTCCTGTCGGCAACCTTCTACGCAACATCGCCACAAGAACCAAAAACAGTAAGACATTGAATGCCATACGGATAGAAAGTAGTGTCGCTGGCTCGGCATACTGCAAACCAAAACGCGCACCAACAAATCCAGAAGCCCAAAGGATGACAAATACAAAAGGGATGGCTCGGATTAACATGATCGCCTCACTCACGCTTGTTTTATGTTTTGAGATACTGTTAATGTAATTAGGCACAGTGTTTTCAAAAAGTGACAGATGGAAGTGTTTTTATGGGTACAGATTTATTGGAAAGCGGTGAAGGGAATAAGTACCTCGTGGTGGAAAAGCACCTTAAACAAGCCATCAATGGTGGCGTTTACCAAGTGGATGATCGACTGCCCTCCATTCGCTCATTGAGCCAAGAATTAAGCGTCAGTAAAAACACCGTGATTCGTGCGTATCAAGAGCTGGAAGCGCAAAACTTGGTGTACTCGGTTCCCAAGTCGGGTTATCGAGTAAAAATCGCCTTGCCGACCTCTCGCTCAATTCCGGATCCGACTCGCGTGGATTTGCTCTCGATCTGCAAAGAAATCCTCACGTACCCTGAATACCAAGAGCGTTTGCCCGCAGGCTCTGCCCACCCAAACATTGACTCCCCCGCGATCAAAAGCTTGTACGCCGAGATTGGCCGCCACAGCCGCCAGCAAACGCATGTACCGAGCCATTACCAATTGCCACCCGGTGATCACCTCTTAATCAAACAACTGGCGAAAATCACACAAGATTTGGGCACGCCAACCAAGTTGGATGAGATCATGGTGACGCACGGCGCGCAGCAAGCAATTAGCCTAGCGCTGCGCGCAACGACACAAAAAGGCGATATCGTCGCGGTGGAGTCCCCTTGCTATTTTGGTAATTTATTGATGCTCGAATCACTCGGCCTCAAAGTGGTGGAAATTCCGAGTTGCCCACGAGACGGTATGTGCCCCGAAGCCTTAGCAAAAGCAATGGCGACATGGGACATAAAAGCGATCATCGTAACGCCAAACTTCACCAACCCAACTGGTGCCATGATGCCGCTAGAAAAGCGCCAGCAATTGCTATTGGCGTCTGGCAATATTCCTATTATCGAAGACGATGTGTTTGGCGGGTTAAGTTATAACAAGCCTTTGCCAAGCTTGAGGTTGCTCGATGACAAGCAACGCGTAATTTACGTGAATTCGTTATCCAAAACGCTCGATTCGCGTTTGAGAATTGGTTGGATGTTGGCGGGGCGATATCGAGATCAAATTGAGCAATATCTACTGTGTGAGAACATGGGCAGTTTGAATCTGATGCAATCTGCCGTGGCAACGTTTCTAACGTCAGGCAAGTATCGAACGCATACTGCGCGAATGGGTCGGGTTTATCAAAACAACATGCGCCGATTTATCCAGATGCTTCATCAATACTTAGATGAATACGAATCTCTAAAAAATCGATACCAGATCAACGCCGTGCAAGGTTCGTTCTTGCTTTGGTTGCGCCTGCCCAAAGAAACGGACAGCTATGCGTTGTATCAAGCGTGTAATCAACACAGAATCAGCCTACTTCCCGGTACCGTATTTGGCACTCAAGGGCAATATCGACATTGCGTGCGCCTCAGCGTGGCAAACTTTGGTAGTGAAACCGATTGGATTCACGCGATGCAAACACTGGCAAAGTTGATAGCAAAGCATGTTCGTTAACTCGCTCTTGCTAAATGAACTTATGCCCGTATACGTAGACTGGTAACAACAAAAAAACTCCACGCAAAGGTGGAGTTTTTTCGTATCGTCATCGCCCTCAGTGCGACTTAATTTGCCACATTCTCGCGACGTTTTCGGCTAAATTGGCAACGTTGACGTCGGCCTCTTTCATGGCCTCAGATAAGCTCATCGCCCTTGGTACACAAACAAACACCGCATCAATACCGCATTCATAGACCGCCTGATAGTTGTTGCCCACACAACCAGCCAATGCAACGACTGGTAAATCAAACTGCTTGGCCACCTGAGCAACGCCCATCGGCGTTTTGCCATGTGCGGTTTGATGATCGATTCGACCCTCGCCTGTGAATACAATATCCGCATCCGCAACATGCTGAGCAAGCTTGACCGTTTCAAGCACAATCTCAATTCCCGGTTGCAAACGTGCTGGCGTGTACCCGAGCAAGGCCGCTCCCATACCACCAGCAGCGCCCGCCCCTTCACGAGTCAGTACGTGCTTACCCGTCGCTTGTTCAGTCAGCTCACCAAACTTGCGTAATGCGTTATCGAGCAGAGTGACGTCTGACACCGTCGCTCCCTTTTGCGGGCCAAAGATAGCCGACGCGCCTTTGTCGCCACAGAGTGGGTTATCAACATCGCACGCTACCAACATTTCGCAAGCAGCTAAGCGCGGGTCAAGACCAGAAATATCGATGGACGCAAGCGTCGCTAACCCGCCTCCATTTGGGGTAATTGCATGACCAGATTCATCAAGAAACGCTACCCCCAACGCGGTCAACATGCCCACGCCACCATCATTGGTAGCGCTGCCGCCCAAACCAATGATTAAGCGTTGAATACCTCGGTCTAGCGCGTGTTTGATCAGCTGTCCGGTACCGATGCTGCTGGTCAGTTTTGGGTCGCGAGCGTCACTCGGTACAAGGTGCAGCCCACTGGCCTCCGCCATTTCAATAACCGCTGTTTCGCCATCACCGAGGATGCCATAAAACGCTTCAACATCATTCCCTAATGGCGCGGTCACCGTTGTAAAGACTTGTTCGCCTTGAGTTGCATCTATCAAAGATTGAACCGTGCCTTCGCCACCGTCTGCGACCGGAACTGTAACAAACTCGGCATCATGCCATACGCGAGCAAGACCCGTTTTGATCGCCTCGCTCACTTGTTTGGCGGTTAAGCTTTCTTTAAATGAATCAGGTGCAATTACCACTTTCATACGTATTTCCAGAGACTTATAAGAGAACGAGACTCAAAATGTACACCAATGCCATTGCCGTGACACCTTGAACGAGCGTAGCCATGGTTTGCGCGCGGTACGCTAAGCCCACCGACATGCGGCTAAACTGCGAAACTACCCAGAAGAAGCTGTCGTTTGCATGAGAAACCGTCATCGCACCTGCACCGATCGCCATCACCGTTAATACGCGGCCCATTTCTGAATCTAGCCCCAATTGGGTAAGCATAGGCGCAACCAAAGCCGATGTGGTCACCAGTGCAACCGTTGACGACCCTTGCGCCGATTTTAGCGCAGCCGCAACGATAAATGGCATGAAAATACCCACGCCCAGCGCCGATAACGTCGTACCCAAGTATTCACCTAGCGGCGTTGCTTTTAATACCGCGCCAAATGCACCACCCGCACCGGTAATCAAAAGAATAGGCGCAGCAGCCGTAATACCTTGGCTGATTCGCTCGCCAAATTCTTCAATCTTGTTGTCTGATTTGAGTAGGCGAACAGAAAGGAACAGGCCAATCACCAATGCCGTTAGTGGCTGTCCTAAGAAAGTCAGAACATCAAACACAAAACCTTCGCCCAGCGGTAGGCTTGGGAATTTCGCGATAGAGCCAAAACAGATCAATAAGATTGGAACAAAAATAGGAGCGAATGCTTGGCTCGCCGTTGGCAATTTACCGTAAGATGCTTTGAGTGCTTGCCAATCATGCTGAATTTCATCTGCGGCTTCAATGCCATCTGGTTCAACATGTTGGAATCGGTTCGCCCACAACATACCCGCTAGCGCCGCAACCGCTGCAACAAACACACCCACACCAATCACTAAACCAAGGTTAGATTCCAGGCCTAAGTTACCCGCAGCGGCAATCGGGCCAGGAGTTGGCGGCACAAACGTGTGCGTCGCGTATAGGCCAGTAGCCAACGCTACACTCATCGCAACGCTTGAGGTTTTTAAACGCTTCGCGAGTGATTCTTTTAGCGAGTTCAGAATGACAAAGCCTGAATCACAAAATACCGGAACAGAAACGATGTAACCGATGATGCTCATGGTCAATGTTGGGAAACGCTCACCCAACACTTTGATGACCGTATCGGCCATAGTGATCGCCGCACCACTTTTCTCCAAAATAACACCGATGATGGTACCTAAAACGATAACCAAACCAATGTAACCAAGGATGCCGCCAAAGCCAGAAGCAATGGTTTTGGCAATGCTATCTGCCGGTAAGCCGTAAGCAAATGCCGCAAGGAACGCCGCGATGATCAGCGCTAAAAAGGGATGTAATTTGAATTTGGTGGTCGTGAGCACAATAAATGCGATCACCCCGAGCAGGATTAATATAAGGTTCATGATAACTCCATTTATTCTTATTTTGCTGAGCGAGTCCGTGTTGGCTCACTCAACATGTAGGGACGCATGAATTATTAATCGTTTGCTTTCGAATTCCTTTAGGCGGAGTGACAAATGATGTGGTCAAAAAATGACTCTTATTGTGCAAATGCACAATATCACGCCATTTTTGAGAGCCGAGTCGCAATATAAAGCTCCGCTAACCCCACAAAATTGGTGGTTGGCAACCCTGTTATCTCGGTAATTTTTTCTAATCGATAGCGCAGAGTGTTCCGGTGAATAAACAGCATTTTAGAGCATTCCGTCACATTGCCATTGCATTCAAACAACGCATCTAGGGTTTTCAGTAATTGCCCAGATTTGTCTTTCTCTTTCAACCGTTTCACGCCATCAATAATTTGTTCACCTTGCCAAATATCCGCCAACGGCGCTAACAGCACAGGCAAACGAAGTTCATCGAACAGGTACTTACGTTTCTCTGGGTAGAACTGCTTGCCAATGGCTAATACCTGCTTTGCGCTTTGGTATGACAAAGCAACATCTTTAGGCTCATTAAACAACTGCCCTAGCGCAATGTGAAACGTATGCGAATCGTGATCGCTTAAACGCGACATCAACTTATCAATGCGTTCACTTTCGATTTGGCTATCCCATTGCTTGGCGGAATGACACGGTTTCAGCACCACAATTTCATTCACTGAGACAATCGCAACTAGGTTGTTACGCTCTGGGTATTCAAGCAACTCAACAATATTGCGCACACTCTTCATGCTTTTAGAGGCGGACGGCGTCGAGACTTCAATCACCGTTGCCACCCGTGGTTGAGTAACATCGATAGAAAGACGCATCGCCCAATCTTTCAGCTCTTCATCGGTCAATTTGCCATTGATCCAAGCCAGAATAAACTCTTCACGATGACGTCTGTCCCACTGAAATTTTTCCACCAGCGCAGCTTGCTCGATTGTTAGTTCAGCGGTCATTTTAACCAGTTTGGCGAAATCTCGAATTTTCTCGGGCTCGCCTGTCACACCAACAATACCGACCACGTCTCCATGCAATTTCAACAGCATATTGATTCCGGGTTTGACACCCTGCAACGTCAAACATTGCTGCTCATTCAGCTCTAGCGAATCGCCGTGATTCAACGCCAATACCGCGCCATCATGCACTTGCCCAACGCGTTTTGGATCGCCACTGCCAATGATGATGCCCGCTGAGTTCATCACATTTACGTTGTGACCAATGATGGACATGGTTCGATCGACAATTTGCTGTGCTAAGGAGTGGTCGAGAATCACCATTTCGATTTTCCAGATTGACAATTTAATCGTTCAATAAATCACAAATAGCCAACTGTCGCGATGATGCAGTTAAAAATAACTGAAGCAGCTCAAAGCATTACTCAATTAACCACACGATAAGAATGGATTAAACCCTCATTTTGAGCTGAGAGTTATATACTTAGAACAAAGGTCACCGATGCATTCGTCACTGTGCATCGATACCGCTCGTCTACCTACAGAGGAGGAAACAACATGGAATTACGTAATAAATCGGGTGAAGTCGCAAAAATTGCAGATAATCTCACATTAAAGGAAATCACAGAAATGGGCTACACCGTAGATTTATGCGATGAAGCATTTGACCCCGGTGAGCATTGGAAAGCGGAAGGTAAAACGCAAGGTATGGGCGAGTACCCAGAGGAGTAAACGTCCTGACAGGCCAGCGCACAAAGCGCTCCATAAACAGAAAAACCGAGCGACTTAACGCTCGGTTTTTTACTTTTGAACTTCTTGAATAAACAAGCCCATCTCTTCAAGATAATTGCCGTTTGAGCATCCCCAATCGGTGACTTCAATCAGCTCGGTAACTAACTGTCCAGATTCATCATTTTGTACTCGCTGCACAAACGCTTCAAAGCGTTCGAACTGCGCCTGAGTTTTAATGCCATGCACAGCATATTCTACAAGCAAGCCGTTGTATGTCTGCCAGCGCTGTTCACCTGAAACATCACTGCTTAAAATTACAGAGCACTTTTGTTGAATGTTCTCAACCGCATCATTTCTTGGCGGCGTGACAGAAGAGCATCCAACCAAAATCGTACCTAGCGCCAATAGAGTAACTTTTGTCTTATTTATCATATCGTTTCCATATGTACTGCCGCGATATAGAAATACTATTACACATGACAAAGATCATCGAGAGCGCCTAGCAGATTAATTAACTGATGAACTGTAAAACCCGTGCCAGTCTTAACACTGCGCACTCCAAACTCGTAACAACTCTTGCTAACTCATTAAAATGTAAACAAATAGTAAAATCACGTTTACGCAGTACACTACCAGCAAATTAATTTGTCCCTCCTTTATTATCAACAAGCGTGCAATAATTAGGGGTCTACTCCCAACCATTTGAAGGATCAAAATGACCGCAACGGATTATCTCAACGACCTCAATCAACGTTACCTCACGATTCACCGCACCAAAGAAGATTTCTTTTGGGAAACTTACATGGGGATCAGCGATGACCATGATGGCTCGACGCAAGCACAAACCGCATGGACAAGCTTTTTGAGCAACGCCGAGCAAATTACTGCCATCAAACAACAGCTTGAAGCCGCGGACTCAATTACCGACCCACAAGAGAAACAGCAAACCATTACGGGTCTTTCTGGTTGGCTGGCGATGTTTGAATCTCACGCAATCGAGGGCGAAAAGGCACAAGCGTTGAAAAATCAGCTCATTGCCTTTGAAGCTGAGCTCTTCGAGAAAAAACAGAACCACGTACAAACGTTTACCGATGAAAACGGCGAGCAAGTGGAAGGTTCACTGCCAGTATTGAGCTCAACCATTCGCACCAGCAATCATGAAGAAGTTCGCCAATCGGCTCACCAAGCGTTGCTGAACCTTGAACAATGGCTACTGCAAAACGGCTTTATAGAACTGATCAAACTGCGCAACCAGTTCGCTCGCTCACTGGGTTATGCGACCTTCTTTGATTACTCCGTGCAAAAAACGGAAAAGATGAGCTCTGAGCAGCTATTCGAGATTTTGGAAGATTTCGAACAACACACGCGAGATGCACACCTAAACAGCTTAGAAAACTTGGCGAAAGAGAAAGGCGCAAGCGCGCTAACAGGCTTCAACTTTGTTTACTCGTTCGCGGGGGACGTCATGCGTGACCTTGACCCATACGTGCCGTTCTCAAAATCTCTGAGACGCTGGGTAGAATCGTTTGGTCGTCTGAATATTGATTACTCTGGCGCGACGCTAACGCTGGATTTGTTAGACCGCAAAGGTAAGTACCCGAACGGGTTCTGCCACGGCCCGATCCCTTCTTTCTACAATCAAGGCGAATGGGTCGCAGCACAGGTGAACTTCACCAGCAATGCCAAACCAGACCAAGTGGGCAGCGGCTACGATGGCATTAACACGCTGTTCCACGAAGGTGGCCACGCAGCACACTTTGCGAACGTAAAAATGAACGCACCTTGTTTCTCGCAGGAGTTTGCGCCGACTTCAATGGCTTATGCAGAAACTCAGTCGATGTTCTGTGACAGCCTGTTAACCGATGCCGATTGGCTAAAACAATACGCACTGGATGATGAAGGGAATCCGGTTCCTGATGAGATCATTCAAGCGATGATCAACAGTCGTCAGCCATTCAAAGCTTATGAAGAACGTAGCATCTTGGTTGTGCCGTACTTTGAACGCGCGTTATATCAACTTAGCGATGACGAGTTAACGCCAGAGCGCATCACTAAGCTGGCTCGCGATTGTGAAAAACAGATCCTTGGTTTGGAATGCAGCCCTCGCCCACTGATGGCGATTCCACATTTGCTATCCGATGAAGCAGCTTGTGCGTATCAAGGTTATCTACTCGCGCACATGGCGGTGTATCAGACCCGCGCATACTTCCTTGAGAAGTTTGGCTATCTGACCGATAACCCAGAAATTGGCCCACTGCTGGCAAAACACTACTGGCACGCAGGCAATCACTTGTCGCACAACGAAACGATTGTCAGCCTAACTGGTGAAGGCTTTAACGCCAAGTACCTTGCAGACGTGTGTAACCTATCCCCAGAACAGGCGTGGGAAGTGCAGCAGAAGAAAATCGACTCACTTGCAACGCGAGAACGAGCACCAGTCGCTTCACTGAACGCGATGATTAAAGTCGTCGACGGCAGTAAAGAACTGGCAAGCAACGCCATCTCTGACGAACAAATGTGTGACGATTTTGAACGTTACATCGTAGAGACTTACGGTCGATAACACGCCAAGAGCCAGAAGCCACGCTTCTGGCTTTTTGCTATTAAGGCACAACAAAAGGAAGCGCCATGCATCAACAAATCATCAAGTTCTGGTTCGAGGAGCTAACGCCTCAAAACTGGTTTGAAAACAACCCAGAACTGGACAAACATATTGCGTCACGATTTGCCTCGGTACTAGAACAAGCCGCTCGTTGTGAACTGTTTAATTGGCGTGACAGTGCACAAGGACGATTGGCCGAAATCATCGTCCTCGACCAGTTTTCACGTAATGTGTATCGCAACACCCCAAAAGCGTTTGCGCAAGACCCGCTCGCATTAGCATTGGCTCAAGAAGCAATTCGGTTAGGACACGATCAAGAATTAGTGCCTGAGCAGCTAAGCTTTTTGTACATGCCGTTTATGCACAGCGAATCGCGCCTCATTCATGTCGAAGCTGAGAAATTGTTTCGAGCATCTGGGCTTGAAAATAACTACGATTTTGAGCTAAAACACAAAGCCATCATCGACCTATTTGGACGTTACCCACATCGCAACGCCATCTTGGGTAGAGAAAGCACACCTGAAGAGTTGGCATTTTTGCAGCAACCCGGTTCCAGTTTTTAACCATCAATAACAACGAGAACGTTGAATGAAATTAGACGCCATATTGTGGGATTACGATGGGACACTCGTAAACTCTGTACCGAAAAACATCGACATCACCAAAGCGATCTTATCCATCGTTGCCCCGCATTTAACTGGCGATAATTTACCGAAATATCTCCATTCAGAAGCCAACTATCACTACGCAAACCACGCGGCGAAAAACTGGCAAGAGCTCTACGTGGATTACTACGGCATGTCCCATGATGAAATGCTGCAAGCTGGCGGTTTATGGGCAGAGCATCAAGAGAAAAACCAAACACCAGTAACCCTGTTTGAAGGCATTGATGGCGTCATTAAAGAGTTTGTGCAGCTGCCTCACGGCATTTGTTCTCAAAACTCACAAAGCAATATTCGTCGAGTGCTGTCCGACAACGGCATCAGCGCGCAGTTTAAATCCATCGTCGGGTATGATGACGTCTCGAATGGGCACCAAAAGCCCGATGCGTACAGTGGCATCAAATGCGTTGAGTCGATTTTTGGTCACGCAGAAAATCGACAGCTGATGTACATCGGTGACCATGAAGCCGACACGCAATTCGCACGCAACATCGAACAGCAGTTGGGTGGCCAAAGTAAGGTGATTGCCGTTGCAGCAGCGTACAGTGGCGCGATGCCAGAGCATTGGAGCGTGCAACCAGATTACGTGGCAAGAACGGTTGACGAGCTGTTTTCGATTATTGCTCAACACACGTAATTTTTGACTGCGGTTTAAGGCCAACACCTTGAATGCTGCCAGCACTCACTTTGCCCTTTCAGACATTGAAACAATTTTAGCCACTACACCGGAGGCCCCATGGTTACATGGCCATGTTTATTGAAACTCGATGGCGACGATGAACTTATCTATTTGCGTTCTCATGCCGATCTTGATTCCGAATGCGAAGCGCTCATTTTGGGGCCAGATGATTACGTAATTGACTCAAATGGCAACACGTTCGGGTTGCAATACAACGATTCGAACACCACCGTTTTACAACCGGAAGAACGCACTCTGTCCGTCGAGGAAGTTACGTCACTCATCCAGTCGCATGAGTTTAGTCTCGCACAAAGGTGCATCATCAAAATTCACTTCACCTCGGTACAGCAAGCTGTTGAGGCATTAGCCAATTAACTCGAACTGTGCCCATAATGATTACATAAAATTATTATTTTTATAATTTATGATAATTTAATGTAATTAACACCGCACCATATACTCTCCCACATCGAAACAAGACAACGTTTAAGTACACATGTTGGGAGCAAACAAATGAAAATGAATCATGTCGGTATTATGGTCGGAGATATGGATAAAGCGGTTGAGTTTTACACACAAGCGCTTGGTCTAAAAGTCGTTATGGGTAACACGAAAGTGATTGAAGAACGCGAAACCGCAATTGGCAGAATGTGTATTGCGGTCTTTGGTGAGGGCTTTAAAGGCTTCAACATTGCGCATCTAGTGACAAGCGATGGCATCGGACTTGAGTTATTTGAAATGAAAGAGCGTCAAGCGCGCCATGAAGTGGATTTTTCTCGCATCGGTATCTTCCATTTCTGTTTGCAGACGGACGACTTTGAAGGTGCAATCAAGCGCACTGAAGCGTTTGGTGGCAAAGTTCGTATGGACATCATGCGTTACCACCCAGAAGACGATAACAAGCCTGCGAAAATGGTTTATCTAGAAGACCCATTCGGCAACCTGTTCGAGCTTTACTCGCACACTTATGAAGAAACTTACGCTTCTGAATACGAGTAATTACATCATGCAACACAACCGGGATCAGTGCGTTACTGAACCCGGTTGTTCAAACCGTTTCACCAACCATTGTTACGACTCAATGCCTAACGACTTCATCAACGATTCAACGGTATTGTTAACCCACAATATCAACGGATCATTACGGCGCTTTACGCTGTAAACGTAACCGAAGTTACCCTCTAATTTCGGCAGCGCGTCATCAAATTCGATAAAAGAAAAACGCTTATCTAACTGATTGATCAAGTGACGCGAACAAGGAAACAGCACATCGCTATCCGCAACCAAATTCAAAATGGTGTTGATGTGCGTGGTACGCAGTTGAATTCTTGGGACAACTGAAAAAGGCTGTAATAAGCGCGAGATGTGATCTTCTTTTTCATTCCAATGTTGGATGATGTGAACCGCGTACGCGTACTCTGAAATGTCATCCAAATACATGCGTTTGCCACCATGCGGATGCGTCGCGCGACAGGCCAGAGCAAAGTCGTCCCGCCCGCCTTTTTTCTGAACCAGATGCTTCGGCAATTCCATAGGGAAATAGTTGATGCCAAAAGCGATTTCACCCGCATCGATTTTGTCTGGCGTGGTTTCCGTCCAGTCTTCGATCACCAAGTTCATAAACGGCGCTTCTTTGGCTAGCAGCTGAGTAAACGCGGCAGAAAACCATTGCGCAATGGACGAGTTGATTGCAACACGCAGAACACTGCTTTCGGTCGCGGGATCAAAACTATGAGAAACATTCACTAGCTTGTCGATGTCGTTGATGATCCCAGACAGCTGCGCTTTGATCTCTTCGGCTTTCGGCGTGAGCTCCATATTGGTGCCCTTACGCACTAAAATGTCGTCGTTAAACAAATCCCGAATTTTACGCAAGCTTCGACTCACAGCAGGCTGGCTGGTGCACAAACGCTCCGCAGCCGTTGTGGTGTTGCATGTTTCAAGAATCACTGCCAGCACCTTGAGCAAATTGTAATCAAAGTTCATCAACGTTATCTCTTTAGCTTTTCTCAAAGCATATCACTTTTGATATAGACTAAATACTCACAATTCATTTCTGTAATAAACGGGTGAACGACTAAGCTTAGCTGGAAACATATCCTCACAAACAAATGGATGAAACCAGCCATGAAACAAAAATTACTCGTTACTCTATTGGGATTATCAGCGCTAGGAGCCAGCTCTGTATTTGCGGCTAACACCAATGTTGATCTTGCAGAAGATGCTTATATCTACGGCTACTCTATCGATGAAGCGTACAAGTTTTTCTATCACACGGCGGTAGAAAACAACTATCCACTGAACCGCTTTCAGAATATTCGTGCTCTAGCTGATGACTCTTACACCGCTCACCCAACCATTAATAACGATACGCTTCACCTTATGGGCTGGTTAGATGTTGCTGCAGAACCTGTCATTGTGAGCGTGCCTGATATGGATGAAGGCCGTTACTGGATCTTGCACACAATGGACATGGGCCACTACACCAACGCAGCGTTCAGTTCTCGTACTCGCGGCACAAAAGGCGGCCAGTTCATGTTTGCAGCACAAGATTGGCAAGGTGAAGTGCCAGCGTCTGTCGACGAAGTGGTTCGCGTAGACAGCAATCTTGTGAAGCTGATGGGTCGCATCATGGCAGTGAATGACGAAGACGCAAAAGTCGCGCTTAACTACATGGACCAATGGAACATTCGTACCCTATCGGAATATTTAGGTAAGAACGGGCCAAAACCAGTACAAAGAACGTATCCAGATCCAAAAAATTCAACATGGCTTGAACGCGTGAACTTCGTGCTATGTGATGGCTCGATGGGCAATGCAGACAAACAGTGGTTGGACAAATACCAATCTATCGGCGTTGAACCATGCAAAACTGACTTCACACCTGAGCAGCTAAAACTGGCAAAAGTTGGTGAGAAGAAAGGTATGGAACACCTCGTCGAACTTGCACCTAAAATGACAGATGCTCGTACGTTGCTTGGTACACGCGATACCTTGGGTGATGCGCCACGCGATATTTTTGCAGAAGGTACTTACCTTGGTCAGTGGGGCTTACCACCTATCGAAGCGTCTTACCGTAAATCAGATTTCGACAGCACTGGTCAAAAACTGGATGGTTCGAAGCATGATTACGTGATGCGCTTTAAAGCGCCGAACGTCAGCGAATTCTGGTCTGTTACTATTTACGGCAACGACAACCGTTTGATGGCGAAAAACGACCTAAACCGTCACAGCCGTGGCGACCGAACCATGAAAGCGGACAAAGACGGTTACTACACCATTTACATGAGTGCGAACGAGAAAGGCCGAGCAGACGATCCAAACTTCTTGCCAGTACCTGAAAAACCGTTCTACGCCATCATGCGTTTTTACGGCGCAGACGATGCAATCCAAAGTGGTGAGTATCAAATGCCTGAAATCAAAGTAGTTAAATAATTCGTTTTAACGAACCACTACTCTGTCGCCTCCTTAGCTCGTAAGTGCGTTAAGGAGGCTTATTTCAAGGTGGGTTACTAGGGCGAACATCTAGCCCAAAAATCAAAGAGACGCCCACTGAATCTAGTGATTATTTTTATTTAGGTATCGTATGGATTTTAATCTAATCCAAACCTTTTTAATTGTTGCTGAATATCAATCTTACTCTCGCGCCGCAGAGCACCTAGGGCTAACTCAGCCAGCGATTAGCGCATCCATGAAGCGTTTGGAAAAAGAAACCAACAAATCGTTATTTGTGAAGGATGGGCGACAAATCAAACTCACTTCTGTAGCGCATCAGTTGCTACCTAAATTTCATCAGGCGTTTGCGATGATCAATGATGCCATTTCCGATCAAAGCACTTTCCGCCTGAGCTGTAACGAAGCGCTGCTCCACCGCATCACACCAACCAACACGATCAGCATTTGCGCCGATACGGATTTACCTTCGTTATTGAACGATCTACGACTTAAACAGATCGATTTGATTATTAGCCCAACGACCATTCATGACCCATCATTTATCAGTGAGTCAATTTTTGAAGAGCCAATGGTGGTGATTTGTCGTCAAGATCACCCACGTATCGCAGGAAAAATCGAACAAGAACAGTTTTATTCTGAAAAGCACTGTCGGTTTGTCGGAGACGAAGACTTCCCAGTTAGCAACACCGAAATTCACCAGCCAGGGCTGCAAGAGCGTGATGTGGAGATGATGACAACATCGCTCTCTGGCATGATGCTTTATGTGGCGAAACACGATTGCTTAGGCGTGCTTCCCCTGTCTTTGGCGCAGAAATGGCAATCGGCTTTGAATCTGCAAGTCATTCAAACTCCAATGTTTTCCGAGCCAGTCAGCTATAAGCTGATTTTCCATAAACGAGATGAATCCAGCACTTCCCATCAATGTTTGCGAGCTTGGGCGCGTGACCAATTTGCTACAGGCCTAAACGCCTGACGCGGTCGCACATCAAGGCGTTTCGCCAAAAACTCTTTCTCTATTCTTAAATGCATTCTTTATGACCAAAAGTGCATATGTTAAAAATGGCTTAACGATCAATATGGACGTTCAGGTCGTATACTTTTCCATAACCGCACAAAAGGAGTGAAGCATGCCCACCAACAACCCAATCGCAATCCAAGCCCTTGATCATGTCGTGTTAAGAACGTGCAACCTCGACGCCATGTTGCATTTCTATCGAGATATTTTGGGCTGCCCTGTCGAGCGCGAAGTAATGGAGCTTGGTTTAACCCAGCTTAGGGCTGGTAACGCATTGATTGATGTGGTGACGGTAGACAGCGAGTTAGGACAACTTGGCGGAAAGCCACCAGTCCAAAATGGTCGTAATATTGACCATTTTTGCCTGCAACTAGCGCCTTTTTCAGAAAATGAAATGCTGGAATATCTGCGTTCACGCGGCATTGAAACCGAAGAGTTTGCGAAGCGGTATGGCGCACAAGGGTTCGGTAGATCACTCTATATACATGATCCGGAAGGAAATGTCGTCGAGTTAAAACCTCAAGTCATTGATGAGTAAGCTACACTTAACTGTGTTACTGACCATTTGTTTCTCATCATTGTAGAAGGCTCAAAAAAATGAACGCGATCTCGTTAGTCCAAGGCGACATCACCACCGCACATGTCGATGCCATCGTGAATGCAGCAAATCCGAGAATGCTCGGCGGAGGTGGCGTCGATGGTGCCATTCATCGCGCAGCAGGGCCTGCGCTTATCAATGAGTGTTATGCCGTTGATGATGTCGACGGTATTCGATGCCCGTTTGGTGACGCACGCATTACTGAGGCTGGCAATTTAAACGCGCGTTACGTCATTCATGCCGTTGGCCCGATTTACGATAAATTCGCCGATCCAAAAGCGGTGTTGGAATCTGCATATCAACGCTCGCTGGATCTCGCGCTCACCAACCACTGCCAAAGTGTGGCGCTGCCTGCGATTTCTTGCGGAGTGTATGGTTACCCACCTCAAGAAGCAGCAGAAGTCGCGATGGCCGTTTGTCAAAGACCGGAATACGCGGTACTCGACATGCGCTTTTACTTGTTTAGTGAAGAGATGCTTTCGATATGGCAACACGCCCTGACCCAGCACTAAAATCTTTGTGACAAGAG
This sequence comes from Vibrio sp. RM-41-2B, assembly GCF_024744415.1. Taxonomy (NCBI): domain Bacteria; kingdom Pseudomonadati; phylum Pseudomonadota; class Gammaproteobacteria; order Vibrionales; family Vibrionaceae; genus Vibrio; species Vibrio sp. RM-41-2B. Next base: position 391,796 of record NZ_JAMQWD010000004.1, on the reverse strand, counting down.
ACATAAAAAAACCGGACTGCCAACACAGTCCGGTTTGTCTTATTTATCACTGAATTATCGTTCGTTAAGCGCTACGAATGCTAGGGGGTCATCCAAAGCGCCTAATGTGTGCGATCTAGTTTTTGAAGAATCCGTTGTACATCATGTACAAATGCGCCGCAGACCAAGAGAAGTTCGACGCACCTTGTACCGCGCCCGTCTCTGGGTTGTAGTTTTCACGGATTGGCATGTCACCCGTCATACCTTCTGCGTTGTTAAACAACTCATTCGCCATTGCAATCGCTTCTTCTTTGTAGCCGTAGTTTTCCATCGCACGGAAGCCAAAGTACACTTGGTCTAGCCACACGCGACCACGCCAGTACACATCTTTACCGTAAGCAGGGTTGGTTTGCGATGCGGTCGGCAAAGGCACTCCCGTTCCTTGGAATTTATCTGGCGTGTTGAACTCGTCTTGATCACGCATCACCGCGATCACTTTATCGGCATGCTCTTGCGTTGCTGCACCATTAAACAGCGGCGACCAACCTTCAGGGCCGCGTCCACGCTCTACAATCGGCAAACCCGCACAGCCATTTGCAAGAGGCGCAGGAGTAGTGCCATCTTCAGCCACATTTAAGTGAATGTCGTAGAAAAATCCTGTGCTTTCATCAAACATACATTGGTTAATGTAAGTCTTGATTTTTTCCGCGCCATTTAGGAATTCTTGCGCTCGATCTTTACCTTCTACGCCATCGGACACCAACTTCGCCATTTCCGCTAAGTATTTGTTGTCTGAGTACATGTAAGAGGCTTGATCCACCGATTCTTGCAGCATAGAGAAGCCAAGCAGCTCGCCGTCCGCAGCATTATTGTTGGTGCGATTTTCTGCAAAACGAACTTCCCAATCTTTCTTCGCTTGATCGAGTTTCGCTAAGTTTTCCGCTGACGTATTGCTGTACACCCACTCTTCGCCTTCCAGCTTGATGCTGTTATCAAAGCCGTACGCACTTGCCGCGTAGCGACCAAGTTGATCCACATTTTTGTCTGGATTGCTGATGTCTTCAGCTTGCGAATTCATGTTGTGGATGTTGTAGATAAAGCCAAAACGAGCCGCGTTATCCATGCCCGATTCCCAGCCAGCCGCTTCTTGTGCGCCGACGTGAATCGTCATGTAATCCACTTCATCGAGAATCTTATTGTAAGACGCCATGCCTTTTACTTTATAAGAATTGCCGTTTTGCTCGATGATGTCTTCTGCAGGAATAATGGTCGTGAAGTTAGGATCGCGCGTTTCTACCCAAACGTACATCACGCCTTCTTCCGTGTTGTGTGCTGGGTCTACTGCCGCGCCGTATTCAGGCACACCATTTTGGTTGTGGTCGCGGTTGGATAGCCACCAATCGTGGTATGCCACCAACTTCGGATACATTTCATCAATGAATTTTTGCGCGTCTTCTGGGCGATCAAACTGGTTCACGAGAGCGTGATACACCTCCATCACAGACCATGCCGCCAACGAAGGTTTCGTATTGCGTTCGTTCCAGTTTTCAGAGCCAGCACCACCACGACTAACAGGTTTGGTGTACGTCAACACATCCAGCAAGTAGCCTTTGTCTTGTGGACGAATCTTGTCATCAGCTTGAACTTGCTCTTGGAATACCGTGCGAATGTTGTCCATCGCAACATCTGGGTTGAAATGCGCCATCGCGTACGCTTGTTTCCACGAATCCCACGGCCACGTTAAGTTACCAGAGAACCAACGCGCAGTGACCGATGGCGTGACTGTCGCTTGTTCAATATCGCCCGCCGCAGAGCGCCAGTTACCGTTTAGGGTCTCCATCGCTTTTACGGCCACACGAGCTTGGTCTGCTGTCGCTTCTTTGTTGATAAGACCATTCGCTAAATAGCCGTCCCAACGCGCTTTCGACGCTTCCATGTATTGAGTTGGATTCGCCAATACGTCTTGCAATCTCAACGATTCTGACTGCACTTCTTTCGCATTGTGCAGGTTAGAATAGGCCGTATAAACCGCCGATGTTTGCTCAGCTGGTAGGCTCATCTCCGCGGTAGAACTGAATGAGGTTTCGTTGGTGAACGTCTTCGTCGGTAGAGAACGAGTAATGCGGAACTCGGCATCGCGGTCATTACGGATCGCCCAGTTGTCTTTCATCTCGCTAAAGTTAATTTTAATGCCGTTCTCGATGGTCGAAATCTGGCGCTTGTAATCTGGGTAGTACTGCGCCACGGTTTGGTCTTTTCGCGTCGACAGCGCGTATTTCACCAACTCGCCGTCCCACTCCAACGCCAAGTTCATATCACGATCAGTTTTGTTAGTGATGAGCGTTTCCACCAGCGAAGAGCGGTCAGTCACGAAGCGCAGCACCATTTGCACGTGAATATCGTCCAAGTCCAACACCTGCACTAATGCACCTGGAATGGAATAGACTTTCGCTTCTGCGTTCGATAAATCGTAAGTTTGGCCACTCACTTTGTCGGTCAACGTGAGCTTGTCGAACGTTTGGCCAGACATAAAATGCGCGTACTCTTGCGTTACTTGCATAATACCGCCGAAAGCGCCATAACCCGCCGCATCTTCAGGTAGCAAATGGCCATGCCACGCGCCGTTATCCGTCAACGCGTTGTACTTCAGGTTCGAATAACTGTCGTAATCACGCAGGTAAGTTGGATTACCAGTACGATCAATCACGTTAGTAAATTCCGAAGTTGGCGCCTGTGGTAAACGGATTTCAGTTTTATCATTGGAACCACATCCAACAAGCGAAATAGTAGCCCCGATCAGAACGGCAAGTGTGCTCTTTTTAAACATACTTTTTCCCTATTATTTACGTTATTTTTATATTCTCATTTATATAAATGAGTGTTTTTAGTGTGCAGAAGCCCGGCTCGCACTAAATAAGCACAAGCTTCCGATAATTATTCTTTTATTTTTCTTTAGCGATAGTGATGGCTTTTAATAAATCGCCATTAATATTCGGAATTGTGTCAGCCAAAAATATCTGATTACCAGGTGTAAAAGTGAGTAAAACGTTTTTTAGGCGTTGACTGTTTTCACTGGTTTTATTTTGAACATCAAACTCAATTAATTTGTTGTACACTTCATTTGCCAGTTTTTCTTCTTGTTCTTCGGTAATCGCAATGCGTCCAACACAAATTGGAGGTCGAATATCGTGGCTAAACACTTCTTCACGAAAGCGCTGTGCAAATAGCGTGTCTAAATTTGAACCTTCTTCAAAAATAAAGCGGCCTGTATCTTTAAATTGATAGTTTTTATCCCCTTTCAGTTCAATGTAATCCATCATTTCTAGTGCACGTAAATAGAGCGCAACGGAAGTATCACTCAGCTGGTATCTCCGAGCGATCTCTTCTAAAGACCACTCAGGTCGACGCAAAAGATAAAGAAAATCAAATAAGTGAGGATATTGATGAAAAATCTCACTGTTGGTGTCGGTGATAAACTGTTCACTCTCTTGCTGCAGCTGCTTACCTCGCATGGATAACTCAACCAAATCCGTATCAAGGTGCGTGGCGTACAACAAGATTTTATCTAAACCAAGAGACGTATTGTGAAGCTGCCTTTTTATAGTAGAAAGCGGGATTCCAAGTCCAATAGAAAGCTCGGAATATCCAATGCCTTTTTCTTTTATTTTTTCTCGTAAAGCAGCAAGTAAATACGTTGCAGAATTATTCATCTAACAATGCCTGTATTTTATTTATTCAGCATCCATGATGATAAATTCAAGAGAGTCCTACTCTTGTGATTTTGGTCTCAATATTCTATCTTGTTGGCGTAAAACATATCTTATCCATTAAAATTTTTTACTTTTCTTTAACTGGACGCATTTTACCCACCCTGAACAAGTTATGGCCATTGCCCTATGGGCTTATCAAGATAATAGTCAGTATAATTGTTTTGAAGAGTAAAATTAAGATGGCAAAGATTTTTACTAAAACTTTTCTGATAAGAGCGCAAATTTTCAGATGAAAAGTATCAAAAAATGACACCAATCGATTTATAAAAGCGTGAGATCACAATTGGAAAGTGAACCTATGGAAATTTTGAATTTCAATGACCAGTAAAAACCTTGTTATATTCTGAAAATAACAAGGTTAATTTATAAAATAATTATTGAAGTAAGATCATGTTATTAAGTCAAAATTATATCTGGCTCACATATTTCTTTTTCTCGCCACCATTGTTTATTTATATGTTCTTGATGAACGTAAAAACTCTCCCCTGGCATTGGCGTCAGCAGCGTTATATGTTCTTTTTGACAATGGGTAAGCAAATCTAAAATCGGTTCGTCCCAGCGGTGAGTAAACAGTTCGTATGTAGCCCAATGTACTGGCAACAGTTTTTTCGCATTTAAATCGCGAAACGCTTGCACGGTATGATGAGCCTGCATGTGCCCCCAGTTTTCGACCGGATAACCTTGGCCTTTCACATCAGCAGCCACTTCCAAACAAGCAATGTCGATTGGTCCACATCGCTGTGCGATCTCGGAAAAGTGCGAGTCGTAAGCTGAATCGCCACTAAAATAGAGCGTCTCTTCTTTGCCTTTGATGACCCAAGAAGCCCACAAGGTCGAGTTTTTATCGAAATAAGTACGACCCGAATTATGGTTAGCAGGCGTACAAATCAGTTCGATTCCGGCATAGTGCACGCTGTCCCACCAATCGAATTCCACGATGTTGTCTGCGCAAACACCCCACTTTATCAGATGCTTGCCAACCCCTAAGGGCACATAAAACGTCACGGGTTTATCGGCGTAGAAACGTATGGTCGATGCTTCTAAATGGTCGTAATGATCGTGCGAAATCACGATAATTTCAGGAATCGGCAAACAATCTCTGGCATGGGTATTGGGAATATTGCGTTCAAACCACCCTTTTGCGATGAACGGAGAAGCGTAATCAAATACCGGGTCGGTCAGAATTCGAATGCCATCGACCTCCACCAGCATAGTGGAATGGCCCAGCCAAGTAAGGCGCATCGATTCACTTCGCTGCGCAAACTGCGTAGGTTGAATTGGGGAATGTGGCAGATGTTCGTTAGGACTCAACGGCGTTCTACCACCAAGATAACTCCAACACACCTGCCAGAATGATTGCGGACTAGGCACATTTGGCATCTCGTTTTTAACGCGGCCGTTTTCAAATTGAGGCGAGTGGTGAACACGGTGCGCCAACTGCGCATGGTAGGTTTGAGGCAGAATCAGTGAACTTGGCTTTTGTGTCTTTTGTTCACTCGTTAGGTATGTGCGCTTAAGTATCGTTTCAGACATATCGTAGTTTTGTCTCGCTTGCGAACGCTCAACAGTAGGTTTATTAAAACGTGCGTGTATGTCTATTTCGTGACCAAAATGAGGTGTAAGATGAAGATTCAGTTTCAATCAAACGTCTTCTATTTAAGGATACGGTTCTCAAACCTTCTGAATACTGCGTCGGTTTGAAAGGAGAAAACTATGGTGACTTGCAGCCAATACGATTTTATTGAAATCGCCTGTATGCTTAAGCTCCCGATCGAGATCACACTAAAAAATGGTGAAACTCATCAGGGCAACGCGTTCGACACAGGCTACGACATGCAGCGACAAGAGTGCTTGTTTTTAGATATGGATGGTGAGCACACCGCCTTCCCGACTGAACAATTAGTCGCAATGCGCGCGCTCAAAGCCAATCCGCATTTTGACGAAGTGACGTTTGAGTAAACGTCCTTCTTTCACTGACGCCGTCCAATAAAAAACGCCTCTCAAGCTGTCACAACTTGAGAGGCGTTCTCTTACACGGTTCACCTGAACTTGTTGTTATTCACGCGACCGGATGAAAACCAGCATCGGCATCATGATCACGAACATCACTCCCACAAGCTGGAAGGTGTGCACAAACGCGACCATTTGCGATTGCTGCTGCAACATCTGTTGGTATTGGTCTAACGCAACCGGGTCGGTAATGGAAAGCCCCTGATTGGCCGCCCAGTCATGCAAGTTAGGATTATAAGGATTTATACCCTCTCCCAGCGCATGCCATTGCTGCTGACTATCACGATATTGGAACGTGGTGGCGATAGAGATACCAAACGAACTACCAATCGTACGGAACAGATTGTAAATACTTGCCGCCGCGACAGATTGCTCTTTCGGAATCGTTAAATACGCCAAGGTGGATAGCGTCGAGAAGGTTAAACCAAGCCCCATGCCCTGAATCATACTCGGCATCACAATCCAAAATGTATCGATCTGCAGTGAGTATTGCGTCATCAAATAACTACCAATCCCGATGCAGCTTAAGCCAAAGACTATTTTGATTCTGGGATCGAATTGCGGATTGAGTTTAATCACCAAAATTAACATCGCCGCTGACGCCAATCCACGCGGTGCCATTAATAAGCCAGTGGTTGAGACCGGATAATCCAGCAAGCTTTCCAACAACATCGGTTGTTGAGTCGTCAGGCCAAACATAGCCATCGACACCACGGCAATCATCAACGACGAGACCATAAGGTTTCGGTCTTTAAGCAGCCATAATGGCGCTATTGGGCTTTTGGTTTTCCAGCTGCGATAGATCCACATCACCGACCCCATGACAGCGAGCAATATCGCCGTCTGAATCATGCGTGAGTTGAGCCAGTCTTCTTCGTTACCTTTATCCAACACAAACTGCAACGCGCCCACACCTAATGCCATGTAACCGATGATCCACCAGTCAAAGTTAGGTTTGGATTTGTTGTCGATGTGGATATAGCGATAAATCAAAGAGGTACAGATCAAACCGAATGGCAAGTTGATGTAAAAAATCCAGCGCCAGTTGATGTTGTCGGTGATCACGCCACCCACGACTGGGCCCAAAATAGGACCAAGCAAAATGCCGATGGAGAAAATCGCCATCGCTTTGCCTTTTTGCTCATACGGATAAATCTGTACTAACGTCGACTGCGCCAATGGAATCACCGACGCGCCGAAAGCGCCTTGGATAATGCGAAATAGCACCATCTCTTCAAGCGACTGTGCTTGCCCACAAAGCGCACTGGCAATCACAAAACCGATCACAGCAACCAGCATGACTTTGCGTTCACCAAAGCGCGACACCCAGAAACTGGTCATCGGAATGAAGATCGCTTCCGCCATGCTGTAACCCGTCAGCACCCAAGTAATTTGGTCTGCTGTTGCGCCCAACGCGCCCATCATGTGCGATAGCGACACGTTCGCAACGGTCATATCGATTAACACCATGATGGCAGAAAGCATCACGGCGACGGTGGCAATCCCCCGTTTGTCTGCCGTCATTTGATGACTCATTGCACGCTACTTTGCAAATCAATGGTGACTTCTGAGCTCGCACCCACGCGAAGTTGCGGCGCATCGGCCGGTACTTCTAATGCCAAACGTACAGGGAAACGCTGTTTGATTTTAACCCAGTTACCCGTTGCGTTTTCTGGTGGCATCAAGGAGAACGATGTACCACTCGCAGGCGACAGTTGTTCTACCGTTGCTTTCCACACCACGTCTGGGTACATATCAATCACCACATCCGCATGCATGCCAGGTTTAATATGAGTAAGATCGGTTTCTTTAAAGTTCGCGCGTACCCAATAGCTGTCTTTTAAAATCACAGGGAACAGCGTTTGACCCACGCTAACGACCGAGCCTACGTGCGTATTGATTTCTCCGGCAATGCCATCCACTGGTGACGTAATGTCGGTGTAGCTCAAGTTCAGCTCCGCTTGCGCTAACTGTGCTGCAGCTTGTTGAACGACCGCAGCCTCTGCGCCTTCTTCACCACGGTTCGCAATGGCTTTTTCTACCGTCGCACGCGCTTGCTCTAGGCTCGCTTGGGCATTGGCTAGTTTGTTTTTCGCCGTATCTAAATCTTGGTCCGAGGCCAGTTTGCGTTTCACCAGTGAGTCTGTACGTTTGTACTCTACTTGCGCTTCTGTCAGGTTAGAGCGCGCCGCATCTAAGCCCGCCACAGCTTCAGTTACCTGCTTATCGGCAACGTCATGTTGCTGGACCGCCAATTGGTATGCCGCTTTTGCTTGCTTCACTGCCAACAAATATGGGCGTGAATCTATCTTCAGCAGTAGGTCACCTTTATTAACAGATTGGAAGTCTTTGACATCCACAGAAACCACTTGGCCTTTTACCTGAGGCGCTACCGACAAAATTTTTGCCCTAACGTAGGCATCTTCCGTGCTTGGATGACTGTCAGAATACTGCCAAGACCAATACATCGCACCAAATGCGATAACACAGAGAGTAAAGAAAAGAGTTTTTACCAGCTTAGATCTGGAGGAAGAATGCTTCGCGATGTCGCCGCTCATTTATATTGTCCACTTGTTCAATTATGTGATCAGTGTAGGACTTTTCGATCTTCGGACAATAAAATGATCTGCAAGGTAAAGATCCAATTTTGCGTGTTGCTAAGTGGAGTAAATGATGTGCAATCAAAACGAGGATAAAAAAGAGGGGCAGTCCCCGTAACCGCCCCCAAAGTCATGCCAATAATAGTAATGTGCGTGTAACTACTGGTTTTTCTTAGAACTTGTAACCGCCGCTGATCATAAATACCCAAGGGTTAATTTTGACGTCGGTTTTTTGCTTCGCTCCACCTGCTTTGTAAGTTGCTTCTGTTTCAATGTTTGCGTACCACGCAGCAGCGTTGAGGAACCATTGATCGTTGATCATGTAGTCCACACCAATATTCGCTGCTAGACCGAATGAGTCATCCAACTTAAGATCTGAAAGACCAGCGCCTTTACCCGTGCTATTGAAACCCTCATCAAAGAACATGGTGTAGTTGAGACCTGCACCAACATATGGACGGAATTTACTTTGTGGCTCGCCAAAGTAGTACTGAACCATAAGCGTTGGTGGAAGATGTTTGGTGTCCGCGATATCACCAAGACCTAACAAATCTGTTGAGATATCGTGGCTGAATGGTGTTGATGCTAGAAGCTCTAGGCTGATGTTATCTGTGAACATGTAGCCAAACGTCAAACCAAGCTGCGTATTTGAATCCACTTTCAATTCTTCTTGAGAACCAAGAATCTTATCGCTGCTGTCATTTGGAACGACAGACGCCGCACCAACACGAAGAACGAAGTCACCTTGTTTATGAGCGAAAACACTTGGTGACACGAGTGCAGCAACCACTGCTAGACTGCAGATTGTTTTTTTCATTTTTTATTTCCTTTTATAGGGCTTCGTTATGTCGTACCCAAAGGTGTGCCTGCTGACTGGCCTTAGATTTCAAGTAAACTCAGCGCCTTGAAGCACACGGGCATCTATATTTTTTTGAGCTGCGCGCAATCTAGCACATAGAAACCCTACTATTTTGATGGAAATCAATTTGTGAAAAATATAGGTTTTTTGTATAGAGAAACGCCATACCGATCAACAAATTATGCAAATCGGATACAATTCTGTAATGCAAACTGTGCGTGTGAGAAGCCATGCCTACTCAAAAACACGAATCCTCTCGCTAGGGCTCGTAGCCAGCAAAAACTTTTTTCTTCCTCTACGTCTTCTATTTTCAAAAAACAACCCACTTAAAACGCTCGTTTGACCCCTTAAAATTGCGATTTGAGGGGTTTGTAAAACACTGAAATACAAGAAGTTATTTTTCTGGAAAATCAGTCACTTGGAGTGCTAGTCTGCTCGCAGCTAAGGAGAAGACATGTTAAAAACCGATCTCATTTTTGAACGAGAAAACTTTTCTCACCACGATTTTCAGAATGCCACCTTTAAAAACTGCCACTTTTATATGTGCAGTTTCGACCATGCCGATCTGCGCGATGCTAAGTTCATCGACTGTCGCTTTATCGAATCCAAAGCGCTAGAAGGGTGTAGTTTTCGCTTCGCGAACTTAAAAGATGCCAGCTTCACGAACTGTATGTTGGCGATGAGCCTGTTTAACGGCGCAAATTGTATGGGCTTAGAACTGCGTAAGTGCGATCTCAAAGGGGCAAACTTCCAAGGTGCGAACTTTGCTAATCGCGTCAGTAACACCATGTTTTTCTGTTCTGCTTTTATTACTGGCTGCAACCTTACCTACTGTAACTTCGAGCGAGCGTTACTAGAAAAATGTGACCTCTTTGAAAACCGTTGGAACGGTGCAAACCTCGCAGGGGCAAGCCTCAAAGGCTCGGATTTATCTCGTTGCGAATTCTCGCCAGAACAATGGGGAACCTTTAACGTTGAGCAGTGTGATCTGACTCATGTCGAACTAGACGGGCTAGATGTTCGCCGCGTTTCTCTGTTTGGTGTTAAAATTTGTGATTGGCAACAAGAGCAATTGCTTGCGCCTTTTGGACTGATCATTATCTAAGGAAAGGCCATGAACCTGTTTAAAGACTTACCGAATAACCTCGACGAGGAAGTGTTCGAAGACCTGCTGACCCACAAAAACCTGCGTATAGAACGCATTGTCTCAACAGGGCAAACCTCGCCCAAAAGTGGCTGGTACGATCAAGAAGAACATGAATGGGTATTGGTTCTTAAAGGAGCTGGAGAGCTGACTTTTGAATCAGGTGTAGTGCAACGACTTGAGGCAGGCGATCACGTGACAATTCCGGCTCATACCAAACACAAAGTGAGCTGGACTAACCCAACGCAAGAAACCATCTGGTTGGCAGTATTTTATCAATAAACACAAAACGATCTTAAATCGAAAGATAGGCGCTGAATTTGCTCGATACTACCAAGCCGTCACTGGCACTGTTTGATTTTGATGGCACCATTACCCGAGAGGATATGTTTAGCCTTTTCTTACACTATTCTGCTTATGGCCTGCGCAAGCGAGTAGGAAAGGTCGCCATCATGCCGTTTTATGCGCTGTACAAACTCGGAGTGTTACCCGCTCGTTTTATGCGTCCGCTCAGCAGTTTTATTGCATTTTCAGGGAAAGAAACGCAGCAAATTGAAGCGATTGGCGCTCAGTTTGCCCATGAAGTGATCCCGCTGTACTTACGGCCAGAAGCGATGGAAAGGTTGGCGTGGCATCAACACAGAGGCGATACCATTGTGGTGGTGTCGGCATCACTCAATGCGTATCTCAAGCCTTGGTGCGAAGCGAACGGTTACCACTTGCTGTGCAGTGAACTGATCTCAGAGCAGCCAAAACTGAGTGGCTTTTACCAGCAAGGTGATTGCAGTTTAGAAAGAAAAGTCTCGCGCGTTAAGGCGGCGTTTTCGCTCGACGAGTTTGAGTCTATTTATGCCTACGGTGATACACACGAAGACATTCCGATGCTCAAACTGGCAGACTACGCGATGCTCAACTGGATCGAGTGGAGAGCAAGCGAATAACGATATGTGCTCTGATTTTCAAGACAACCACTCCGCCAAAGTGGTCGTTTTAGACTGAAAAAACAAACCCTTCTCACATGAGAAGGGTTTTATTGATCAGGGCCCGAATAACTGGCTTAACGCCATACCCCCCATTGACCCGTTGTGCCTGGTTCCTCACCAGACGTCCACCACTGAGCGGTCCATTCTTTACCGTTGTGCGTCACCACATCACCTTGGTTGTAAACGGCCGTCTTGTCCCACAAGTTGGTTGGCTCAACTGGTGGCGGTACATCCGCTTTGATCAGTGACAACGCATAACTGAAGTCTGCGCTTGGCGCTAATACTTGGTTCGCATTCACGTTCTTACTATCGAACATATAGTGGTTCATCTCTTGATGCCAAATGCCCACATACCAATCGCCCGTTTGCTGCGCGTTAAATTGATCCGCAATTTCTGCCGCCCAAGTCGTCGTATTGTTTGCGCTGATTGGTAGTGAAATATCAACAATTTCATTGCCTGTCGCATTAAAAGTACGGAAACGGATGGTGTCACCCGCTTCTACTGGTCCAAAACCTTGCTGAACAAAGTAGCCCAGAGATGTCAGATTGTTGCCCGGTTCGGTTGGATCAACAGGGTCAGTCGGTGGCGTCGTGCCCGTTCCGTTTAACGTAATGTCACTACAGTTGTAGAAACCTTCACCAGCGACATCAATGCGCTGCCAACGAGTATAAAGCACCGCATCGCCCGAACGCTCAGCTGGGAAAGTCACCTGAATACGGTAGCGTTTTTCCGCATCAACATACACGTCACCTGCGGTGTCGATCAGCTCTAAATCACTCCAAGTAAGCGGTTTTGAATCATCATAGGTCGGCTTGGTGAGATAGAATTCCCAGTATGATGGGTTGTGCGGCGCCTTGCCGTAAAACACCAATTCAATCTGGTTATTTGCATCTGGCGTAACATTGGTGCGCTGCCAGTTTGGAGAAGGAATGTTCAAGCCTTTCTTAGCCGCATCTCCAGCAGAACACAGTTCGCCGTCACGGACTACGGCTTTAACATGCTCCATATCTCGGTAATTTGGTACGTTTGCTGCAATTTCACTGCGTTGCACAAACGGGTAAGCACCAGATTCTTCAAAAGCCGCTTTACACGCTTGGTTGGGGATCTCATTGGTCCAAAAACCACCGTCTAAATAACACGTATTCTGACGAGCACTTGGAAATTCTACCCAGCCGTGGGCGTTGACGTTAAATGAGCTCAATGCGGCAACAGCGCTTAAGCTCAAAAGAGGAAGTGTTACATGTGATTTCATCGTTCATCCTTAAATTTGCTGACTCGCCGCTCATGAACACAAGCGGTTTAAGCAAAACTAGCAGGATGAGATTATTTCGAAGGTTAGAATAAAGGTGGAAATTGTAAGAGTGCCATCTGCTTTCCAGCATTTGTTGTGTACTTATCTCATACTCAACTGACTCTTTCGAGTCACTTCAAATTCATGTGCCACAAAACCATGCCACGCTTGACCGACTAACGTTCGTCTTTCGGTGTGTCCATTACCACCATGGTTGTGATCGACTTGACGTGCTCACACTCACCCAGTACATCGGCATGGAACGCTTTATATGCGGCTAAACTTTGCGTTTCTACGCGTATTAAATATTCATTGGCTCCCGTAATATTGTGACATTCCACCACTTCATCTACAAAGCGCACGTGTTCTTCAAAACCAAGCTGTGCTTGCTTAGAGTGCGAGGCCAAACCAATCGACACGTAAGCGACAAAACCCACACCAAGTTGCTGATTATCCAGCACCGCTCGGTAGCCTTTGATCACGCCTTTACGCTCTAAATCTTGCACTCGACGTAAGGTTGCAGACGGAGATAAACCAACGCGTTCCGACAGCTCCACATTGGAAATTCTTCCGTCTCGCTTGAGCACTTGCAATATTCTTTCGTCAAATCTATCCATGATGATGTTTCATTGCTTATTTAGTTTCTAATCATCAAATAAAAGCACAATATTGACCTCAGTTCTACTTATAGTTGTTCTCAACTTATCGAGAACAGATTCAAGGAACAATCTATGGAATATCATCAACTGGGCGCTTTGGCGTTGTTCGCTTTTGTCTCCACTTTTACGCCGGGTCCCAATAACATTATGTTGATGACCTCAGGGGCAAATGTTGGCTTTAAACGCACCATTCCACACATGTTGGGCATTACCTTCGGTTTTGGTGCCATGCTAATTTTGGTGGGCATTGGCTTGATGAGCCTCTTCAACGCTTACCCGATTACTCACTCCATTTTGAAAGTATTGAGCTTGAGTTATTTGCTGTACTTGACGTACAAAATCGCCACGAGCGGCAAAACCGAAGCAAAACACGATTTTCGCCCAATGTCTTTTTTAGGGGCTGTGGCATTCCAATGGGTGAACCCAAAAGGTTGGTCGATGGCGTTAACGGCTATTACCGTGTACAGCAGCGGTGGCGCATGGCTAGAGCTGACTTTTATCGCGGGTATCTTCTGCTTAGCTAACTTGCCATCGGTAACATTTTGGACTGCGGCAGGCATGCAACTTCAACGCTGGTTGACCACATCTAGGCGTGTAAAAGGGTTTAACTATGGGATGGCAGCGCTTTTACTGCTGTCGACTATCCCAATGATATAGAAGACAAAATAGCCGTAAACCGTGATCTAATACAAAGTTCAGGTAGATACTGAATCAATAATCACAATCTAACGCCACTTTTGGACAATGCCAGGGTCATAGTAGCAAAGCAATGCGCTATTTATTAAAAGCACACTAATCATAAACCACAGCTATTTTTAATGTTCGTTGCTTGCTCGCAGTAACTGCGATGAATCTATCACCCTGGCCAAAAGCTCATGAGCTTAAGGCCCTTTACACAAGGAGCGTTACACAATGCACACTCGCAAGCTTATTCTTGCTGCCACTTTTGGATTATTATTGGCGGGTTGCAGTCAAACATCCACCACAACCAATGCTGAAATGATTCCACCCGAGTATCCAGTGGATTATTTCTTTAAAAACAGCGAAGTTTCTAGCTATCAAATCTCTCCTGCTGGTGACTACATCTCAATGATGAAGCCATGGCAAGACCGTAAGAACGTCTTTGTTTATCCCACAGATAACCCCGATCAGATAAAACGCGTCACATCCGTAACAGGGCGCGACATCGCATACTACTACTGGGTTGGCGAAGACACCGTAATTTACTCTCGTGATACGGGAGGAGATGAAAACTTTTATCTCGTGACGGTTAATGTCAAAACAGGCGAAGAGAAAACCATCACACCGACATCCGGTGTTGTGGCATACGTCATCGACACACTAGACAATCAACCCGATGACATTTTGATTTCGAGTAACGAGCGTAACCCGCAAGTCTTTGATGTCTATCGACATAATCTAAAAACAGGCGAAAATACTCTCGTCGCGCAAAACCCGGGCAATGTGCGCTCATGGGGTACCGATCACGATGGCAACATTCGTGTCATCACCACATCAGATGGTGTTAATACCTCCGTTTTATATCGCGATACGGTTGAAGATGAATTTAAGCCGCTAAAGAATCTCACTTTCAAAGAGAGCTTTAGCCCCATTTCATTCACGCCGGACAACAAAAACTTATATGTGGCATCACGAATTACGCGTGATAAATCAGCCATCGTTGAATACGATGTAACAGCCAATAAAGAAATACGAGAAATCTTCTCTCACCCGGAAGTTGACGTGAATAGCGCTCATTACTCTGAAGCGCTTAATAAGCTGGTTTCAGTCTCTTACGTGACAGATAAAAACCACTATCACTTCTTAGATGATTCCTACCAACAAACCTTCGAACGCCTCTCAGAGAAACTGCCAAATGTAGAAATTTCTGTAACCAGTGCGACGCGAGATGAAAGTAAAATGATTGTCGTCACCTACAGCGATGTCGATCGACCGAATTACTACTTCTACGATCGTAAAGCAGACAAATTGGAGAAATTGGCAGAAAACGCTCCATGGCATAAGCCAGAACATATGGCGAAGATGACGCCTATCCAATACACCGCTCGCGATGGAGAAACCATTCATGGGTACCTAACGCTGCCGAAGGGTCGAGAAGCCAAAGATCTGCCTTTGCTTGTGCTCCCGCACGGTGGTCCATGGGCTCGTGATCACTGGGGATTTCAGCCTGAGGTACAATTATTCGCTAACCGTGGTATCGCCGTGCTGCAAATGAACTTCAGGGGCTCAACTGGTTATGGTCGCGAGTTTTGGGAGAAGTCGTTCAAGCAATGGGGACAATCCATGCAGGATGACATTACCGACGGTGTCAAATGGGCTACCGAACAAGGTTACGCACAAGATGGCAACGTATGTATTTATGGTGCCTCTTATGGCGGCTACGCAACTCTGGCGGGGGTGACATTCACTCCGGATTTATATAAGTGCGGAATCGACTACGTTGGCGTATCTAACTTATTTACCTTTATGGACTCCATTCCACCTTATTGGGCACCATTCCTTGCAATGTTACACGAGCAAGTAGGCAATCCGAATGATCCTGAAGACGCGAAAATGATGAAAGCCTACTCACCAGTGTTCCATGTCGACCAAATTAAGGCACCCTTATTGGTTCTACAGGGAGCACAAGATCCACGCGTGGTGAAGAGCGAGTCAGACCAAATCGTTAATGCACTGCGTGAACGAGGCGTCGAGGTCGAATACATCGTGAAGGAAAATGAGGGGCACGGATTCCGCTCTTTAGAGAACCGTCTTGATGGTTACCAAGCGATGGATAGATTCCTAAAAACACATTTACTTGAGCAGACTCAGTAAGCCTTTACATCGCTAAGTTCGAAAGGGCATGTTGGCGTGCCCTTTCTTATTTTTTCTACGTATTTTGCTCGCCCCAGTCCCCAGTACCACTTCAATACTCCAATAATCCAGCTCAATTCACAGTGTAAATTTATATAAAGACACTACCCTCTTATGAGAGATCTTGATAACCTTAAATGAGAAAGAGAATAATTATCGAGTAGAGTCAAAGATGAAGAAGAAGCCTCAACCTAAAACGATTCTTGTCACAGATACAGAGACAATTACCCCAAATATGCAGCGTATTACTTTGCAAGGTGAAGCGCTAAGCCAGTTTCCACGCGACTGCGAAGGTAGCTACATCAAGCTATTGTTCAATGAGATGGGCAGTACCGATTTGAGCACGCTAAGCGACGATGACCGACCATTAATGCGAACCTATACTATTCGTCGTTTCCATCCGGAAACACACACCATCGAAGTCGATTTTGTCCGCCACACCACACAAGATTTACAGTGTGGCTTTGCCGCGCGTTGGGCGATGGCCGCACAAAAAGGCGATACGATTAATATCGTAGGTCCAGGCAGTATCTCTAATTTGAATACCGAGGCTGACTGGTTCTTTATGGCTGCCGATATGACGGCACTTCCAGCGCTTTCTGCGAAAATTCGTACGCTACCAGAAGAGGCAAAAGGCTACGCCGTGATCAGTGTGATGTCTGCGGCAGACATCCAGCCTCTGCACGCACCAGCTGGTATGGAGCTAATTTGGCTTACAGAAGGTCAAACCCTAGCAGAAGCGGTACGCGAACAAAAATGGCTAGATGGGGACGCCGCAGTATGGTGTGCCTGTGAGTTCGATTCAATGCGCGCGCTACGCCAATACTTCCGCAACGAGAAAGAAGTCGATCGCGAGAATATCTACATCAGCAGCTATTGGAAGCAAGGCGTGTCGGAAGACGGGCACAAAGTGATTAAACGTGAAGACGCGGAATCCAATCAATAGTGATTCATGTCTTTTCGATTCCAGCTCTCATCCCAATAAAAACGCCCAGCATCACCGGGCGTTTTAGCAACATACCTTGTAATGAGGCACTTTAAACCGCTAATCAACAAGCTCTTGCGCCAAAAAGTCGATCAATAACCGCACTTTTGGCGACAAATTGCGACTTTGCGGATACAACGCCCAAATGCCTTCACGATTATCTCGGTAATCGGTCAGCACCTCGACCAACTCACCACTGTCTAACGCTTCTTGAACGTAGTAATCCGGCAGCTGCACTAAACCCAGACCGCGTTTCGCTGCGTCCACCAAAGCAAAGCCGCTGTTGCATTTAATCCGTCCCGACACGCGCAAAGATTTATCGCGTTTATTTTCCTTAAAGTGCCAATAGTCGACAGAGCCAACCAAGCACTGATGCCGTCCCAATTCCGACAACGTATGTGGCTCACCAAAACGCTCCAAGTACATCGGACTGGCACACACGTAGGTTTGACGTGAGGAAAGACGCTTGGCGATCATGCTGGAATCTTGCAAGCGGCCAAGACGAATCGCCACGTCCACACCTTGCTCAATCAAATCCAGCTTTTGGTTGGTCAGCACTAAATCGAGATCCACACGCGGGTACTTTTCCAAAAACTGATGCAAAAGCGGCGCGAGGTTCATTTCCCCATACGTCACAGGAGCCGTCACGCGCAGCAAACCGCGCGGTTCGGTCTGCATTTGCGTTACGGCAAGCTCGGCCAGTTCTAACCCTTCCACCAAATGTTTACACTGCTGGTAATAGAGTTGTCCGGCTTCAGACAGGGAGACTTTTCGCGTCGTGCGATGCAGCAATTTCACCGCAAGTCGTTCTTCAAGTGCTGATACCCGACGACTGATTTGTGCCACCGATGTTTTCAGCTTAGCTGCTGCTCCGGTAAAACTGTTGGTTTCCGCCACAGCAACAAATTCGCTGACCCCTTCCCAATTCGCCATGCTGTATTCCTGTCGACCTCTTTTAGACAAATAGTGATGAAAATATTCTCGTCGCGCTACGCTTTGAAAACGGGAGAACTTTACGCGTCAGGCAACGGACGAAGATCGCCGTACTGCGCATCAAGTTCAATGCCGAAGTGTTCTTTCAAGGCATCCAGATAAGCTTGGCCTGGCTCTAACTCCAATTCTGTCTGCTCACCTTGGCTGGTGTATTTGAGTGTGTAGTTAAGCAATGTCACCAACCCACTTTCTGTTGCTTTCGCCGCGACTCTTGCGCTGGTAAAACGCGAGTGAGGAGAAGTGGAAGTAAAAAAGTTGCCACACGCGATATCACCCGCAAACACAAACTCTAAATCGAAGCTATAAAGGTTGTTCCATGTGTCCGTTCCATCCGTTGACAACACTTGAAGGAAGTAACCAAACTGAGCATCTTCGACAAAGCGGAAGGTTTGTAAATCCGTCTGAATCACTTGGTTGAGGATAAACGGCAATGGCGCGCGCGGCGTATTGGAGCCAAAGCCCACATCGACAATCCATGCTTGTTCATCCAGCGTCACCAACGTGATTTGATGACTACGGCCCGTTGGTGTGCCCGACACATGCACACGTCCTAGTAAACTGCGTGCTTCAAATCCGAGAGTATTGAGTACCTCAAGCATTAAGCCATTCAATTCAAAGCAGTAACCACCGCGAGAGTGATACACGGTTTTTTGAATGATGTCTTCAATCTCAACAGAGATGCCGCGCTGCAACGCAATATCAAAGTTCTCAAACGGCAGGCTGCGGTGCTGCGCCACGTGTACTTTATGTAATGTTTCTAAATCGGCAGGTAGCTCTCTTGGCAAACCGAGCTTGGTTAAATAGGCATTCAGATCCGTCTTGTTCATAATCACTCTTACTTCGCTGATGGGTTGATTGCGTTCTACTCTAGCCCCTCTGCCTAACTTCAGGTCAACTGCCTTTTCCGCTTTCCCTTCCGCTTTGAGGAGGCATCACACTCTTGTTGTCCACTCACCTTAACATTATTACGTATATGTAAAAATAATTTTCAAAATGGACGGATTATCATTTTTATTGAAACACCTAGAATAGATATCAACAAAACGACGCAGCGCAGTAAGCAAAGCTTAACTACGCTTATTACGTCACTCCATATACTGAGAATATAAAGGAAAATCCAATGACTGTTGAAATCAAACCTGGTCAAACTCACATCAAATCCAAGGCAATGGTTGCGTGGGCCGCTGGCGAACCACTGAAAATGGAAGAAGTGGATGTACAGCTTCCTAAAGCGGGTGAAGTGCTAGTGCGCATCGTCGCAACAGGTGTTTGTCATACTGATGCATTCACACTGTCAGGCGACGATCCAGAAGGCATCTTCCCTTCTATTCTTGGTCACGAAGGTGGCGGTATTGTTGAAATGGTTGGCGAAGGCGTTACCAGCGTTGAGGTTGGCGACCACGTGATTCCTCTTTACACCGCAGAATGTGGCGAGTGTAAGTTCTGTAAATCGGGTAAAACCAACCTTTGTCAGGCCGTGCGTGAAACACAAGGTAAAGGTCTGATGCCCGATGGTACAAGTCGTTTTTCTATCAACGGTGAAACCATCTTCCACTACATGGGTTGTTCTACTTTCTCTGAGTACACGGTACTCCCTGAAATCTCGCTAGCGAAAGTAAACAAAGATGCACCACTTGAAGAAGTGTGTCTGTTAGGTTGTGGCGTAACAACCGGTATGGGCGCAGTTATGAATACGGCAAAAGTTGAAAAAGGCGACACGGTTGCGATATTCGGTCTGGGTGGTATCGGTCTTTCAGCAATCATCGGTGCACGCATGGTGGGTGCAAGCCGCATCATCGGTATCGATATCAACGAAAGCAAATTCGATCTTGCAAAACAGCTAGGCGCAACCGATGTGATTAACCCACAGAAATTCGACAAGCCTATCCAAGAAGTGATTGTTGAAATGACTGACGGTGGTGTTGACTACTCATTCGAATGTATCGGTAACGTAAACGTGATGCGTCAGGCACTTGAGTGTTGTCACAAAGGTTGGGGTGAGTCGGTGATCATCGGTGTTGCGGGTGCTGGTCAGGAGATCTCAACTCGTCCATTCCAGCTCGTAACTGGTCGTGTATGGCGTGGCTCGGCTTTCGGTGGTGTTAAAGGCCGCTCTGAGCTTCCAGAAATCGTAAACCGTTACATGGCTGGTGAGTTTGGCTTGCAAGAGTTCATTACTCATACAATGGGATTGGCTGACGTAAACAAAGCGTTTGATCTGATGCACGAAGGTAAGAGCATCCGTACTGTTATTCATATGGATCAATAATGCTGCCTCAGGCTCTCCTTTTGGGGAGCCTGAATTCATTCTGTTGTTAGAGAGTTTATTCATGACCATTGAAAATGTAAGCCAGGCCAAAGTGTTTGGCGGTTGGCACAAACAATATACACACGAATCCAAAGCCCTAAACTGCACGATGCGCTTTGCGATTTTCTTACCACCGAATGCCACTAAATCGAACCCCGTACCCGCTTTGTACTGGTTGTCGGGCTTAACCTGCACCGATGAAAACTTTATGCAGAAAGCGGGCGCATTTCGTATGGCGGCCGAGCTTGGCATTGCGATCATTGCACCAGACACGAGTCCAAGAGGCGAAGGTATCGCTGACGATGAAAACTATGACCTGGGTAAAGGAGCTGGCTTTTACCTTAATGCGACTCAAGCACCTTGGTCACTGCATTACTTCATGTACGATTACGTGACTAAAGAGTTACCAGAGATCATTGAAAGCAATTTCCCTGTCTCAGAAGTAAAATCGATTTCTGGGCACAGCATGGGAGGTCACGGAGCATTAACCATTGGTCTGAAAAACGCAGAACAATATCGCTCAATATCGGCGTTTAGCCCTATCTGTAACCCAGTCCAATGCCCTTGGGGACAAAAAGCCTTTACTGCTTACTTAGGCAAAGATATTGAGAGCTGGAAGCAATACGATGCAAGTGAGCTTCTCAAGCAAAAACCATCACCACTTCCTATTTTGGTTGATCAAGGTGATGCTGATGGCTTCCTTAACGAGCAACTTAGGCCAGAAGCGCTGGTTGCTGCAGCAAAAGTGCATGATTCAAACCTGAACTTAAGAATGCAATCTGGTTACGACCATAGCTATTATTTCATCTCAAGCTTTATTGACGATCATCTCAACTTCCATGCGAAGTATTTGTTTGCCTAATTCATAGAAGTAACTTGATGAATTAAAAAATAAAGTCACCTACCTAGGTGGCTTTATTTTTGGTGCGTATTAACATACTAATCTTAAATAACATTGGAATATAGATAGAGAACAATGTAAGGATGAAACCGGGTTCGCTTATACCTCAATCATTACCCCTTCTAATTCTCATTCACAATACAATTCATCGGTTGAAAATAGGATTAATTTCCATTAAAAATCTGCGAACTGACACGAATTCGTTATAGAGCGAAATAATAACGCATATTTCTGACCTTTTAATTAAGAAGTCACTTAATAACCTTGACGTACAGTAAACCGACAGTTACTTTTCAAACATAACATATTATAAAATCTCATCCGGTTGGCTCTATTATTACAATTACAAATAAAGTACCGCTAGCACCTTTGTCCTAGCTCAGCAAAAAGAATAAAACTCAAAGGGCATATGATGAAAAAGATAGTCGCGCTAGGTCTGTTTTTTGTTGCGCCATTCTTATCTGCAAGTACGATCGTATTTAGCAGTAGCCAACAACCTAGTGTCACATTAAAACTGGAAGAGATTCAATCTTTACCAACCACCAGCTACACAACCACGCTGCCTTGGATCCCTGCTTCTTCTGAATTTCTTGGGGTCAAACTTAGCACGCTCCTCACCCACGTCTATGGCAAAGTGCCAGAACAAGTTGATGTCAGTAGCTTGAATGACTATCACTCGACACTATCTCGACAAGACATTCTTAGATACCAACCAATACTGGCTTACCAACAAGATCAACACTATATAAAAGTCAGGAATAAGGGGCCATTTTGGGTAATATACTCTCTTAGTCTCTATCCTGAGCTCAACTACAATAAATATCACGCGCAAATGGTCTGGCAAGTAAATGAGATGAAAGCAAAATAATAAGAATGAAGTTATCAGAACCCACCTATCAGAAGCAGAGAGCACTACAATACTCTACAACCAGTAAAATGTTGCTTGTGGTGTTTGCCACTTCTTTGCTTCTCGCAAATGTATTGCTTCTGCAGCAGACACGCGCACTGTCACAAAACTTTAATAATGAGCAAAAACAAGCAACCTGGTTTTTATTCCAACTCTCTAAAGAGCTTTCGGAACTTGTCGGAGAAGCGAGACGAGTCGATGAAAATGTATTAAATATCGAAGGTGCAGAGCTGCAATATGAACTGGCCTGGAGTAGATTCGATTTATTAATTAGTAGTAATGAAGCCTACACTTTTTTCTCTCGAAATAATATGCATCAGTATTTCATTGATCTTTTTGAGGAATTTCAGGGGTTGGAAGCGCAATTAGTTGAAGCAAGAACTGGCGATAGCCAAGCTGCGGCTCAATTTTATCGATCCACTCAAACGCTGTACTTAAGCTTGGTCGATTTCGTTAATCAGAACTTTCGCCTAAGCAGCAAAGTCTATGAGGCGCAGAAAGGAGAAACACAACGGTTAATGCAAGCGCAGTATATGCTGTTTGCTACGTTCGTTTTGTCGATCCTGTCTCTGACTTATTTCTTTTATCGTGAATCCCATTTCCATAGAAAACTGGCGCTCAGCGACCCACTGACTCATCTTGGAAATCGCAATGCACTATTTATCAAGCTGAATGAGCTCACTCAAGAGAAAAAGCCTTTTTCTCTGTGGATTTTAGATTTAAATGGTTTTAAAAGTGTCAACGATACACACGGTCACCAAGTGGGAGACACCGTACTGCGTGAAATTGCTAGACGGCTTAAATCTATGGCGTTGAATGATTTTACCGTCTATCGCATGGGAGGCGATGAGTTCGCCGTCATCCTCGAAGGGGAGCATATTGATGAAGAAAGCGTTCGTGAGCATATCAATGCGGTATTTGATGCGCCAATACTAAACTCTGACAACGTCGCAACACTATCAACCAGCATGGGCTTAGCGCAACACCCAAAAGACAGCAACAATGTTGACTTTCTTATCAGCATAGCGGATAAGCGCATGTACAAAATGAAATTTCAACGTTAAACGGTATTTATGATGAGAAAGTTCATGCAAGTACTGCTTCTACTGGCAGTCATTGCGGCAGGTGTGTTGGCTTGGGTATTTATCCCATCGCACGAAACCATCGGGCAAAAAACGCTTGAGCAGGCACTCAACGATGACTACAGCCTCGTTGGGCATCGAATCTACTCAACCGATCCGGATGCTGGCAACCGATTCGGCTACTTCGTATTGGCAACTGGCCAGAGCATTGAAGAGCAAGAGCCGTTTTTGGTCACTTCGGATCAGTTTATTCGCATGGAACAAACGGGTGATAACACCTTGTCTGTGACCGTCAATGGTCGTATCTACCAATACCACAACGACTTGTGGGTGCCAAAATCGAATGGAAAGTTGCAGCATTTTTTAGTCAGCGCAACCGCTAAGTACGTGCGCTAAAAAACGGGAACATTACTACCCCCTCCCACCACACACACAAAAAAACAAAGCCCCGCATGCACTGCGGGGCTTTTTACGTTAACAAGAAAAGAACATCGAAAGGATGAGCGTTACTTCGCTAACACTTTCTCTTTAATCACTTTGAGTACCCCAGCCTCTTGGTTGCTTGGCGCAGAATAACGAGCGATTTTCTTAATCTCTTCATGCGCATTGGCAACCGCGTACGAATGCTCACTGACTTGCAGCATTTCGAGGTCGTTGAGGTAATCACCAAACGTCATGGTTTCTGCCGGAGTAAAATTCATCGTCTCTTGAAGGTGCTGAATGGCCGCGCCTTTAGACGCCTCGGCATTCATCACATCCAGCCAAATTTTTGCGCTCACTACGACTTTATGCGTTGCGCCAAACTTCGCGTTCATGGTCGGGAACAGGAGCTCTTCCGAACCGTCAAAGTGACAAATTGCTACCTTAATAAACTCGTCTTCGACCTCAAGCAAATCCGGCACATATTCACAGCGGTGGTAGTACTTTTGAAATTCTTCCAGCGATTGCTGATCATGCGTTTCGATGTACGCCGAGCGCTTGCCACACAATACGATGTTCGCTCCGTCAATTTCACGAGCCGCTTTCACAATCTCCGCCACTTCCGCTTTAGGAATGGTGCAACTGTAGAGCTCTTTGTCTTGGTACATCACCAAGGTGCCATTTTCGGCCACATACAACACTCGATCTTTGATTGGCGCGAACGTGTCTCGCAGACTGTAATACTGACGACCAGACGCAGCGGAGAACAAAATGCCTTGCTCTTCCAGTTGCAAAAACAGATCGAAAAACTCTGGATCCAAACGACCGTACTGGTCAAGCAATGTGCCATCCATATCGGAAGCAATAAATTTGATGCGAACTTGTGACATTAACTAAAACTCTAAATGACGCTGCGAAAATATAATCCATGTAAGGTACAGGATCTTGTATGAATCTCAAGTCGGGATGACGACGCCTTTCGCGATTACCAAGGATGCTGTTTAAAGTAATCTTCACTGTGATCGATGAAGGCTCTCACCGCAGGAGACAAGTGTTTACGCGATGAATAAAGCGCGTAAATGTTGAGATCATTTGGCTTCCAATCCGGCAACACTGACTCAAGCTGACCCGATTGCAGATAGATATTGCTCAAATAGGTTGGCAGCATTGAAATACCCATGCCTTGCAAAGCGCCATGCAATAACGCCGTGGCCTCATTGCTGGTTAGGCGACACTCAATTCCCACCGATTCGAACTGCTCGCCCTGAGACAAATGCCACACGTGACGCTCAAAGTTTTTGTAACCCAAGCAGTCGTGTGAAGATAAATCTCGCGGATGCGCGATCGCGTGGTGAGTTTGCAAGTATTGCGGCGATGCCACCAACACCGATTCACACACCGCAATCGGCTTACCAATCAAAGAAGGATCGGGATCTGACGCAATTCGGATTGCCAGATCGATGCGTTGCTCGGTTAGATCACTCACTGAATCTTGCAGATCTATGTCGATATGCACTTTGGGGTGCTTTTGCATAAAACTGTTTACGGCTGGGATCAACTGTGAGAATCCAAATGAAGTGCTAGACGCGAGACGGATTTTTCCGGACAGCTCACCATCAACGGCAATGTTCGACGTCAACGTATCGGCCTGTTTTAACCAGCGCTCAATCTGAGGCAAGCTGCGTTCCCCTGCGGTGGTGAGGGACACCTTGCGCGTGGTGCGGTGCAACAAACGAGTTTGCAGCCAGTTCTCCATCGCCTCTACATAACGAGTGACCATTGGCCGAGACATGTCTAACCGCTCGGCGGTCGCGGTAAAACTGCCAGAATACACCACATCCACAAATACTTTTGCTGCCGTTACTCTGTCCATATATTTGCTCGAAATAAGAAATAGTGATGCACATTATTGTGTATTTTTCCGAGCGTATCAATTTCCTAATATAGCTCCCGTTCCCAAGCCATCGTCGCTTGGCCCCAAATTCTTTAGGAGCTTATTATGAAAAAATTCACTTTGATTGCTACATCCATTTTAATGGCAAGCCCTGTCCTAGCGGCAAACCACTCTCCCCTTACTCTTGAGGTTTACAACGCCGACGGTAACAGCTTCCACGTTAACTCAACCTTGGTATACGGTGAGGCTGATGCCATGGTCATCGACACTGGCTTCACCAAAGCTGACGCGATGCGCATTGCCGCCAAAGTGTTGGACTCAGGCAAAACGCTTAAAACCATTTTCATCAGCCAAGCGGACCCAGATTACTACTTTGGCGCAGAGGCCTTACACCAACAGTTCCCTGATGCGCAGATCATCACAACGCCAGCGGTTCAAAAAATTATTAAAGAGAAGTTGGCTGGAAAGCTGGCGTACTGGGGACCAAAGCTTGGCGTAAACGCACCGGTAAAACCAGTGATCCCTGTCGCGTACGACAAAGCATCATTGGAGCTAGAAGGTCATAAGATTGAAATCCGTGGTAACCATGGCACATCAGCACACCGCCCTTACCTATGGATTCCAGATAACAAAGCGATTCTGGGTAACGTAGCCGTGTACTCAAACGTGCATTTATGGATGGCAGATGCCGCTGACCAAACCGCTATCAATGCTTGGGAGCAGCAGCTTAGCGAGATGCTTGCGCTTAAACCTCAAGTGGTCATTCCTGGTCACATGAAAGCAGGCACAAAGCTGAACGCAGACACCATTCGCTACTCGCAACAATACTTGCAGGATTTTCAGCAAGCGAAAAAACACAGCAATAACAGTGCTCAACTCATTGACACCATGTCAGCGAAATACCCAGAAGCTCAATTGCCAATCGCGTTAGAAATTGGTGCGAAAGTGCATACTGGTGAAATGACATGGTAACCGTGCATTACTTCTTCGATCCCATGTGTGGTTGGTGCTACGGGGCATCACCACTCATCGAAGCCTTGATGGACACCTCTCAATTTAAGGTCGAGCTTCATCCCGGCGGCATGATTGAGAAACGCGCGATTGAGCCTGAATTTCGTCAGCACATCATCAACAGTGACGCTCGTATCGCAACCGAAACGGGAGCAACGTTTGGTGAGGCATATCTGCAACGCGTGAAAAGCGAAGATGCGTTTATTCTTGATTCTTATCTACCAACACAAGCGATCTTGAGTGCGGAGAAAATGGGGCTGAATCCATGGCACATGCTAAAGGCCATCCAATCCGCGCATTATCAGCTCGGGTTAAAAGTGAATGAAGCATCGACGCTCAAAGCCATTGCAGAATCGCTAGGTTTAGCAAACGATGCGTGGGAGCAAAACATGACGTTAAGCAAAGCCGAGCTAAACGAGAGAATTCGCTCTAGCCGACAGTTGATGCGCCAGTTACACGTTGGTGGTTATCCAACCCTGATTGCAGAAGTAAATGGCGAGTACCTGACCTTGCCGCACTCGACCTACTACGACAAACCGGCACAGTGGAAGCTTGCATTACAAAAACTGCAATAAGCTCTTCCCCACTCGCTCTTGTTCTTAATCCAAGAGCGAGTGCCAACACCGACATGGCAATCCTGACTCAAACAGGTACAATCCTCGATCGATTTTTTACTCTCGCGGATACCCACCATGCACTCGCCTGAACATTGTTTTACTCGTTTTACTGCTGATATTTCTGGCTATGAATTACCAACGCAGTTTACGTTTCCGTTCTACTACACGCCGCATCCTCTTTGCGTTTTGGCCGCAAAGCAATTGCAACAGCACTTATTAGCGCAAACCGACTTCGAACACGATTTTGGTTTGGTTAATGAAGAAACGGGGCGAGGCAAAATGTTTGGCGTATTACTGGTAGAAAGCCCTCAAGGCGAGCTCGGCTTTTTAAGTGCGTTTTCTGGCAAAATTGCTGACCAAAACTTGATTCCAGGATTTGTCCCTCCCGTGTACGACATGCTGACCGATGAAGGCTTCTTCCGCGCAGAAACGGATGCCATCAACGCCGCCAATGCGGAGTACAAAACCTGTGCCGCGAATCCGGAATTGGAGGAGCTTAAAGCGCAAATCCAAGCCGACCGAGCCGCTTATCAGCAAGAAGAGCAAACACAGCGCCAAGTGATGATTAACGGCCGCGCAGCACGCAAACGACAGCGCCAACAGGGCGAGCAAACGCTCAATGCCGATGACCTCAAAATCTTGTTGGATGAGTTGGGTAAACAAAGTGTCGCCGAGAAAAACGTTCTCAAATACTTAAAGCAAGCGTGGGATGAAAAGCTTGCAATCAAAGAAGCACGATTGGCCGAGTTAGAGCAGCAACTTGCTCACCTGAAAGAGCAGCGCAAGACGCTCTCCAACGCTTTACAGCACAAACTGCATAAACAATACCGCTTCCTAAACAGCCATGGCGAAACACGCGACTTGGTGGACATTTTTGCGGACACCACAAACCCAATACCACCAGCAGGTGCAGGGGAATGTGCTGCGCCCAAACTGCTCCAATACGCGTTTAAATACGGATTCAAACCGCTGGCGCTGGCAGAGTTTTGGTGGGGTGTTTCGCCAAAGTCTGAAGTTCGCCAACACAAAAAATTCTACCCATCGTGCAACAGCAAATGTCAGCCGATTTTAGGCCATATGATGCAAGGGCTGGATATCGAACCTAACCCATTGGCGGAGAATTGGGCAGAAGACAAAGAGCTAGAGATAATCTACCAAGACGACGCTATGGTCGTCGTCAACAAGCCCTCAGGCTTACTTTCAGTGCCGGGTAAAACCATCAAAGACTCTGCTTATACGCGCCTACAAGCGATGTTCCCTGATGTGGAAGGGCCGTTTGTGATTC
The DNA here is from genome assembly GCF_024744415.1 of Vibrio sp. RM-41-2B. Lineage (NCBI taxonomy): Bacteria > Pseudomonadati > Pseudomonadota > Gammaproteobacteria > Vibrionales > Vibrionaceae > Vibrio > Vibrio sp. RM-41-2B. The sequence continues at coordinate 363,223 of NZ_JAMQWD010000004.1, read as the reverse complement.
ATCGCCTCGACATGGCGACCTCTGGCATTTTGGTGTTTGCCTTAACTAAACGCGCGAACAAAAGTCTGCAAAAACAGTTTATGGCTCGCGGCGTACAAAAACGTTATATGGCACTGCTCGAAGGCGTATTGAACGAGCCGGAAGGGGAAATTTCACTGCCAATGCGTGGTGACCCAGATGACCGCCCACGTCAACTGGTGTGTTTTGAACACGGGAAACATGCAGAAACCTACTGGCAGCTGATTGAAGTCAAAGATGGACGCAGCAAGGTATACATGTATCCGAAAACCGGGCGAACTCACCAACTACGTGTACACAGTGCTCATCACATGGGATTAAACATGCCAATGGTTGGTGATGGTTTATACGGCGAAAAAGCGAATCGCTTACACCTGCATGCTGAGATGCTAGAGCTGGATCATCCATACAGTAAAGAGCGCATGGTGTTCAAAGCTGGGTGCGAATTCTAACGTCTTCCAGATTTTAAATAACAAAAGGCACTGACTAACAGTGCCTTTTTTGGTTTCTAACAACAGAATAAGCGTGATGCGTGATAAAGCAAACCGTTAGCTCACCTTAAACTTGCTCCACACCTGAGAGCGCCAACGTCTTGCCATGATGATACCACGCACCCATTCATCGAGTGCGATTGCCATCCAAGCTCCTAAAACGCCATAACCCAAGTGGATGCCAAAGATGTAAGAGAAAAGCACGCCTAGTCCCCACATACTCAAAATCCCCATTTGCACTGGAAACTTGATGTCACCCGCGCCTTTGAGCCCCGCGATAAAAATCAGGTTAAACACACGTCCGGCTTCGAGCAAAATTGAGCCCATGACTAACGAGCCTGCCAATGTGAGTATTTCCGGTTGATCGGTAAATACGCGCAGAATCTCTTCTCTAAACAGGTAAATCAGTGTGGTTGCCGCCGTTGATGCCACAAATCCCACTAAGAAGTAGATTTGTACGCGTTTTAAAATGCTGCTCACCCAACCTTTACCGATGTAGTAACCAGTCTGAATTTGCGCAGCCTGACCAATTGCCAACGCGAAAGCAAACGAGAAACGGGCAATGTTTTGTGCATAAGTGAAAGCCGCCAACGATGCCGTCCCCATTTGCACTACAAAGTACACAATGCAGATTTGCGCCACGTTATAAGACAGCACTTCACCCGCGTTCATGCCACCAATTTTTAAGATCTTTTTGTAAATCTCTGCGGGCACTTGTTTCATGGTCGACATTGGTAGTTCAATGCTGCTGCGAGCGAGAATAAACCATAACATCAAGGTGCCAATGACTTGGCTAACAACCGTTGCAATCGCCACACCTTGCACACCATACACAGGCAAACCAAATGGCTGGTAAAGCGCAATGTAGTTACCAATGATGTTGAACACACCCGAGATCAAGTTCACCACCATTGGAGAGCGCGAATAGCCATGGCTACGCAGAATGGTCGTAAAGACTATGCCTATGGTGACGTTGAACGTCATCGCTCCGCTGATCAGCAAATATTCACGTGCGTATTGCTCGACTTGCGCCTCCAAACCGTAATACGGGAGCAGGAATATCGCGCCAAGCACGGCAATCACACTCAAGAACGCACCGACAATCACAGACAGCGCAATACTTGCAACGCCGACGTTCACAGACTCTTGCTCGCGCCCTGCGCCATTGTATTGGGCAACCAAAATCCCCGTTCCGCTGCTGACAAACGTCGAAACGATGATTAAGAAAAAGGTAATCTGCGTGATCACACCAACAGCGGATACGGCTTTGTCCGAGTAGCCACTCAGCATGAACACGTCACTGGTTCCTAAAGCCGTCCGTAGCAAAATTTCGACAAGAATCGGCCAAGCTAACGCCACAATGGACATTCGCTGGTTGATGTTCTGGCTTTTAGGCATGTTTGTAACCTTTCCTACAACTAAAAACTGCCTCACAAAATGTGTGAGGCAGTTTGGAAAAAGAGTAACTAGAACGAAGCTCGAGATGAGGTCGTGATTTAGCGCGGATTCTAGTCGCATATTGGTCACAACGACAACAATATTTCGCTCTGTTTCGGAAAAATATTTCTAATGCTTTTTCACAACGAAAAACTCATTGCCGGAATTTAGAGATCATCGATTGACGAACGATGACCTCAATAGGTAGAAGGCGCAGTTCATGCTAGTCCCAACAGAGTTGAGTCAGGATAGATCCTGCAAATACAGCGGTGGAAATGCATTACTTTGAATTATTAATCGAACCATCTGAAACCATAAAGATCCGCCATGGAAAACTTTATAAGCCTTTGTTGTGCTTTGAGCACTCTCACCAAACCACACTTCTAGGCCCATACTAAAAATGACTGACATCACATTTGGAAACTTTGTTGTTCTATTTATCGCTAAAATACCGCCTAGAATAAGCGTACACGTTAATTAAGCAAGGATACGTAATGTCGACATTGGCTGGAGCACGCTTAGAGGAAATGGCGGATATCCGCTCAACAAGAAAAAAGAAAATTGTCTTTTTATGCTCCAGTATCGCCGCGGCATGTTTAACTTATGGCTCCATTGCTCAATTGTTTGAGGATAATTGGGGATTAAGCTTTTTCCATGCTCTGTGTGCCTTAGCCTGTTTAGGTATCAGTTATGTAATAAAGGTCCAACGACATCATCAATATGCCGACCTATGGCTGAGTGCAGTCTTGATGTTCGAAGGGTTATTGCTACTTCTGTATAACGATGCCCCCTCAGGCAAACTGCTATGGCTATACCCCATTGTCGCCACTCTGGTGCTGATCAATGAGTTTAAAGTCGGTCTGCTGTTTAGTGGCACCTATATCTTACTGATCTTTTTTGGCGTCGTTTTTTTAGATCGGCTACCAACAGCCAGTGACATCATAGAACGACGATTTATGCTGACCCTGATAGCAACTGCATTTGTGTGTCACACATTCTCGTACTACTACACAAAAGTCCTCAACTACATTCAGACACTTTATCGTGAAGGGATTGAAGAGTTGGCGTATTTTGACCAACTCACAGGGCTTGCCAACCGCTGGAGCTTTGAAACTTGGGCGCGAGCAAAGCTCGATGAGATCAACCATTCACCTGATGACAGCATCACTGCTCTGGTCTTCCTAGATATTGATAACTTCAAACATATTAACGACACCTACGGACACGATATTGGTGACCAAGTGCTTCAAGCCTTTGCAACTCGATTAAAAAACAATGTTCGCCATAAAGACAGAAAAACCGACAAACACGACTACTCCATCGCTCGATTTGCGGGCGACGAGTTTGTGCTCATGCTGTACGACATAAACAGTAAAGATGACCTCGACAGCATTTTGAAGCGTATTGTGAATCTATTCCCAAAAGGCTACCGAAGCTACGATATGATTAACGAGTTAACAATGAGTGTGGGCGCTGCTATCTACAAACAAGATGCGAAGGATTTATCTGAATTGACTCGGTGCGCAGATAAAGCAATGTATGCGGCTAAACACACAGGGAAAAACCAATACGCGTATTACGAACACTGCAATACCGAAGAGAAGTCAGCCTCTGAAACGCCGGCTGTGTCAGAAGCTTGCTAACGGTTAAGCGAATACATGCATCACCCATAGCCCCAGCACCAGAAATACGATTAGCCACACAGCTTGCAGCACTCTGCTCGGCTTATCTTGCTGGCGACCGAATTGGCCTTTAAACGCACGGTCCTTCACTTTGCCCATTAAGCCTTTTCCTAGAGCACGTCGATAGAATTCACGTCTCTTATGGGCTGCATTGGCGACCTCGGTAAAACGATGTCTTTGCTCATTGGTGAGATCTTTGTCCTCATAACGAGGAGGGAGATCAGAATGCTTGCGTTGTACTGCCATCACTTCCTCCCTGGTCGATGGGTACATTTTTATTAAGTATATACCCAAATAACCAAAAGATGCGTTATAAGTGAAGCACATAGACGAAAAAACCACCCGAAGGTGGCTTTATCACAGGCAAAAAGTGCGCTTTAGAAATACTCACATAAATACGCGGTCGCGTCTTTCACTTGAAGCTCAAATGAGGAGTTCCCTTCCACTTCAAAAAACTCACCACTTTGGTAAGTCGTCCAATCACTTTCGCCGACACGCTTGACCACAAGCGCACCTTTTACAACCGTCATACGCTCAGGCGCTTGAGTGCCGAACGTGTATTCACCAGGAAGCATTACACCAACGCTAACGTCCTGATCATTCTGGTTAAAGCCTAGTGATTTTACACTACCTGCAAAATAGCTATTTTCCTTAATACTCATTATTGGTTTCCTTATCAAAAGTCCGCTCTTTTTTACCTTGTTTCTTCCTGTTACTCAAGCTCTGAAAGCCATTAAGTTCAACGTTATAAAGCACATCCTTTGCTACTGAGCGAGGCCACCTTTTTCTAGGCTTAACCAGACGACGTAATTAGTGAGATAAAGTCGGTGAATTAGTTAACGCTAGCAAACAATAAAACCATCAATAAGAGTGTATCCGAATGTAAAAGTGGACATTAGATCATAATTTCTTAGTCTTAATGGCGGGATTGTTTGTTTTTGAGAAGGAAGGTTTCCACCATATTAAAAAAGGGAAGAAAAGTAGACCAATGACGGACTCAGCTCGCCGAAGGCGGAAAACAAGACAGGAACCAAAACTTTCATTTTGGGCTCGCCACCAATCCAAAGTCCTCAAAAGCGCATTTGCCGTTTTCGGGGTGGGTCTTTTGACGTTTTTCAGCTATCAAATCCACCTATCCTATCAAGACCATATTGACCCGGAAAAAGTCTACGGCGAGTGGATTGAGATCGGCGCGCCACCCTACCAAACAGAACGTCTGACTTTCACAGAGGATGGGGTATATCGAAACCATCGACTCATCACGACAGAATTTGAATTCGATGGAAAGGTCATCACGTTGAACACTGGATTAGGAAAAACCGCGTACCAGATCTCGGGCTCTCACCTTTCACCTCAGATTCGCCGTATTGAGCCTCTTATTCCAGATCAACGATTCATCCGTAAGGGATTTGAGCATACCGTTCAAGGCTCAGAAACCGGAGCGGCTTCAAAACGTCGCGCTGCATTAAGTGAACATTTCAGCCGTGACTAGCACGTCTTCACGGCTATTTCTCCTTTCAACTCTCTTTCTACTTCAATGAAACAAAACCTTAATAAACAATGAAATAAGGTATTCATCGCATTTATCCCACCCGATACTGAGTAAACAATAATTTTAGTTTCTGCTGAGATTTTATAAATTATTGACTCAGTCTGACACTTTCTGTGTAACAGAGTGCGAGTTTTAGTTAAGTTCTCTCAAGTGCCTCGAAAACCGTCTTAATTTTTTTTGACGAAAAAAAACTCTCTGAAATGCTGAGTGTGATGCTTTTGCACATGGAGTAAATCCAATCATCTTATCTGGTGCAAGAGCAGCCTATGTTCTAGGTAGAACATGAATCCAAGGATTGAGAGAGAAGTTATGATTCGATTTAACCTATGTGCAGCTGGCGTTGCTTTAGCACTATCAGGTGCTGCAGTTGCGGCTCCAACCGCACCAAGTATCGATATGTACGGTTCCAACAACCTTCAGTTTTCTAAAATTGAACTCGCGATGGAAACCACGTCAGGCTACTACGACATGGTGAAATACCATGAGCAAGCGAAGATCACTGTTAAGTTTAACCAGTGGAGTGGCACGCCAGGTGATACTTACAACGTCTATTTTGATGGTGCAAAAGTAGCAACCGGCCCAATCACTGGTAGCCAAACAACAGCGACATTTGAATATGGTCAGGGCGGCCTATACCAAATGGAAATCGAGGCGTGTGATGCGACAGGTTGTGCGAAAAGCGCACCAGCTGAAATCACGATTGCAGATACCGATGGTTCTCACTTGAAGCCACTGACGATGAATGTTGATCCAAACAACAAAACGTACAATACCGATCCAAGCGTCGTGATGGGTACGTATTTTGTTGAGTGGGGCATCTATGGTCGTGACTACACGGTCGATAACATGCCAGTCGACAACTTGACTCACATCCTTTACGGTTTTATCCCAATTTGTGGCCCAAATGAGTCTGTGAAGTCTGTTGGCGGCAACAGCTTCAATGCACTACAAACCGCTTGTACAGGCGTGCCTGACTACGAAGTCGTGATCCACGACCCTTGGGCCGCTTATCAGAAGAGCTTCCCACAAGCTGGTCATGAATACAGCACACCTATCAAGGGTAACTACGCAATGCTAATGGCATTGAAACAACGTAACCCTGATCTAAAAATCATCCCATCTATCGGTGGCTGGACGCTGTCTGACCCATTCTTCGATTTCGTAGACAAGAAAAACCGAGACACATTCGTCGCATCGGTTAAGAAGTTCCTGAAAACTTGGAAATTCTACGACGGTGTTGATATCGACTGGGAATTCCCAGGTGGCGGCGGTGCAGCCGCGGATAAGGGCGACCCTGTAAACGATGGCCCTGCTTACATCGCACTGATGCGTGAATTGCGCGTAATGCTTGATGAATTAGAAGCTGAGACAGGCCGTACTTACGAGCTAACGTCAGCTATCGGTGTCGGTTACGATAAGATTGAAGACGTAGACTATGCAGATGCGGTTCAATACATGGACTACATCTTCGCGATGACTTACGACTTCTATGGCGGTTGGAACAACGTTCCTGGTCACCAAACTGCGCTTTACTGTGGTTCATTCATGCGCCCTGGTCAGTGTGACGGTAGTGGCGTTGATGAGAACGGCGAACCGTACAAAGGTCCTGCTTACACAGCAGATAACGGCATCCAGCTTCTTCTTGCTCAAGGCGTTCCTGCGAACAAGCTAGTACTTGGTACAGCAATGTACGGTCGTGGCTGGGAAGGCGTAACTCCAGATACGCTAACCGATCCAAATGACCCAATGACAGGTACTGCAACAGGTAAACTGAAGGGCAGCACAGCGCAAGGTGTTTGGGAAGATGGCGTAATTGACTACAAAGGCATTAAGTCATTTATGCTAGGTGCCAACAACACTGGCATTAACGGTTTCGAGTACGGCTATGATGCACAAGCAGAAGCACCATGGGTGTGGAACCGCACAACGGGTGAGTTGATCACATTTGATGACCATCGCTCAGTGCTAGCAAAAGGTAACTACGCGAAGTCTCTAGGTCTTGCGGGTCTATTCTCTTGGGAAATCGACGCGGATAATGGTGACATTCTCAACGCAATGCACGAAGGTATGGCTGGCGGTGTAGTTCCTCAACCAAACCGTAAACCAACCGCAGCTGCTGGCGCAGATCAATCTGTAACTGGCCCAGCAAGTGTGGTTCTAGATGGTAGCCTATCGAAAGACTCTGACGGTACTATCGCGAGTTACGCGTGGGAACAAGTATCTGGTACAGCAGTGGTACTAGCAGGCGCAGACACAGCGAAAGCAAGCTTTGATGCAGCAGAGGTTACTGTTGAGGAGCAATTAACTTTCAAGCTGACAGTGACTGACAACGAAGGTGCAACGGCATCTGACCTTGTTGTAGTAACGGTGAAGCCAGCAGGTGTGGTTGACCCAGCGAACAATGCGCCAGTAGCGCAAGTTGTTGCTCCAGCAACAGCAAACGCTGGTGACGTTGTGGTTGTAGATGCGTCAGCCTCTAGCGATGCAGACAACGATACTCTTACTTTCAACTGGACGCTGCCTCAAGGTTTGAACGCAACGGTTGAAGGTTCTAAAGTAACTTTCACTGCTGCTGAATACCCGCAAGACACTAGCCTAAGCTTTACCGTAAGTGTGAGCGATGGCAAAGCGTCTTCAACGGCAAGCGCAACTGTTGTTGTTGCACAGCATACAACCGATCCAAACCCTGGTACCTGTGACAACGCATGGGATGCAAGCGCAGTGTACACAGGCGGCAACCAAGTCACTCATGCAGGTAAAACTTGGGAAGCGAAATGGTGGACTCAGGGTGACGATCCTAGCCAATCTGGCGAATGGGGCGTTTGGAAAGAAGTTGGCGTAGCTAACTGTAACTAAGCCCAACCTTGCAGACTTTCTGTAAAGTTAACGATCAAAGGACAGCTTCGGCTGTCCTTTTTTGTTTTTATCTCATAACGAGAAAAGCGATACCATAGACGAAAAACCATCCGAGGTATTACTTTCAAATCTAATTAGCCCAAAACGGATCGAGCCAATTAGCAAGCATGAAGATTACCAAGCACGATCGAGTAAACGGTCAAAACTACTGAAGACTTGTGCACACTTCATCACTCGGCCATGGCCTTGACCTTGCGTTGTCACTAACTCAACATTTTCAATCTCTTCAGCGGCTTGTGCAGAAATACTGTACTTAGTGAACTTATCCTGCTCATCATGAACAATGATGGCTGGAGACGAGCGCTCAGCCAAACGCTTTAGCGGATCAATTGACTGTAATGGGTAACCAAATTGATCTTCAACTTCTGAAACCACAGCATTAAAAAGCTTCATCGAATAACCTGAACGCGCAATGCTACCGAATAGGTTCTCTACGTAATTCAATACCGGTGCAATAAGCAGTAAAGGCTTGTTTTCTAATTTGCTATGTCTGCACTCAAGAGCAGAAGCGGTGCCCATGCTGTGCCCAACTAGACCAACAATATCGTCTACCGTATCTAACACATCTTCTAACCCTTTGACAAAACCCGGAATGTGCCCATACTGCCCTTCACTCTCACCATGTGCTGGATGATCGTATGCCAAAGCGGTGAACCCTTTCGACGCAATATGTTCCATCAACGGATAAAACTGACTTGCGGTGCCAGACCAACCATGAGTTAGCACCCAAATAGGTCCAGAGCCCAAAGTGTAGGTTTTGATAATGCCTGCATGCCCTTTAATTTCACCCTTGGCAAGTCCTTGAGGTTCGGTGTTTTTAGGTGCTGTGCGAGCAGGTGTCAGGAGCAACTTACGCGCGGTATTCTTTGCATGTGACGGGGCAAGTGTGTGGTGTAACCGAGTACTAATGTTCACCAAACTGCGCTTAATACTGAAACGTTGCGATGTATTAAAGTAAATTTTTTCACTCATGATTATGTCCTTAACTATCAGCTACGCACAAAAATAGAACGGTCGTGCTTTTTATGCTGATAAGAAAGAGCGAACTCAGCCGCTCTTTATGATTTTATGTCTACAAATCTGGAAAGCGAATAACTGGTATCAGCCTTTCCAGCGAGAAAATAAGTTGTCGATCCCTTGCCAAAACAGGCGCAAGCTTTCTTCCTCACCTTTAATTGAGTAAAAAACATGCGCACTCAAATAAAGACCGTATAAATCAAACGTTGCTTGGAGTGTATCTAAGTCTGCTGCAAATTCTTGCTTCTCTTTGCCTTTCGTTATTTGGATCTCCAAGTAGCTCAGCCAAGTGTCTATGGATTTACGCAGTCCGGCCTGAAGTGGGCAATCTTTATCTGCCGTGTCATTCCAAGCGTCTAGAAACATACAACTTCCTTGAAATGCGTGGTTCCAAGTCATCCAAGAGTCGAGCAACCCTCGAATTTTACGTTCGATATTGCCATCCCCTGCTTCACGAGCAGGCTCAATAACCCGAGCAGCGAACACTTTATTGGCGTGCTCCAATACCGATAGTTGTAAATTCAACTTCGAATTGAAGTGAGCAAACAGACCACTTTTCGACATACCGCATTGCTTGGCTAACTCACCAATCGTAAGACTTTCTAATCCGTCTTCGCTGGCGATCTCAAAAGCCCGTTGCAGAATAAACTCTTTTGTCACTTTTCCTTTTTGCATAATCTTATTTTTAGCACGATCGTTCTTTTTTGCAATCTAGAGTTAACTGGTCTAACCATACATTAGTGTCATTTTCGACTCGCTAATCACGTATTGAGTTGGTTAATGGGTTAATAATTAAGAAGTTTGAAGTAAGTCTTAAATTTAAACACAGCTTCAGTGTAAGCGCGAGTCTGTTGACTTTTTCACGCATTAATTCAGCCACAACCTGCTACTTTCACCTAAGTTTTTTTATTTAGGTAAGTAATGTAATGGCAAAGAAACAAAAAATAGCCAGCTTAGAGTTTGCGCGTATTATTGCGATGTTTGCAATTATAGGATTGCACTGCCAGATGGCCCTGACATACTGGCAATGGGATGGAATACCGTGGGTTGGCTATATGCTCAACCAATTGGCTCGTTTTGCTGTGCCACTGTTTTTTCTCATTTCTGGTTATCTTATCCAGCCCAAGTTAAGCCGCGCACCTATCGAAACACTAAAAAACTACGCCAAACCACTGATGAAGGTTTGGCTCATTTGGAGCGTGATCAGTTTATTGATGCCATTCCAGTGGCAAACTGTCGCTGAGGCGGGGTATCTCGCCGAAAGGCAGGGCTACTGGGGCTACTTAATGTCGACCCCGTTCAATTCACTCGTCGAAGGCGGGCTCGTTCACCTGTGGTTTATTCCAGCTCTGGTCATTGCCGTTGCCTTAATTGCCTTCCTCGTGCATATCAATATGGCTCAATTGGTACTGCCAACCGCCGTATTGCTATACATATACGGCGTGTTTGCTGGCAGTTATTTGACCATTACCGATCTGCCAGCGCCTTTCTTTACTCGTAATGGGCCGTTTTTCAGTACGTTGCTGGTAACACTGGGTTATCTAGCACGAGAAGAGCAGTGGCGATGGTCGCGAAACAATACGATTCGATGCATTCTTCTTGGTACGGCGCTGCATTTTGGTGAGGCTTATTGGCTAATGCAACACGAGGTCGCTTTTAATTCTCACGACTTCCTGTTTGGTACTGTTATCTGGGCCCTGGGTGTCTTCATGTGGCTGTTAGTCCACCCACATTTTGGCGATATGCCTTGGGTATTCAAACTATCTCCTAGCGTGTTAGGCATTTATGTTAGCCATCTGCTTGTGATAATTATAATGATGAATGTCGCTGGATTTATCGGGTTGCAACACCTCGCGAAAGACGCATTTATTTATCCTGCAACGATTGTCGCAACCATAATACTTGTGAAAGCAATTGAGGCTTCGCCGTTGAGAAAATGGCTGCTGCGCTAAATCCATTCAGCGCTCGATATAGCTAGCTCTAGCTCAAAAGGGTTAGAGCTAGCCAGTTAAAAATGAGATTTCTCTCTCACTGACCAATTTTTGACTTTCTAATCCTTCAGAATTTGCCGTCACTCACAAAAAACATTGTTCATTTCCTTTAAATTGGCTCGACTATTACAACATTGCTCATTAAACGGAGGCTGTATGTGGGCAGGTCAAGGACTCGTTCCTTTTTTAGAGATTAGCCATTGGTTAACTTATGGTTTGTATGCCGCTGTGGTTTTATTTGGCGCAGCAAGCATTGCGTCACTCAGAAAATAGTGGCGCACACTATCATTTCCTAACTCCTACTGTTAATTCGAGCTCTCTCACAACTAACTCATTAATTTGTGGCTAATATTTCTCCAACCAGACAAAGGAGAAATGTCTATGCCAATCTATCCAATTGTGGCTTTCTGCTGTTTGTTGTTCTCTAGCGCCACCTTTGCTGCCCCCACCAATGAACTGAACCTTGTTAATTCTGGTGTCGGTTACGCGGCTCTCATTATCTTTTCGATTGCTTACATACTGGTTATGTTGGAAGAGTATCTGAAAATGAGAAAGTCCAAGCCTGTGCTGCTCGCTGCAGGGTTAATTTGGATTCTAATTGGCTACACCTTTGCTCAACACAACCAGCCAGAAATCGCCAAATCCGCACTAGAACACAACTTGTTGGAATACGCGGAACTGCTGCTGTTTTTATTAGTAGCGATGACTTACATCAATGCTATGGAAGAGCGCAAACTCTTCGATGCCTTACAGGCGTGGATGGTCGGCAAAGGCTTTGGCTTCAAAAAGCTGTTTTGGCTGACAGGGTTTCTCGCCTTTATTATTTCACCGATTGCCGATAACTTAACCACAGCCCTCTTGATGTGCGCTGTGGTGATGAAAGTCTCCGGTGATAATCCTAGATTCGTGAATCTTGCCTGTATCAACATTGTTATCGCTGCCAACGCTGGCGGTGCATTCAGCCCATTTGGTGACATTACGACCCTGATGGTGTGGCAAGCTGGGCATGTCAGCTTTGCTGAATTCATCCCGTTATTCGTCCCGTCACTGGTGAACTATTTGGTTCCTGCGTTTTTGATGTCACTCTTTGTTCCAAACACCAAACCGAATACGATTCACCAACACGTAGAACTGAAACGCGGCGCGAGACGTATTGTCGCACTATTCATTCTGACGATTGCCACCGCAGTCTCTTTCCACGCTTTGCTGCACTTCCCACCCGTTATGGGCATGATGATGGGCTTGGCCTACTTACAATTTTTCGGCTACTTCTTACGCCAAACACTCAAACATTCTTTGGCAAAAAAAGCGGCTATGGCAATTGCCAATGGCGACGATCACGCATTAAAACGCTTAGGTTCAGTCGTTCCGTTTGACGTGTTCCACCGTGTATCTCGAGCAGAATGGGATACCTTGCTGTTCTTCTACGGCGTAGTGATGTGTGTCGGCGGTTTGAGCTTACTTGGCTATCTCGAACTGGTTTCAAACGTCATGTACAACCAATGGAACCCTGTCTGGGCCAACGTGATGGTTGGTGTTCTATCTGCCATCGTCGATAACATTCCGGTTATGTTTGCTGTACTGACTATGGAACCAAGCATGTCGATGGGGAACTGGTTACTTGTCACATTGACTGCGGGTGTGGGGGGCAGCTTGCTTTCAATTGGCTCTGCGGCAGGTGTCGCATTAATGGGAGCCGCGCGTGGTCAATATACCTTCTTTGGCCACCTAAAATGGGCTCCCGTCATCGCCTTGGGTTATGCGGCCAGTATTGCAGTGCATTTGTGGATGAATAGCGGTTTATTTACCTAAAAGCACCGCGCGTCAGGCGCTTAACTTGCGATATAACCTAACGGTCAGATGGATGGTTAACGCCATCCATCACTTCGATAGTTCCCAATTCATATGGGTTGACGCCCTCTAAACAGCCGACATTATAGCCGTACTCACTCGGGTCAGAGCGACGCTGATGGTGCGTATAAATACCACATTCGCCACAGAAAAAGTGCTTCGCTGTGCGAGTGTTAAACTGATACAGCTTCAAAACGTCTTCGCCTTGCACGATACGAATACCATTCAGAGGCACAGATGCCACAATCGCGCCGCGACGTCGACACATGGAGCAATCACATCGTCTCGGCTTCTCAATACCATTAGGTAATGCAAGTTCCAGCTCAACTTTTCCGCAGTGACAACTCAGTCGATGTAATGCGTTGATTTGGGTAGTGCCGACTGTCTTAATCATAACTTTTCCTTGTTGTTTTTCTACCTGTGTACATTATGTTAAACAGGCTAGCATCAGCACAATCTTGTCCAAAAACTCGACATTCATCACTTTTCGCGACATTTTATTGGCCGATTTGTTAGTTGCTATTTTGGCAACTGTTTATCGCGTTGGATGGACGTGTTGTCTCCGGCGCGGTTTTTAAACCAAGGAAAAAATTTTATGGATAAAGATCATAGCCTAAGAGAGAACCTCTTGGCTCTGACGCTCGGCAGTGCGTTAGTGTCGCTTGGGGTAATATTTTTCAGCAAAGTAGGATTGCTCACTGGCGGTACGGCTGGTTTGGCGATCTTCCTTACCAAAGTGAGTGACTTCAGCTTTGGTCAGATATTTTTCGCTCTCAACCTCCCTTTTTATATTTTGTCTGTAATGCGCATGGGATGGCGCTTCACCATTAATACTTTCATTGCGGTCTCAATTGTTTCTTTTGCGGTCGATCATCTGCATCATGTGATTGAAATTTCGCGAATCGAACCTTTCTATGCAGCACTTCTAGGTGGTGGGTTAATTGGAATAGGTATGTTGGTGATTTTCCGTCACAAGATGAGTTTAGGCGGTTTTAACATTCTAGCGTTGTACCTTCAGGAACGTTTTGGGATTCGAGCTGGTAAAGTTCAGATGGCGCTCGATTGTGCCATCGTAGTGATGTCGCTGTTTATTGTGGATGTGCACCTTATCGCTCTATCCGTCCTAGGTGCCGTGGCGACAAACTTGATTTTGGCGATGAACCATAAACCAGGACGATATCAGGCAAAAGCGCAAATAGCATAATCAACATCGTGTAATGAGTGAACTTACAAAATATGAGCCCCGAGCCATTCGCTCGGGGCTTTTTTATTCAACGTTGAGATCATGTCAACGAACTCGCTGTGCAGTATTGCTGCATCCCCACATCCACTTGAGCTTTATATTTCTGGCTAAGATGGAAGTGCACTTGCATCAGCAAATCATGCGTATGGAACAGCTCAAACGCGTCACCACCATTTTGCTGACAAATGGCTTCGCAGCGCTCGGCATGCTGCTTGGCTTGTCCGGCTTCACCCGCTTTGAGTAAACTCATCGCTAAGCGATACTCAGCACGTTCTTCTTGCATCCAACCACCCGCCACTTTCCAGTAATCCAACGCGAGCTTGGCCGCTTCTAGCATCCTCGATTTTTCCACATCCGTGCGCTCAGCCAGCGCTTCATACTGACACGCCAAGTTATTTGCTGTGATTGCGATAGAGCGCGCTAGCGACCCTTCAGCATCTTGTGGTGTCATACCTAGCGCGGCTTTCGCCAGCCATTGGCTCGCCAGTTCAAGCTGAGCAAGCGCAGAAAGTTCATTCGAAATCAAAGCGTAAACTCGTCGTTGGTCTTGCTCTTCCAATAATTCCATATTGTCAGTGCCATCTACGAAGTAGCGCGCAACGGCAATATTGCGTTGCAATGCCGAACTCTCGGCAACCTTGCGTTCATCAAAGCGCTCTAAACAAGCAAGAAACGGTTCTGGACGCTGGAGGTGCCCAATCGCGGTATGCAGCATCAATGCAAATATTCGCTCGATGTGGTTAACGTTTTCAACCTCACTCAGAGCCGTTTCCAATTGAGCATAAGTTTGTTCGGGCTGTGCTTCGTGATGCTGCCAACACTCACTCATGAATGCATCAAAATCCGTTTTGAAAGGCATGTCCTTATTATCCTTTTTCTATTCGTATAACGAATATGAAACTCTACACTATCATTTCCCCTGTGCAGCACGCTTAATCACAATATGAGAATCGCCTCACTTAAAGCGGTGTACCTTGCTCCAACGCAAGTAAACGTTGCTTGCGCTCTACTCCACCAGCATACCCTGTCAATTTACCGCTTTTGCCAATAACGCGATGACAAGGCACCACGATAGAAATAGGATTTTTTCCGTTTGCCAACCCAACAGCGCGCACAGCTTTAGGGTTGCCAATCGCGTTGGCGAGATCTTGATAGCTCCACGTTTCGCCGTATGGAATGGTCGTTAGTGCCTGCCAAACTTGATTTTGAAAATCCGTGCCTGTAGCCGCCAAAGGCAGCTCAAATTCATTACGTAGGCCAGAAAAATATTCATTCAACTGGGTAACAGCTTGGCGCAAAATCGGGTGTTGATCGTCTCGCGCTCCCAGTTCACTCGGCTTAGTGGTGCATGTTTCAAACCAAATGCCAAGCAAGCCCTCAGTGTTAGATTGGATGGTCACCGTTCCTAATGGGCTCGGCATTTCGGTATAAAATGTTTTCATGATTGATTCCATAAGTGAAACGTCGCGTAGCTTCCCCAAGGGGCCGCAGTGTGCGTATTCAGTGATGGGTAACGCTGCATCGCCTTTTTCACTACTAAGTCTTTATCTAAAAAGCAATCGGGTTGAGATTGCCCTCGCAGTTGAGCATAACTGACTGTCCAAGGTCCAATGCCTTTCAAGGCTAGCCACTTCTGGGGGTCGGCTTCTGAGTTGTCCTGCATGAACTGGGCGAAGCGCACTAGCGTCTCTTTACGGCTTTGCGGCATGCGCAAAAAGCTCACGTCGGTATTAGCTATCGCATCTGGTGTCGGGAAAAAGCGTTTTTCTGACTCTCCACTAAGTGTGGTCACCAATAAGTTAAGTTGACCAATCGCCGCTTTAACCGACACTTGTTGGCCTAAAATCGCTCGAACTCCAGCCTCCCATGCATTCCATACACCAGGAATCCGAATACCTTTACTCGACACAAGCCCTGGTGCAACATAATCCAAATGCTGCTCAACAGTACAAATATCGGCGTCAAGATCGAACATACGACGAATGTCAGACACCAAGTTTTGCAGCTTCGTTACATCTTCAATTTCAAACGCTAGCTCTAGGTACCCTTCACCTTTGGTCGCTTTAAACCATGCTTTACTGGTATCCAGACAAACATTGCGCTGATAACTCTCATCACTCACCAGCTCAACCCCCTCAATCGCTCGTAAACGGTAGAAGTTCAGCATGTGCTGCCAATTCAATTCACCTCGATAAGGCAAGGCAATTCGATTGCTACCCATACCGTCAAACTCTTTGCGACGGACTTGAGAAGGCGTCAATTTGAGAAACTTTTGGAAAGCATCGTTAAAGCGGCGTGTACTGTTAAAACCAGACGAAAACCCCACTTCGGTGACCGACATAGAACTGGAATGAAGCAACTGTTTGGCGAACATTAATTGTTGATATTGCGCATACTGCTTGGGTGACATGCCTAGATACTGCTCAAACAACATACGTAAGTAGCGATCCGAAATCCCAACACGCTCTGCTAGCTCAGACACCGAGTGGTGATGCAGTTCCCCTCGATCAATTAACGAAATCGCTCGTTGAAAGGTCGTTTCTACGCCTTTCCATGCCCAAGAACCCGGCGCGCTATCAGGTCGACAGCGCAAACAAGGACGGTACCCCGCTTGGAGAGCTTGCGCTTTATCGGTGAAGTACTCTACATTTTCTTCTTTAGGTAAATTAGCCGGACAAATTGGGCGACAAAAGATCCCCGTTGTTTTCACTGCCACATAAAATCGCCCATCAAAACGGCTGTCTCGCGCGACTCGCGCCTTATGACACTGCTCGAAAGTCAATGAGGTATGGGGGTGAATAAACATAGTGCTTTCCTTGCTCATGCCTTTTGTCATTTATTGTTCATAGGCATCGTTCAATATAGTGTTATTGTAGCTTGCTTAAGCGCCTACCATTAGCCATTTTCGGAACTCAATATTGAGATTTATTGGCATTAGCGCTTTTGTACACTAAAGTTAGATTCAGAACATCACAACAACGTCGGCTAAAGGGAATTGGCATGGACTTACACACTTGCGTAATTGTACTAAGAAACCAAAAGGTTATTACCAGTAAATCCGTAGATCATTCAATTGGAATTATCGAACGAGACTCAGATAACGAGATCTCAGAAATTCAAATTAATGCCACGGATGGGCGTAATATTCGAACCTATCACTACAACAATGTAGAGGAGTCACTAGAGAGCTTAATGAACCTCTGACGGTTTTCTTTAACACACCTTTCTCCCTTGTTAATAGCGAAAGCAATAGAGCACAGCAACCTGTGCTCTTTTTTTTGTTTAACAGCAAAAATGTTTATCGAAAATAATGATGGAACCTGATTTAAAACACGACAAAACTGGCATAAAAAAACTCATAAAAAACACTCAAGCAACTGATTAAAAATAACAAAAATCCATTATTCAATTTTTTAGAACGAGTTTATCAAAATACTCCCGTTATTTTTATTCTCACCGCCACCTAAACTGTTCTCAACAGCACGGGAGCACACGCTTCCCACTCATTGAAAAGAGTCAGAGGACAGAATCATGAAAGCACTATTACAGAAAATTACCACATCAAACGCAGGTTACAGCGCACTATCACTTCGCGTTCCAATCGGCATTATCTTTATGGCGCACGGCGCACAAAAGCTGTTTGGCTGGTTTGGTGGCTACGGGCTAGAAGGCACTGGTCAGTGGATGGCATCTATCGGTTTAGGTCCTGGCGTGCTCATGGCGTTACTTGCGGGCAGCGCAGAGTTCTTTGGCGGCTTGTTCATTTTACTTGGTCTGCTAACTCGACCAGCAGCGGTTGCTTTGGCGTTCACGATGGTGGTAGCGATATTCTCCGTCCACTTTGAAAACGGTTTGTTCATGGCAAACAACGGTTACGAGTTTGGCTTAGCATTACTGGCAGCGAGCGTTTCTCTGGCGTTCTCTGGCGCAGGTAAAGCAGCATTAGATAACTTCTTAAACAAAAAGCTCTCTTAAGGAGGCTCTATGATTACGGTAAGACATGCAGCAGACCGAGGTCGAGCAAACTTTGGCTGGCTTGATAGCAAACATACGTTTTCTTTCGGTAGCTATTACGATCCACAACATATGGGCTTTTCTGAATTGAGAGTCATCAATGACGATGTAGTCCAACCTGGCGCAGGTTTTGATACACATGGCCATCGTGATATGGAGATTATCAGCTATGTGCTGGAAGGTGTTATCGCGCACAAAGACAGCGAAGGTAACGTGAAAACATTACCCGCAGGGGAATTCCAACTCATGTCGGCAGGGAAAGGGATTTACCACAGTGAGTACAATGCGTCGAACCGCGACACGCTGCGCTTTCTACAAATTTGGATTCAGCCAAATACATTTGGAACCAAACCAGGTTATCAGCAAAAAGACTTTGGTCGCACGCCTGGATTAACAACTATCGCGACTCCAACAGGAGAAAACGGTACGCTACTTATTAAGCAAGATGCCACATTACATCAGTTAATTCTTGAACCAAATAGCGAACTTAACTTTGAGATAGAATCGGGTAGAAACTTATTCGTTCACCAAGTAACGGGGAGCCTTAGCATAGACAATACCACCTTGACGGCGGGCGACGGCGCGAAGATCGAACAACAAAGTAAGGTTGTTTTACGCAATACATCGAACGAGAGCACAACCGCCCTGCTATTTGACTTGCCATAGCTATCGATTCATCGAGATAAAAAGAAAGCCGCCTGGATTTGCCAAGGCGGCTTTTTAATTTCTCTGACTTTTCACTCAACGCTATTCGTCGGAAGTGCCGGAACCAATTTGCTGAAAACTGTAAGCCGTCAGTGGATCGATCTCTTTGACAATTTCTTCCACTTGCTTAATCGCGTCTACCGACGAGCTAGCTTTACGATAGCTCAAATAGATAGGGCGACACCAATCTTCTACGCCAGACACCTTGTGAAGCTGCCCGTTAGCGATAAATGGCTCTACCAGAGAGATGGGTAAGTAAGCGGCACCGCCCTTCTCTAAAATAAAGTCCAATGCTATACGCGCTGTTGACGTGCGCAGATACGGAGCCGGGATCTTAGGGTGACGTTCAGAATGTTCTGATGAGAAGCGCGTTCCCCAATCCACATACACGTATTTGTTTTCAAAAACGGAGTCTAAAGAGTCTTTCTCAGTCGATACCAGAACGAGAACAACATCGGCCACTTTTTTGCAGTTAAGCTCATCAGCTTTGATTTGGTCGAACGCAAATGCCATATCTAACGTGCGCTCTAGCAAGCTGCGACTGAGCATTTCCCGCCCCATCACTTCAGCCATAAAGCCATAGCCTCCAAATGAATCCGTGACGACACTTAAACAGTTCTGCAAGTAGGCGTCCCAAATATTTGGCGTACCACCTAACGTCAATTGCAGCGCTTTGCCATCTTCAAGCGATAACTCTAGCTTCGCTTGTTGCAATGTGGTGACCATCACCTCTGCATAACTGATTAAGCGCTCACCTGCAGAGGTCAACTTTATGTTATTTCGATCACGAATAAACAATTGCGTATCGAAGTAACTTTCCAATTGTTTGATACGTGCGCTCACTGCAGCTTGGGTAATATAAAGATTCTCAGCGGCGCGTCCGAAGTGACGAACCCTTGCCAGCTCTAAAAATGTTCGAAAGACTTTTACATCCATAAACCATCTCCTGGTTAATATAAAACCAGATTAACAACTAATTAAAATCATGACGACAAAAAAGTTTTGTTTTTCTTTTGTTAGCTTTACGCCTAATTTTCGCCGTAGTTCACTACATTCATCAATAACGGTTACAGAGGCTGTTGACATGTCTGACACTGAATTCCGTCATGGCAAAAAACGTTTTTACGACAACGTAAAATTCCCACGCGGCTTTGCAAAGTCTGGCGATTTTACTCTCTCGGAAGAGGAAATCCTAACAATTTATGGGGATACTATGCTTGGCTTAGAGTCAGGCGAATTAACACCTGAAAATAGCGAAGAGAAACACTTCATCAAGGTGCTAGAAAACCCAGGCAAAGCAAAAACAAAACTTGAGCGTACGTGGCTAAAGTACACCCAACTTGCTCGTGGTCGCAAGCGCTTCCACACGCTAAATGGTCGTAATAAGCCTGACGCGACAGAAGATTACATTGAAGAGAGTTTGGTCGAAGACGATTAATAACCAAATAAACTAATGCTCGCCTTTTTCTAGCAGTAGGTAATAGGCGAAAGCTCGTTTGGTTTGACTGAGCGAGCAAAACAAGCTCATTTCTTCTCCTAAAGCCCAAGGGCGCGTTATCCCAAGGGCTTTTTTAGTATTTAGTGCTGCCAGCCTACTTTGCAAGCATCGCGATCTTTTTCAAAAAGCTCTCTTTCAAGTGCTCTTGGTCGTACTCCAATTGATAGGTATTGTGGAAGCCAACCTTTAGCTCAACACCATTCCCTCGTAAGAAAACGTTGTACCCGTCGTAATCGGAAAACGCTTCTACACCTTCATACATTTTGCCAAATTCGGTTGGTGTACCGTTGTTCATCACACATTCGTAAGCCTGTAGTACTTTGCTCGGATCTAACTCATTTTTCATACCGAATTCCTCACTGGTTTACACATTTCAATTATGGTTAAGGAATGAGCGTCGTGCCATGTCCATCCCATAATATTTGAAGTTCGTGTGCGATTTCACACTCTGTAGGTTGTTAAAAAACAAGGTTAAGTGCGAAGACAGAACTTAATTTAGATCATAAATTTTATCTATCAATTCGTCAGTTTCATAATGCAATTTCTTTGTAAAAAATCGGCTTATAAAAGCATTTAGATATAAAAACAGTCGATAAAATCAACACTGGTTAAAGAAAAAGCAAAATTTTGACCTAAAACAATAGCAGTTCGCCATTACTTATTTTATAATGCGAATTAATGTTTCGGTACATCGTAAATTCCAATAACTAGGGGCACAAAATGAGACTTATCCCGTTAACTCGAGCAGCACAAGTAGGTAAGTGGGCAGCTGCGCATATCGCTAAGCGTATCAACGACTTTAAACCTACTGCTGAGCGTCCATTCGTTCTGGGTCTACCAACTGGTGGCACTCCTCTAGCAACCTACAAAGCCCTAATCGAGCTTTACCAAGCCGGCGAAGTGAGCTTCAAAAACGTCGTGACTTTCAACATGGATGAGTACATTGGCATCCCAGCGGATCACCCAGAGTCTTACCGCTCGTTCATGTACAACAACTTCTTTAATCACATTGATATCCAAGAAGAAAACATCAACCTACTGAACGGTAACACTGACGATCACGACGCAGAATGTAAGCGTTACGAAGACAAAATTAAGTCTTACGGCAAGATCAACCTGTTCATGGGCGGCGTGGGTAACGACGGTCACATCGCGTTCAACGAGCCAGCGTCATCTCTGTCTTCTCGTACTCGTATCAAGACACTGACTGAAGACACTCGCATTGCGAACTCTCGCTTTTTTGACGGCGATATCAACCAAGTGCCTAAATACGCACTGACTATCGGTGTGGGTACACTGCTAGACGCAGAAGAAGTGATGATTCTGGTAACAGGTCATAACAAAGCTCAAGCACTTGAAGCAGCAGTAGAAGGTTGTGTAAACCACCTATGGACGGTTTCTGCACTTCAACTTCACCCTAAAGCAGTGATTGTATGTGACGAGCCAGCTCAACAAGAACTGAAAGTGAAGACAGTGAAGTACTTCTCGGAGCTAGAAGCGGAAAACATCAAAGGTTTTTAATCCATAGGATGACAGCCTAGATGCACACTAAAATACGAAACCCGTGATCAATCACGGGTTTTTTCTTATCTGAACAGCGGGCTTAAGTCGTTAATAAGCTTTAATACCAAACTGACGAAGACGCTTAGGCAGTACTTCATCTAACTTGTCTAGTTCACTCGGTTCGACTTCGATAAGGTTAAAATGATGCTGCTCATAAACAGTACGAATGGTCTCACGGTCAGCCTCAGCCATCTCCCCAGTATCACTTCCCCAAAACTGTAAATAGACTTTACCGCCTGGCAAATAAAAATCACTGGTGACATCTTGGTCAATCGGCAGCTGACGTTCATAAGCGTGCACCACACCAGCCAAGTACAGCCAGTTGTCGATGAGCAACTCTCCCTTAGAGCGCACGTAATGCCCATCTAATGTTCGGTGTTTGGCTTCAAACTTTTGGCGAAAGCTTGAGTACGATTTATCCGTGGAGTGTGACTCCGCATCTTGCCCTAAAAATTCAATGACAGACTGCTTAAGACGCTTATTACGCAGCACCACATCGTGCCATACGACAAAGGTATTTTGTGTCTCTTTATCGGTTCTTTGCTGGCCACCAGCGCGTATACCGGCTTCAGTGACACTCCAACCTTCTTCAGATTTGGCGATCCACCCCAACTCACTCAACAGTTGGTTCATGCGCTTCGCATTCAGTTTCAGCTTTTCACCCAGCTGCGTGGCGCTTAATGTTTTCCCTGAGCTGGAAGTCAGCTCAATATGTAAATTGGTCGGCCAGACGATGAACTGGCCAAATTTAGGGTGATCCACATACTCGCCGCCAAACTTGGCGCCTTCTTCCGTCAGAATCCATTTTTCGTCTTGGCGAACAATGTAGCCAGCACGTTTGAGATCGGCAAACAACAGCTTGGCTTCAACCTTACGCATTTTCGCTAATGCCGACGTCGATATTTTTTCAGACATGTGGGTACCTCATGCTGCTGTAAAACTGAACACTATGTCATCATAGTAACGTATTGATTTCACGGCTTGAAGTCAGAGAAACAAGATTTCGTTTTACAAATAACAAAGCCAATCTCAAGGGACTGGCTTTGTTATGTTAAGTTGAAAGAAGCGGGGGCTATTTAATAAAAGCAATACAGCCTTGCAAAATCACTAAGTTCACAATGTCGATGAAGAATGCACCGACAATTGGTACTACCATAAATGCTTGTGGTGATGGACCATAACGACTCACGATAGAGCCCATATTCATGACCGCAGTCGGTGTGGCACCTAAACCGAAACCACAGTGTCCACTGGCGATCACCGCGGCATCGTAATTACTGCCCATCATGCGGAATGTTATGTAATAAGTGAACACCGCGAGTACGGCCGACTGAATAGCAAGAATAATAAGGAACGGGATCGCAAGATCAAAGATATTCCACAATTTCAAGCTCATCAGAGCCATGGCAAGGAACAGCGATAGCGAAACCGTACCAAGAATATCAACGGTTTCTAAATCAACCTTGCGCACCTTGGTCACTTCCATGATGTTGGTGATGACAACACCAATAAACAGCGCATAAACAAAATCTGGGATCATCAACCACTTGATGCCAAAACTGCTCACCCAACTCTCCAGATAGCTCGCGCCTGTCACGCAAAGCAAAATAATGGATAAGCTTTCTACAACTCTTTTCGCCGTGACACGATCTTCTTCATGTTCGTTATAGGTCACCAATTCAGGGAAACTCTGATGGCTTTGGTTGGTGCGTCCGTATTCCGATTCTAAGTTGTGCTTGTTGAGTAACTTTTGCGCGACAGGGCTGCCAATAATCCCGCCCATGACCAAGCCAAACGTAGCAGAAGCCATCGCCACTTCTAGGACATTGTGCAAACCATACATTTCTTGAAAAGTTTGCGACCACGCCGCACCAGTTCCATGTCCGCCAGAAAGCGTAATAGAGCCGGCGATCAACCCCATGAGTGGATCTAACCCCAATGCGGTTGCTAAGGATACGCCGACCGCATTTTGGATAAGAATGTAGACCGATGCCACAACAAGGAAGATGAAAACCTTCGCACCGCCTTTAATAAGTTGGGTGTAATTCGCGGCTAAGCCAACCGTCGCAAAAAACATCAGCATAAAGGTGTTTTGCAGTGGCAAATCAAATGATACATCCACACCATTTAAGTGCATCGTCGTGATCACGCAAGCCACGACTAGACCACCAACAATTGGCTCTGGGATATTGAATTTCTTTAAGGTTGGTAATTTGGTGTTAATGAACTGCCCTAAAAATAACACGCAAATTGCGACGAGAAACGACTCTTGTGGGCCGATAGATATTACCTGATTCATGAGACCTCTTTACTCTCCTCTTTCTCATTCATTGAGCAAGCGCTCAACGTGAGATAGGTGCCTAAGTCAATCAGATTGCCTCTCGAACCTTTTGTTTTCTAGGGTGTATTTGCCACAAATTCTCATCAAGTAAGAAATGGATGCACCCAAAATCCCACTGATTATCATTATATGAGAATACCAATACCAATCTGGTGGTAAATACCTTGATTGGATTAGAAAAATAACACTTCTCAACTTATGAGAAGTGTCTAATTTATGTTCACAATAAAGTCTTCAAAATAGCTATCACATAGGTAGATATTTAGGGAAAGCGAAGGCTGGAACATACGCTTAATTTTAAATTATTACTTTCTCTCCGGCACACTAGGTGTTATACCTATATATAACACCATTTCAGCCAAGAGATTCACTCATGACCAATTGGCATGATCGCCAACCGATTTTTCGACAGTTGGCTGACCAGATCACTCAACAAATACTGCAAGGTATCTGGCAAGAAGGCGATGCTCTGCCCTCCGTTCGTAGCATCTCTGCGGATATGAAAATTAACCACCTCACCGTCATGAAAGGCTATCAATTGCTTGTTGATGAGGGGTTAGTGGAGAAAAAGCGCGGTCAAGGTATGTTTGTCGCTTCAGGGGCAAAGCTCAAATTGCTCGCAGACGAGAAGGCACGTTTTCTTCAACAACAAATTCCGCAGATAGCCGGCACAATACAGCGTCTGGATATGTCACTCGACGAATTCATTCAACAACTAAAACCACACTTGAAAGGTGACCAATGAGCGCATTAGTCAGTGTAAACAATGTCTCCAAGCAATATCAGCAACAAGGAGAAGCACTGCATGAAGTGAGTTTCGACCTACATGCAGGACAAGTACTTGGCTTACTCGGCCATAATGGCGCAGGTAAATCAACGCTTATTAATGCCCTACTCGGCGCACATGAATATCAAGGCACTGTTCGTATCAACGGATTTGAACCCATTATGCAACGCGACAAAATAATGCAGAGCTTGTCCTACATCTCGGATGTGAACGTTCTGCCAGATTGGATGACTGTCGCTCAACTGCTTAACTATACCGAAGGCGTGCATCCAGGGTTCAATCGCGCTCAAGCAGATACGCTGCTTCGTCAAACGGACATCAAACCTCGTGCGCGCATCAAATCTTTATCCAAAGGGATGAAGGTGCAATTGCACCTTGCGATTGTAATCGCGACTAACACCCAAATCCTCATATTGGATGAACCGACACTCGGGTTAGATCTCGTGTATCGTGATACGTTTTATCGTCACTTATTGGAATGGTTTCACGACGGCGAGCGCGTGTTGATCATCGCCAGTCATGAAGTATCAGAGATTGAGCACTTGCTGACAGATGTGCTGATTCTTAAGCATGGTCGCCCCGTTCTGCAAACCTCGATGGACAGTATCAGTGAAGACTATTTCATTCTTGAAGCCAACGACGAGCACCGCACACAAATTGAAGCGATGAACCCACTGTCGTCACAAAAAGGCCTCGGTTCAACGAAATGGTTACTCAAAGCCCAGTATGCCCAACAAGCAGAAACAATGGGGGCCATCCATGGGGTGAAGTTAGCGGATCTATTTTTAGCATTGCAGAAGGAGGCAGCGTAATGCGTTCAGTTGTCGCGATGTTGCAAAAAGAGTGGTTAGAAAACCCTCTTGTTTTACGTATTCCACTGTTTGTGTTGGCATGTGGACTTATCCTCTTTGTCAGTTTAATGAGTAACGACACTCTACAACACAATATGTTTTTTCAAATGAGCTTTGGTGGTGATGTCAGTGACATTCATAAAGAGCTTGGTGACGATGTAAACATGTTGATCACCGGCGGGGCGGGACTGCTGTCTATCTTGTTAGTCATTCAATACTTCCCGAGAACACTGCGCAAAGAGCGCGCAGAGGGCAGTATTATGTTTTGGCGCAGTATGCCGGTCAGCGACATAAAAACTCACTTAGTGAAGCTAGGGTTTGGCTTATTGGTGATTCCGCTTGTTTGCTCGGCGCTTGTGCTCGCAGCAGATTTGATGTTGTGGTTGCTGAACATCTCTACCGATCACCAATTGGCTTTATTGTACCGCCAAGCCTCGTTAGGTTACGTGCTGCTGCATTGGGGAGAGTTTTTAATCAGAATGTTGTTCGCCGGTATTCTACTGTTACCGCTGGCATTAACCGCAATGGCTATTTCTCAGAAAGTGAACTCACCACTGGTCATTTTGTTTATCGCCATTTATGCGCTGCGCTGGATGCCAATCGCACTATTTGGCTATTACGGCCTAGATCAGTTCTTCTCCGAAGTGCTTTACCTTCCACTGCACGCCATTGTTGCACCAAGCCCATTTAATGCAATTCCTCAAGCGGGTTGGTTAAACGTTGGCATTTACGCTTTCGTCGGCGTTCTTGGTTGGACAGCTAGTCTCAAGTTCAGCCGAACCATTCAATAATCCGTCGTTCGATAAACGGCCAAAATCGAGCCATAAAAAAACGGTCACAACCTGTGTTGTGACCGTTTTTATTTCGACCTCAGGAGATCATGAACTTAAATTTAACCAAGGAATGAAATGTAACCTTGTAAAATGATTAAGTTAACGATGTCGATAAAGAAAGCCCCCACAATTGGCACCACCATAAATGCCTGCGGCGACGGGCCAAATCGGTTAACGATAGAGCCCATGTTCATCACGGCTGTTGGGGTTGCCCCCAAGCCAAAACCACAGTGACCACCCGCAATAACCGCAGCGTCGTAATTGCGTCCCATCACTTTGAACGTCACGTAGTAAGTGAAGATAGCTAAGACCACAGACTGCACAGCCAAAATGACCAAGAATGGAATCGCTAAGTCAAAGATATTCCATAACTTCAAGCTCATTAATGCCATCGCCAAGAACAATGACAAAGAAACGGTACCGAGCATATCGACGGTTTCTGCGTCTAACTTACGAAGCTTGGTCACCTCTAAGAAGTTCGTGATGATCACACCAATGAACAGCGCATATACAAAGTCTGGAATCATCAACCATGAGATTTCATACGTGCTAACCCATTGCTCAACATACTTCGCCCCAGTAACACAGATCAGTAGGAAGAAGAGTTTCTCCACCACTTTTTTCGCCGTTACTTTATCTTCTTCATATTCGTTGTAGGTCACCAACTCAGGGAATTTTTCGTGAGTTTTGGCATCTCGACCACCACGACCATACTCCGATTCAATGCTGTTTTTTTCTACGAGGCGCTGTGCCACTGGGCTACCAATGATACCGCCGATGATCAAACCAAAAGTGGCTGATGCCATCGCAATTTCCAAAACGTTATCCAATCCATACACGTCTTGGAAGGTTTGTGACCACGCAGCACCTGTACCATGGCCACCAGACAGAGTAATCGAGCCAGCAATTAACCCCATCAAAGGATCTAAACCGAGCGCCGCCGCGAGTGAAACGCCAACGCCGTTTTGTATGATGATGTAAAACGATGCGACAGCTAAGAAGATAAAAACCTTCGCACCTCCTTTCATCAACTGAGTGTAATTTGCGGCCAAACCAACCGTCGCAAAAAACATTAACATAAACGTATTTTGTAACGGCAAATCGAACTCCAAGTCGATGCCGTTGAAATGAAGAGCAGTAATCATGCAGGCCACAATAAGGCCACCTACAATCGGCTCAGGTATGTTGAACTTCTTTAAAATCGGTAGCTTAGCATTAATAAAATGCCCCAGGAAAAGCACACTGATTGCGACCAAGAAGGACTCCAGTGCACCTACAGATATTAAATGATTCATATCGCCTCTTATTATTGTTCTCTTCATCCTCCGTAATGATCGAGTGTTAATTTAACCTTCATTCAATAGCAAATGTTCTCGCTTTACTGTTTCGAAAATACTCAAAAGTTGGTGTAGATGCGCCTTAGGCTAGTTTAAGGGACGCTCCTTTAGCGATGTGTCAGTTTTCCGCTGTTAGCAAGCCCTTAAATGTGAAAGGAGCCGATATAGCTCCTTCAAATGCCCCCTCGCAATACCTGTGCGTGACTGCTTGGGGTATAGTGTTGTGAGTAAATTCTGGGTGACACTTTCTGAACCACGTTGGGCTCCCTTACTTAAACAGAATGTGTCAA
Organism: Vibrio sp. RM-41-2B; assembly: GCF_024744415.1. NCBI lineage: Bacteria > Pseudomonadati > Pseudomonadota > Gammaproteobacteria > Vibrionales > Vibrionaceae > Vibrio > Vibrio sp. RM-41-2B. Next base: position 334,806 of record NZ_JAMQWD010000004.1, on the reverse strand, counting down.
TTACTATCAAACAAAGTTCCTTCCCGTTGTAACCTCTAAACGCCGAGATCGCGTTCAAAACAATTGGGTTTGCTTGTTCCTGTCGTAGTTTTTCAACTCTGGCTCATGGTGTGTAAACGAGCCGAATCCAAGGAAACTCTCAAGCTGCAACAAACGTTTTCGTCACAACGGAGCCGGATTATAACATATTGCTGATAATTTTCTTCAATTCAGTGACATTCACCAATCCCATGGTTTCATTCCATAATGATTAACTGCTGAATAGCATTTTTACAGACAAAAGAGCAAAGCCAATTCAACTTGGCCTCACCAAAAAATAAACCTTAAAAGCCAATCACTTATCTATCGTCTCCTGAGTAAACGTGTTTTGATCGGCTTTCTGGAGGGCCCAGCAACCAAAATGTACGGTGTTGTCATGGTAGTCTTTCGAGGCTAACTACCCGATTCTGGGTGATAAAAACAATCCCAATTATGCATCACACAAAAACATGTATAATTTTTATGTAAGTTATTCAAATAACAAGAGCCCTACATGAAAATTCATTCGCTTTTCCCTGTGCTATTACTCTGTGCCATCTCATCTGCCACTGCAGCGGAAAATATCCGTATTGAATATTCTCCCGTGGAAACAACCCATGAAAACATCGCCCTGCAATCTATCCAAAACAGCGATGTAAACCCAATTTTTCTTGAGCTATCTCAGATCCACTTTCCTTTTCGCAAACCACTCACACTGGTTTACGGCGGAGAAGATGGCCCAATGTACGATCCCGATACGCACACGATACACATTCCTTACACTTTTTATTTGGAATCACTCAATTACTTCTCCAATAACCAGTATGAAGAACGCCTTGGAAAATCCCCAAAAACAGGGGCGTTAGATACGTTATTACACACCTTGCTGCATGAAGCCGGGCATGCTTACATCGAAGATCAAAACATCCCTGTTCTCGGAAAAGAAGAAGATGCCGTCGATAATTTTGCCACGATCTTAATGATTGACTTCCTAGAAGATGGCGCAGAGATGGCCATTAGCGCCGCCGACATGTTCGCATTTGAGTCCGATGACAGACCGGACTACTACGACTTCGGTGAGTACATTGATGAGCACAGTTTTGATTTGCAACGCTACTTCTCTACCTTATGTTTGGTGTACGGCAGTGATCCGGAACAGTACAAGTCGCTTCTCGATGAAGTTGAAAAAGACTACCTACGTGATCGCAAAGACTTTTGCCAATACAACTACGAGAACATACGCGCGAATTGGAACCACTACCTGCAACATAATGAACCAAAAGAAAAATCGCCACGTAGAATTCAGTAAGACAAATCAAGTAAGACGATCGCAATGACAAAACTCACCATATTTTATGACGGAACTTGCCCACTGTGCGCCAAAGAAATGCACGCACTTAAGCGACGAGATGTAAAACAAGCGATAAAAATTGTCGATATCTACAGCGATGAATTTTCTGATTACCCACAGATAGACGCGCAAAAAGCCAATACTATTTTGCATGCGCTGAATGACAACAATGAACTGATACTTGGTCTTGATGTGACTCACCGAGCATGGCAGTTTGTCGGACGAGGTTGGCTATATGCTCCACTACGTTGGCCATTACTCAAGCCAATTGCAGACTGGGTTTACCTGCGCTTTGCCAACAATAGGTATCGTGTCTCATACTGGCTTACTGGTAGCTCCCGCTGCAACTCGGGCCAATGCTCTCGCTAATTGTGATCCTGCTTAAAAATGTGAGTCTCTCTCGTCCACGATCACCAACTTCCTGTACTTCTCACCCGCCAACTCGGTTAATCTGCAATCAGTACAAAAATAATTATTAACACTTTTATTTGGTAAAGCTATTGAAGTTTACCAGTTTGTAACGCTGCGCCGAGACGTAAGGAAGTACCTATGAATCTAACGATAAGAAAGCGACTTTATATTCTTTCCATCATTCCCGTGTTAACGATTGCTTTGGGTATGATGTGGTTTACCTACCTCCAAACCAGTACCTACAACCAACAACAAATCAATCATACGCACACGACGATGATGGCGATGAAGAAAGCGGAACTGAAAAACTATGTGCAGATGGCTCATTCCGCACTCAAACCGTTATTGGATCGTAATGCCTCATTGCAAGAAGCTATTCCAGTGCTCAAAGAGCTAGAGTTCGGCCAATCAGGTTATATTTTTGCGTACGACTCAAAAGGCGTGCGTGTTGTTGTCGGAAAAAACAATAAAGGGGTTGGAGAAAACTTCTATAACCTGCAAGACAAAAAAGGCAACTACCTGATCCAAGACCTGTTGAAAAACGCCAAAACGGGTGACTTCACAACCTACTACTTCCCTAAGTTAGGGCAAACCGAAGCATTACCTAAACTCAGCTACTCCATGTTCATTCCCAAGTGGGATATTATGATTGGCACAGGTTTTTATACTGATGATATCGATGCGATCATTACAGAGATGGAAAACACAGCAAACGATGAGCTAAACAATACCTTAGCCGCTATTGCTATGTTTTGTGTCTCTATTGCCGTTGTCGTGGCCATTTTTGCCGTACTCGTCAACCGTAGCATTATGCGCCCTATCGAACAGTTTGACAGCTCAATCCAATCTTTCGCGCAAGGTGACGCCGACTTAACCGCGCGTATGGAAGAATCTAGCGTGCCAGAATTTAAGCAGCTCGCGCATAACTTCAATATCTTCGTTGAAAGCTTGCAAGGAATTATTAAGAGCGTCAGCCATGTCGGACAAGAGGTAGTATCAGAAACTAACAACATGTCTCAACGCGCCTCACAAGTGGATGAGTTGGCTTCTGGTCAACGTGAGGAAACGGAACAAGTCGCGACCGCAATGACAGAAATGACGGCCACCGCTCACGAGATCTCTGGCAACGCAAACCAAGCCGCCGATTCCGCTAAAAACGCCGATGACAACGCACAACAAGCGAAGCATATCGTGGACTCCGCCGCTAACTCCGTTGAAGCGCTAGCGAATGAGGTCTCTGAAGCAAGCACTGTAATTTCACGTCTAGAGAGTGACGTGCAGAACATTTCATCCTCACTTGAAGTCATCCAAGATATTGCTGAACAAACCAACTTGCTTGCGCTAAATGCCGCCATTGAAGCGGCACGAGCGGGCGACCAAGGACGCGGATTCGCAGTTGTCGCGGATGAAGTGCGTAAGCTTGCAAGCCGCACTCAGGACAGCACAGGTGACATTCACAAGATGATCGATCAACTTAAAGCAGGATCGGATGCCGCAGTAAAAGCGATGGAATCTAGCCAAGCACGTGGCGAAGCGACAGTAGAAGAAGCACGTGCTGCATCGATTGCGCTGCAAGATATTCAAGCAGCGATTGCGAATATCATGGACATGAACACGCTGATCGCTACCGCGACCGAAGAGCAAAGCCAAGTTGGACAAGAGATTTCACAACGCATCGAAGTCATTTCTCAGCAAAGTAGTCAATCGGCGCACCTTGCCAATCAAAATCGCTCGGGCAGCCAAAACCTCAATCACAAAGCCAACGAGCTGTACGACTTGGTGGGACGCTTCACGGTTTAACTTCCTTAACCATACTTAATAGTAGAAACAGCGATGCCAAAACGTCGCTGTTTTTATTTCTACTATCCTCAAGCGACTTAGCTATAATGCCGCCAAAATAGCACCCACAGGGGCAAACAAGATGATTATTATGACCACCAATTTCGGTGATATCGAGATTGAACTGAACCTAGAACGAGCGCCAGTTAGCTCAAAGAACTTTAAAAAATACTGTGAAGATGGCTTCTACAACGGCACCATTTTCCACCGCGTTATCGACGGCTTTATGATCCAAGGTGGCGGTCACACCGAAGACATGGCAGAAAAGCCAACGCGTGCCCCGATCGCGAACGAAGCAAACCGAGGTCTAAAGAACCTTGTTGGCACTATCGCAATGGCGCGTACCGATGCACCGCACTCTGCAACGGCACAGTTCTTCATTAACTTGGAAGACAACGATTTCCTAGACCACACCGCAACCACCAACTTGGGCTGGGGCTACGCGGTGTTTGGCAAAGTGACTGCGGGTATGGATGTCGTAAATCGCATCGCGAAAGTGAAAACGACCTCTAAGCTTGGTCACGATGATGTACCATGCGATCCAATCATTATTGAGAAAGTGACAATCAGCGAATAAGCACATTCGCCTCTTCGGAGAAATCGTCGCTATAAAACGAAGAATGCGCCTAATGTCTGATGACTTAGGCGCTTTTTGTTTTTATGACTCAGCCTATGAGTTTGGCTTGTGCCGGAGTTATTGATAGAAAAGCTCGGCTTTTGCTCCGACTAAATCAAGCTCAGAGCCTTGAAAGTCCACCAGATATTCAGCGACAAGGTTGTACCCAACCCAATACCCCATGTATTTCGGCCAGCGACTTTCATCACTGCCAAGAAAGTAAGCGTCGAAGTTGTAATCTAAGCTGGTCAACTTGTCTTTCATCTCAGCATAGAAAGGGCGCCAATCTTGATCTTTGATTTGCTCAAACAAGCTCGGTGTGATGCCGCCATTCACCTTACGTTCGAAATGACAAGCTAACCCTTCCATAATCAGTACATCACCAAGCGCAGCGCCATTCTCTCCCGCTCGCATACGGAACAGGTGATGCAACTCATGCGCTAACACCGCAGCCAGTTCTCTCTCAATAACATTTTTAATATCAGCACGTTGCGTATCAAGCAGAATCTCTACACGATAGGCGCTTAAGCAATAGCCACCAATCCCCGTCTGCGGTACGTCATTGCGATCAAACGGGCTAACGGTCAGGTCAACGTTACGTAAATCGAGGTTACTTAAATCGAGGTTACTTAAATCAAAGTAACTAGAAAGCTGTGAGCTCAGATCATTAAGTTTCTGATGTAAATACTCAGCGAGTGGAGACAACTCTCCCGTTGCATTTAAGAGAGTGACGCGATAACTCATTTATCTTCCTTGATAATGTGGGTTAAGAGCAGCGAGTTTACAGTGTAAAGAGTGAACAGTTCTAGCGATTACATCCCTTTAAACAAACTTTGAGATGCACGGCTCACGGGGAGCTTGTTTTCTCCAACGTGAACAAACATTCTGCCTGCAAAGTCTTTGTTTACCTTGCTAATTTTGCACACTTGCACCACGCTTGAACGGTGCACTTGCCAGAACTGTTCTGGGTTAAGCTGCCCTATCAACTCTTTCAACGATGTGCGAATCAAATACTCCTGCACTTTACCTTGTCCTTGTTGGGCATACACAGAAACGTATTTTTCTTCCGCTTTGAAATACAGCACATCAGACGTGGCGATCAGATGAATATCTTCCCCTTGCGTTGCTTTGATCCACTGAAGATATTGCGGCGTTTGTGGCGCGGATAATTGTTGTAACTGTTCTAACAGGCTGTTCATCTGCACATTGCTGCTTTCTTGCTCTCGCTTAGCAAGGCGTGCTTTCACTCTTTCACACGTCGTCAGGAGGCGCTCATCCGAGATAGGCTTGAGCAAATAATCGGCGGCATTTTGTTCAAAGGCTTTGATGGCGTAATCATCGTACGCGGTAACAAACACAATCAAAGGTGGATTGGCGAGTTGATTGAGTTTTTGCGCTAGTGTCATGCCATCCAGAACTGGCATACGAATATCAAGAAACGCAATGTCAGGTTGGTTTTTCTCAATGGCTTGCAACGCTTGTTCACCATCTGCGACTTTGGCTATCACCTCTAGCTCTGGCCACACTTCAGCTAGGCTTTTATCAAGATGACGCCTCAATAGCGGTTCATCATCGGCAATAATGGCAGTAAACCCTGTATTCATTCCTTTCTTCCTTGCTTACGATTCCATTGGCCAGGTCAAGCGAACACAAACGCCACCCTGAGCAGACTCACTGATAGAAATCTCTCCTTGCCCTGCGAACAAAGCTTCAACTCGCTGCTTGAGATTACTCAAACCCACGCCGGAGCCCATGTGCCCACTAACATGATTTAAGCCAACACCATTGTCTCTGACTTCAATCTGCAAGTTCTGTTGTTCGCGCTTGATGAGTAAACTGAGTTCGCCGCCTTCTCGCTTTGGCTCAATACCGTGAACAATGGCATTCTCCACCAAAGGTTGCAACATCATCGGTGGCAGTTCTGTTGTTCCTAAACCGTCTTCTACTTCAATTTTGTAGCTTAGACGTCCATCCAGACGTATCTTCTGAATACTCAAGTAGGCTTCAATTAAGGTAATTTCATTCTCAATCGTGGTGTGCTCTTCACGTGAGATTTTTAGCGTCGCACGTAATAGTGCGGTAAGTTGATCCAACATCTGCTTGGCCTTATCAACGTCCTGGGACATCAACGCGCTGATATTTGCCAAGGTATTAAATAGGAAATGTGGTTCAATCTGGCTTTGCATCTGCTTAAGCTGACTTAGCAACAGTGCACGTTCCTGCTCTGCCTTTTCACACTTGATACTCTCTAATTCACGCTGAGCAATCGCTTCTTTCTCTCGTGCGTGGAAATAAAAGTAACACATGCCGCTGAATAACAAGCCCATCAGCAACACTGGCAGCATGCCCGAAATGCCGAAGTATTCACCGAGCCAAAACTGCGCATTAATGACGCCAAACAACAAACAGGCGGTCAATGACAAAGCAATTTCTAGTCTACGAGGGATGCTAGGAAACAACTTGTCGACTAACCAAGAGAAGAACAAGGCGGAGTAACCAAAACCAAAGCTCACCAATACATGCACATAGTAAGGACCACCCCAAACAGACAATGTCATTACCGAGATAAACAAACAGAATAAAGTCGTGACAACCACACTGCGTAGCCATCCACTTTCTACCATTAACTTAGCTGAATACATTTAGAATTTCCCTTTGATGTTAAATACAATCATATGCTTATCATTGATTTGTGCGTAAGCAGATTGGTCGTCTCCGGTTAAAAAGCGTGCGGCAACTTCCACTTCTACACTTTGATCGCCAGTATCAATCCATTGGTAGTTAAGCCACTGCGTGACAATCACACCGCCATCTTGCGGCGACAGCATCACATCCAACGTAGGGGTTACATCACTTAGCCAGCCCATATCCGCTTTGCCATTCCATGCAGCCCATGCTTCCACATCCCAACTCCAGTGCAGCATTACGTTATGCTGAACGATATTGGCATGCTGAAACCCTTGAGCGTAACTTGTTGCAAGTAGAGACGTTTGGGGATTAAGGGGTTGAGAGAGAAATTCACCCCGTTCTATTGCTTGTTGCCATTCGCTTTTCGACCATGCTCGGCTGTCGTACCAATATTCCGCAATCACGTTGTGTCCGGCTTGGTTTGCCCAATTCACACCAACTAAGGCTTGGAATGCGCTGCCATGCTCCTCAACTGAAACGGGTTGGTAAAGATCGTCTTGCTGAAACTGATAGCCGACACTTTGCTTTTGCCACAGAATGGAACCGTGCATGGCAATGGATTCATCCCACACCGCAATGGCACTGGCGCCAAGCAAACCTAGGCGCACATCATCGTAATAACCAATAAGTTGATACTCGGTGTCACCCACCAGCGCATAACGACGAATACCAATACCTTGTTGCTCTGCGGCTTGATCAAGTGCACTTTGGTCTTGTTGTCCCCAGCTTGAATCCGTCGCAATGACGGTCCACTCGCCGGCCATATCGTAGTGTGAAAGTGAAAACACACCCGCACCTTCTTCTGCGACTAAGCCAACCGGGTTTTGTCGATAAGGCTTAAACAGATCCAAAGGTCGGTAGCCATAACCCACGCCCCAATCCACGCGCAACTTACCCAAACTCACATCAAGAGTGGTATCACCGACTTGCCACTCCCCTTGCCAAGCCAGCTCTCTAATCAGCAGTTGGTTATCAGCTTCACTCCACCAGTCACTCTTTCCTTGTTGATTGAGGTACAAACCTTGGCTATACAGAGCGAACAAACCACTGAAGTTCTGATAATTCACCTGCACATCCAACAGTGCATTAAGTGAATCACGAGAACTGCCCTGCGCCTGCATAAATGCGCTGTCACGCTGCTTGGTAGTTTCGTAACTGACAGCCCAATCCCATTCAAAACTCAGCTCATCATTGGCAAAAACTGGGGCTGCTGTGCCCACACACAACGACGCAGCAATCAACAAACTGGTGCTTTTGTTAAGGTTAGGCTGGTGCGGTTTCATGTGACTTCCTTGCTCGTTTTTATGGTTCTATTTACGAAGCTCAGACTAAAGCTGAGTCGTGTTGGCTTTTGGCAAATAACTTGGGTTGTAGAACTTGTTGTCCAGCTGCCAAGGTACGATTTCTTGATACTCGATAACGGTCTTTTTGCTCGGCTGAATGCTATCAAGCAAGGTCATCTCACTGACGTAGTCTTCACCGTTGTCGCTTGCACGTCCGTATTGCGCTTGCTTGGCGAGTTTGCCAGAGCGCAAGTAAAGATCGGCTTTGATTGGAAACGCATCTTGCTCAGACAACCACAAGTCGATCTTCTGATAGCTCGCCCCTTTGGTTTTCGCGGTTAAAGCAAGGTGATAAGCCGCGACACTTTCTCCGTTCACCGAAACGGTTTCTGTCGCTTTCCATTCACCTTGATAATCTTGGCTCCACGTCAGGGTTGAGATGTCGCCGATAGACGCTTCCCCAAGCAGCTTTTGCATTGGCGTAATGCGAATCGGACGGCGGCTTTTTGGCATTTGCAGCCAGTAGTTGTCTCCCATCATCAGCATCTTTTGCCCAGCTTCGACTGCTGATTTGAACACCACCAGCGATTCACGATTTGGACGCGTGTACACGTGGTAAAGGCGGGTTTTATCTAACTCTTGGTCTTGATATAAGCGCACCAGTGACACCACTTTGGAGGAATCATCTTGTAAGCGGTAGCTGTCCGCTTTTTCAATCAATTGCGCGACTTGTTGTGCATCTAGCGCTGTTTCATTCGCACTGGCATTCATGCTTGCAATGCCGCTTACCATCAACAGTGAAATTGGTAATAGTGATTTGAAATTAAACATAAATCAGTGCCTCCGTAATTGGCTTGTTCACCCCTTTGCGTGCCGAGAAAAACGCCGCAACCAAACAAATCATCAATACTGCGAATCCTGCGACCGCCACCAACTCCCAAGAGAAGTAAATCGTCAATGGGTAACCTTCGGTGCGTCCTGGCGGTGGCGGCATTTGCACATCCACGACCATCAGTAAGACGGTGACTAACGCAGTAAACAAAGCGCCGATTAAGCTGCCAATCACCGCAAGTAACCCTGCTTCGCGCAAGAACCCAGCAATGATTTCGCGAGGGTAGCTACCAAGAGCTGACAAGGTGCCGATTTCACGTGTGCGCTCGGTGACCGACATGGTCATGGTGTTGAACAGCGCGACAAAGACCACCAACGCCATTACTGCACCCATGATGCCGAAGATACGGTCGTACAAATCTTTCACTTTGAGATAGAAGAACGCGCGCTCTTGCCAAGGCGTAATCTCAATATCTTGGTCGCCAAAGTTCTGCTTTTGCTTGCTCAGGACCGAAGCCACTTGTTGCTCGACTTGGTTAGTTAAACTGGTATCGAACAGGAAGACTGATAACGCACTGACTTTGTCTGAACCGAGCAGCGATTGCGCGCTGTTGATGTGCACGTACAGCTGGCGTTTATCAAGCTCAGGTACGCCTGTTGAATAGATGCCACGAACTTTGAAGTCATACGCGTTCAATGCGCCGTCGGTAGTGGTCGCCAGCAAGGTAATCCAATCGCCAACGTGCACGCTTAAGTTGTTCGCCAAATCAACGCCAAGCATCACTTCTGGCTCTGCTGGGTCATAACGCGATGCATGAATGTTGGAAAGTATTTGCCCGTCGCGCACGTCCAAAAACGGTCCTTTCATATCGAATTCGCGTTCGTTCACGCCAATGCCGATAAAGATCGAGGACTTGTTGCCGTTGGAAATCAAACCGCTGAACTCAACTCGTGGCTGCACGCCTCGCACTTCATTCAAGCCAATCAATTGCTTGGTGATGTCGTCCGCATGAGTTAAACCGTTACTCAGTGGCATCTCTTCTTCTTTGGCAAAGTAACCCGGCGTGGTTAACGTCAGATGCCCCGTGTCGCGCGCTGTCGACTCTTTCAAACTGTCGTAGGTATACAGACCAAAACCACCCGCACTGGTTAATGCAAACACGGCAATGGCAACGATCAGCATCGACAACAAACTACGGCGGCGATTGCGCTGCAGGTTCAACCAAGCAAGGCGAACCGAAACAGGAATTAGCTTGCCCATGAAACCTCCTCCACACTTGCGTGCGTTTGGGTGGTTTTGCCATCCACCAATTCAATGGTTCGATCGCAGCGAGATGCCATACGAGGGTCGTGAGTGGCGACGATAAAAGTGGTACCAAGCTCGTGTCCGAGCCCTTTCATAATGTCGATGACCTTGTTGGCAGTTTGGCTATCAAGACTTGCGGTTGGCTCATCAGCAATCACCAACGCCGGTTTGTGCACTAAGGCGCGCGCAATTGCCACGCGTTGTTGCTGACCGCCTGATAGGTTATCTGGCATGTGATGAATAAACTCGCCCAAGCCAACGTGTTCTAACATTTGTGTAGCGAGCTCGGTTTGTTCTGCTTTTGAAAAGCCGTTGAGGTGTAACGGATACGCCACGTTCTCCAACGCCGTCATCACAGGCACAAGATTGAATTTTTGGAACACAAAACCAAGCTTTTCACGACGCATTTTAGCCGCCTGCATTTGTCCGATTGGGTATGGGCTGCCTGCAAATGTCACCTGACCTTGGTATTGAGTATCCAGCATGCCAAGCACGTTAAGTAAGGTGCTTTTGCCTGAGCCAGACGGTCCACACAATGCCACCATTTCGCCGGTAAATACTTCACCAGACACATCTCGCAATGCACGCACCGTTTGGCTGCCAAGGGCGTAATCGCGACTAAGTTGATTAAAAACGATCATGACGCCTCCCTAATACTTCGCTAGCAGCGCTTTCGCGGTTTGCGTTTCTAGATTGCTGTCGCCCAACTGCTCCATTTGCGCTAACCATGTTTTGGCTTGTTGAACGTCTTCAGCGCGCAGTGCCGCTTCAATGGCGTAGCGATAAATCCAAGACGTTGCCGCAAAAGGTTGCTGACTAAAACTCGGTTCATCGAGCAGAGAAAGGTACAGCTCGTAGCCACGCTCAAAGTGATTGAACATGTCAGGTAGAGAAGTAAAGGTGGTGGCTGCCATGGCGGTGGCTAGTTGGTATTCCGGCAAGCCTTGTAAACGTTGTTGCTCTTGAAGTGGTACTGGCTGATTCGCCATTAAATCCAAACCCTTTTGGATTGTGGCAAGACCGCGCTCGGTGAACTTCATCTTGTTCCAAGGCATAAACGCCTCACGACCTTGCAACGTCTCAGCACTGCCTAAATACACCAAGGTCACCGGCGTTGCGCCCTGCTCTTCGAGTTGTTTGGATAGTTCGCCGTAAACGGTATCAACCAAACCAGAATCACCCTGCGCTGCTTGGTTGAACTGACTGAGTGTGCGCTCGCTTGGGTTAGCCAGAGCCAAATTGCTGCTGAGTGCAAATGCGGCGATAAATGTACTTGCCAGTTTAAGAGCTTTGATTGAGCGAGATTGAGAAACCATCATGTACTGTCCTTAGTTGAACGTGATTTGATGGTTTCAGATTAAGGGAGAAGATCGCACGCTGCTTTTGCATGCGACCAATGGCATTTATACGGAGTGAACGGTTGTTTGCTGCGATGAATGACATTCCATCCTTAAAGAGAACATTTATCCCAGCTTGTTTGTAAGCGTCTGTCTTTCACCACAATAGGAATAAAAATACTGGCTTAAAACCTGCTTCTAGTGTATTTATCCATTCCACAGCTTTCCAAGCAGCTTACCCATAACAGATGACATCGACGCTCCTCTCATACACACCTTTGCATGGTGTCTGTTATTTCCAAATAGGATTCTTAGCATCGGAATAGTTCGAACTCTCGAGTTCTGGTTGTTTTCGCGCTCGAACTGGGTGCGTTATTAGGTCGTAGAAAATGAATAAGCGTTTTTTCCCCAGGGTCGATTTGCCACTGCTGATGGCGATCATTCCGATCATGCTATTGAGTACACTAACACTTTGGAGTGCCAGTGGCTTTAATGAGGCCATGCTCTTCAAGCATTTAGCACGCTGCGGACTGACCTTGGTTTGTATATTGGTCATGTCATCGATTCCCGCCGCTAGCTATCAACGCTCAGCTCCATATCTCTACATTATTGCGGTTGCGCTGCTACTTGCTGTCGCTTTGTTTGGCGATAGCACTAATGGCTCTCAACGTTGGCTCGATATTGGCTTTTTTCGCTTTCAACCCTCGGAGCTAATCAAACTCTCGATTCCAATCATGATCGCGTGGATGCTACATATTGAAGGTGGCAGACCAGATAGTAGGAAAATCGCATTCTGCTTACTCATCACAATGATTCCTGCAGGGTTAATCGCGCTACAACCGGATTTAGACGGTGCAGTTTTTACCGTCATTTACGCCTTATTCGTTTTATTTTTAGCTGGCATGAGCTGGAAAATAATCGGTGGCTTTGTCGCGAGTATATTAACGTTGGCGCCAATTTTGTGGTTCTTCGTCATGGAAACGTATCAAAAAAGCCGCGTTACTCAGTTCTTGCACCCAGAGTCGGATCCGTTAGGTTCTGGCTACCAAATCATCCAATCTTTGATTGCGATAGGCTCCGGCGGAATGAAAGGCAAAGGTTGGATGAATGCTACGCAAGGAACACTTGGCTTTATTCCAGAAAGTCATACGGACTTTATTTTTTCGACTTATGCCGAGGAGTGGGGTTTTGTTGGTAGTTTAGTCTTGCTCGCACTGTACTTGTTTATTACCGCGCGCGTCATGTTGCTTGCATGTCAGTCTGATCACTTTTTTAGTAGGCTTGTGAGTGGCGCATTAGCGATGAGCTTTTTCCTGTATGCTTTTATCAATACAGGTATGGTGAGCGGCTTGTTGCCAGTAATGGGAAGCCCTCTGCCGTTCTTTAGTTACGGCGGCACGGCCATGCTGACGCAAGGCATCTGTTTTGGTGTAATCATGTCACTGTGTTATTCCAAATATCGCAACGCATAATGCTGCTAGCAAAGAGAGTGATCAAAAAAGGCTTCCCTCGGGAAGCCTTTTTACAACGGTGGAAGCTAAGAAATTATAGCTCTGCGTTGTGGTAAACCTGCTGAACGTCGTCACAGTCATCTAGAAGATCTAGGAATTTCTGGAACTTCTCAGCATCTTCACCCGCTACTGGAGTGTGAGTTTGAGGAACGAAAGTGATTTCTTCCACATCGATCGTTAGATCTGGGAACGCACCATTTAGCGCTGTTTTCGTCTTGAAGAACTCTGTGTGAGGAGCGAATACAGTGATCACACCGTCTTCTAGCTCAACGTCAGTTACGTCCACATCTTCCATCATTAGCGTTTCTAGGATGATTTCATCATCGTCGCCTTTGAACTGGAATACCGCTTGGTGATCGAACATGTGAGAAACTGAGCCCTCAACACCAATTTTCGCACCCACTTTAACAAAGCATTGGCGTACATCTTGGAAAGTACGGTTGCCGTTATCGGTCAGACAGTCAACGATAACACTAGTACCACCAGGGCCGAAGCCTTCGTAGCGCGCTGGTTGGTAATCTTCACCACCGCCGCCACTCGCTTTGTCTAGTGCTTTGTCGATAACGTGCGCTGGTACCTGATCTTTTTTCGCTTTCGCGATCAGGTGGCGAAGAGACAAGTTCATGTCTGGGTCACTACCGCCGTTTTTCGCGCACATGTAAATTTCTTTACCGTATTTGGAATAAACTTTAATTTTCGCGCCTGCAGTTTTCGCCATAGAGGCTTTGCGCACTTCAAAACTTCTTCCCATCGGGATGTCTCTCTAAATTCAAATTTAATGCGAAGGATTTTAGCAAAAAGCGAAACCTTTTCAATTTCGCTTAGCAAAGGAATGGGGAGGTTACCTCATTCGCCACATCGTTTTATACCGTTGTCACGATTCGCGTTAAGCGACACCCATTACTCGTTTGTACTTTTCGACCGATTGCTGAAAAAACGCTTTTTCATCAGCATCGTTAATCTTGGACAACTGTTCTTCTATTGCTTCAGGACCAGATTTGGCCTCTCTGAGCTTCCAAACCAAAAACGACGCTTGTTTATCCAGTTCGATTTTGTTTTTTTCATCAGGCGGCAATAGGGATAGATTGAACGACATTTACAGCCTCAAGGTACTTTAAATACTAGCCGCGCACTATAGCATACAGAGTTACAATTGCAGAATAGAAACGCACTTAACTTGATCAATTTCAAGTTAACTATTTGGGACCCGCACTGATTTTCAGCGCTTTTGGTAAAAACTGCTCGAATATTTGATGCAACCGATCTTTGGTCACAGGTTTGGCGACAAACTCATTCATACCGACGTCAAAGCAATGTTGTTGATCTTCTTTAATAACATTGGCACTCAACGCAATAATAGGAACGTGTTTCCCCCACTCTCCCATTTGTCGAATACGCTCAGTAGTAATGAAGCCATCCATCACTGGCATTTGGCAATCCATAAATACCAAGTCAAAAGCTTGCTTCTCACATAGCAGAAGCGCTTCTTCACCATGATTTGCGACGCTCACTCGAACGCCGAGCTTTTCCAACATAATACGCACGACTTTCTGGTTTACGATGGTATCTTCAACAATCAATACCCAAGGTTGATTGTCATGCTGGAGGCTGGTTTCATTATCTTCAACTTTTGGAAACGTCAAAACATTAGGTCGTTCCGTGTAGGTAGACCGTGCTTTTACTACAACTGGAATCGAAAACTCAAAACAACTACCTAGCCCCAACTCACTTGTCAGCTGGATTTCTCCTCCCATTAAGTTCACCAACTGAGCACCAATCGCCAAACCAAGGCCGGTACCACCGTACTTTCTGGTTGTACTGCCATCGGCTTGTTGGAAACGTTCGAAGATCGCTTGTTGGTTCTCTTTCGCAATACCAATGCCAGAATCAACGACGCGAAATCGAATCATGGCGATATCATGCTCTTGACGTGTTAACTCAACAAGAAGCTTCACATGACCACGATCAGTAAATTTGATCGCGTTGCTCAACAAATTGTTCAATACCTGTTTTAAGCGTGCAGCATCACCTTGCACTTCCGCTGGTAAGTGAGGATCAATATCGCTAAGCAATTGCAGATTCTTCTGCTTGGCTTTGACGGTATGTAAGCTGATCACATCATCCAAAATACGGTGCAGATCATAACTCGCATTTTCTAATTCGACTTTACCTGCTTCGACTTTAGAAAAGTCGAGAATATCGTCGATGATCGTCATTAAAGAGTGAGAAGAACTATCGATGATCTCTACAAACTCTTTTTGCTGAGGATCGAGTTTGGTGTCACCCAGTAATGAAGCGACACCAATAATGCCATTCATCGGTGTTCGAATTTCATGGCTCATGGTGGCAAGAAATTCACTTTTTTTGCGGTTGGCGACTTCCGCTCTATCTCTTTCTTCTTCAAGCTCAGTCTGATGCTCACGGACTTTCTCAACGCTTCGGTTGTATTTCTCCGCCAACACGCTCACTTCATCAAAACACCAACGCTTTGGGAGCGTAACTTTGCTTGGGACCTTCCCGCCACTAAAATCGCTCACGGCGCCAGAAAGCAGTTGGAGAGGATTGACCAAGAGGCGGAAGGCGACCCAAAGCACGCCAATTATGAGCAATAGGATCTTGATCGCTTCTGTCGTGAGCAAGAAAAAAAATTGTTGCCAAAGATCTTCATAAATCGAGCTCAGATCCGCCTGAACAGTCAATGTCGCCAGATCATAGGTTTTATCACCAACACGATATTGCATCGGCCAACTTCTTTCTACGACATCCTCAGAAAGAGCGGTGCCCAGTTCGACGATAACTTCATCTTCATTAGCGATACGTAAATAATCCACAGAGGGCATGCGCATTGCGCCCTCTGCTTGAGTGAGTAACAGCTCCCTATCCTCCACCCATAAGCTGGCAGAAAAGCTCGATAAGTAACTGGATTCGACCTGCTTTAGCTCGACGTGCAAATGGGCTAAATCTTCGTTAAAAACTCGATATAAACTCACAGCGGAAATGATGACAGTAAAGATTAAACTCAACGTTAACACCGCCAACATAAGTTGGTTTCCGATACTAAATCGACGTTGAGATCGCTCTTTTTCATCCATATGAAATCGCTCCGATAAACTTGCGCTACTCTAAATATAGCCACGCGCAAATAATAATCGAGGATACGATGAAAAGACTTCTACTTAGATTGGCTTTTAGTTTTATTGCGATAGGAACTTATGCTACTGCCGCTGAAGTGAACTATTACGTTATCGCCGACCAAGCAAGGCCATTTCAAATAGAACAACAGGGGCAAATGCATTCCGGGATTGTGACTGACATCGTCAGTGCCATTTTCGCTGAATCGGATTATCAGGTGAATTATCACACTTATCCGTTTAAACGAATGATTTCCATATTAGAAGAAGGTGGCGAACCAAACTGGCTAACTTACGGCAGCCCAAACTGGGGCAAGGTGCAATCAGAAAACTTGTCTGAAGAGCCCATTTACACTGTAAAACATGTATTGGTATCGAGTAGTGAGAAACCGTTAGAGTTCAAGAATATGGACACCATGCATGGCCGATCTATCGTATTACTACTCGGTTTTGATTATCCGAATTTAATCCCATTCTTTGAGGATGGTAGTGTGAATGAAATACGCGTTAAAGATTATGATGCCGCATATCGAGTGATAACCCGAACACCAGGAGATACAGCCTTCGTCGAAATGGAATCACGCGTTATATACAACTTAAAACGCCTCAATTTGTCGCTAGAAGATTTTCAGATCCAATCTTTCGACTCTGTTATCCCCGACTACTCGATCTATTTGGCCTTTTCACCCCAAATGCAGCCAGAAACTCAGGACTACATCAATACACGTTTGGCTGAGTTAAAAACATCGGGCGAAATTGATGAGATCATTCAAAGGTATCAATAAATGACCTAACGAATGAAAACGCCAACGATAGTATCGTTGGCGTTTTCATCTATTGAGACATAGATGATGCTTTACTTGGTGTGATTGACAAACTTAGGATCAAACATGTGCCCTAATTTACTCGCCTTAGTTTGCAAGTAGTGTTGATTGCTCGGATTATTACCTTCTTGCAAGGGCACACGCTCAATGACGTTGATATCAACCGCTTTTAACGCAGCCAGCTTACGTGGGTTGTTCGTCATTAGTCGCACCGCATCAATGCCCAAATGCTCTAACATCCCTTTACAGAATGCGTAATCACGCATATCGGCAGCAAAGCCCAAACGTTCATTGGCTTCTACAGTATCAGCGCCATCGTCCTGGAGGTGATAAGCTCGAATTTTATTAATCAAGCCAATACCACGTCCTTCTTGACGCAAATAAAGCAGTACACCACATCCCTCTTCGACAATATTTTGTAGCGCCCTATTGAGCTGAAAACCACAGTCGCAACGCGTACTAAACAAGGCATCGCCAGTAAGGCACTCCGAATGCAACCGAATAAGCGGTGCAGCGCTGTTTGCAGGCTCTCCATACACGAGGGCAAGATGCTCTTTGTTCGTGGCAGTTTCAACGAAGCCATACATCATAAATGTGCCCCATTGGGTCGGCAATTTGGCTTTATCGATGAACTTCACGAGATTGTAGGGCTCGACATGTCTCAGCTCAGCCCGAACGTTCATCAGAATTTCTCCTAAATGATTTTCTCCTTTACCGTCTCCCCCATCACCCCAAAAGGCATCTTTGTGAGAATGCTCTGTGAGACAAGCGTTACCCGTTCTCATTAACTGCTGCGCTAAAGGTGGATTTTGCAGAAACTTTTCTCTAACGATGAAAGCCATAACGGCCAACTTCATATCCTCCCAGTCACTTCTGACGAAATGTTCGTATTTTCGGCTTAAGGCGAATGCTTCATCGGGAGTGCTCGCGTGTTGAATTTTGCTTTGTAACTGCGCATCGAGGAACTTTTGGGCTTGATAATAATGTTCGCTGGTGGGCCAAGTTTGGGAGGATATATTGACTGGGGCATGGCAAAAATTGGAAAGAAAACCGTTGGGCTCATCGGGCTCATAAAAAAGGATTTGGTCAACCATACTCGCGCTCCTTGCTTTGTGGTCGCGATAATCAACAAAAAGCATATCGCTATTGATATATCTTTTAGTAACGCTAGGTAAGATTGTCAAACTTCTACACAGATGAAAATGAGTTTGGATCTAGAACTTTTTAGGTGAAAGAGAGGTGAATTAGAACGTTTGGATAAGAAAAATAAAGAGATGTGAGATGTTGTGGTGAGACGCTATGACTAAAATGGAAGGAAAAATAAAAAGGGCAGTCCGACGACTACCCTATGGATTGCTGTACCAAACTAGAGCAATCAGTGTATCAAGCCAAGCTCCCTTGCTTCTTCAATGGTCAATCCACTTTCACGGATTTCACGTAGCGCTTCAATGCGTCTTCTGGCTTCTGCTGATTTCACTGTTTTCTCAGGCTTCACAACGGCTTCTTCATCAGGTAATTCCCATTTGTGAGCGATGTTGGTCATCTCGTCATGGTCGATAGAATTAATGGACATATTTCCTCCGAACACACCATGTTTTCGATGCGTAATCTATAGCAAAACAGGAACGAGGTGGTAAGAAAAACTGTAGGGAAATGTGACCCCTCCCGCCCTTTCGTTAACTCCTTAATAGATCCATCATTTAAGTTTTGCCAAGGGGCAAATTTACGATTAGATTTGAATAATTACCCCTAAGAAAAGTGTGCTGATCCAGCTCTCAATTCTCGTCTTCCTTAGCCTCATTAACAACGCCGGATACCACTTTTTATTTCGCCTAACTTTCGAGTCACTTCACTGATTCGCCGCTTGCCACTTTCTAAAAACCATCACACCTGATAATGATAATAATTATCTTTTACATTGGTAAGGTGTTTATATGGATGGTATTAACTTAAATCATGCATACCACAATAATCCGGTCATCCAGATCCGAGATTTATGCGTCGATTACATCACCGATAATGGTGATTTCAATGCGGTAAAATCCGTCAGCTTCGATATCGGCAAAGGGGAAGTATTTGGGCTTGCTGGTGAATCGGGATGTGGTAAAAGCACGATCGCATTCTCGATCAACCGTCTCCATAAGCCACCAGCGTTCATTTCTGGCGGTAAAATATTGTTTGATGGCAAAGACATTCTTAGCCTCTCAGATTCTGAGCTAACCGCTCTGAGGTGGAGTGAAATCGCCATGGTGTTTCAAAGCGCGATGAACTCACTCAACCCTGTCTTAACGATCCAAGAGCAATTCGCAGATGTATTGCGTCATCACCAAGGACTCACCAACGCTCAAGCGAAAGATCGAGCAGAAAAACTATTGGACTTGGTCAATATTCCACGAGAACGGTTAACGGAATACCCTCACCAATTTTCAGGTGGAATGCGTCAGCGCTTGGTGATTGCTATTGCTTTGTCTTTGAACCCTAAGCTGATCATTATGGATGAGCCCACAACCGCTTTAGATGTGGTGGTACAAAGGGAGATTTTACAACAAATCTACCAGCTTAGAGATGAATTTGGCTTCTCAGTACTCTTTATTACGCACGACTTGGCGCTGATGAGCCAATTGTGTGATCGCATTGCCATCATGCGGCATGGAGAAATCGTCGAAGTCAATCAGGCATACGAAATTCGCAATAATCCTCAACATCCCTACACACAAAAGCTATGGGCTTCTTTCCCAAACATCCACGATGTCCACAAACAACCAGAGCAACCAGGAGCGTAATCATGAATCAACCTATCATCCAAATGAAAAACGTGATTAAAGAGTTCAGAGTAGGCGGTGGTTTAGCGAAAGAGGAAACCTTCCGTGCGCTCCAAGGCGTGAGCTTTGATCTGTATGCAGGAAAAACGCTGGCTTTGGTTGGAGAATCAGGCTGCGGTAAAAGTACGTGTGCTCGCTTGATCACTAAAGTCTATCCGGCAACAGAAGGCGAGATCCTTTTCAATGGCACTAATATCAATGAGATTACGTCACGCTCAGCGCTCCAAGAGTATCGCAGTAAAGTACAAATGGTGTTTCAAGATCCGTTTGGCTCACTCAATCCAACTCATACCATTCGCCATCATCTCACACGCCCTTTAAAGATTCATAAGCAAATCAAAAGTGAACGTGACATTCCTGCCCGCTTGGAAGCGCTTTTAAAGCTGGTGGAACTACCTGAAGAGACATTAAATAAGTTTCCTCACGAGCTTAGTGGTGGACAACGTCAGCGAGTAAACTTAGCACGTGCTCTCGCCGTCGGTTCGCAAATCATTCTTGCGGATGAGCCAACATCGATGCTGGATGTCTCCATTCGCCTCGGGGTACTGAATCTAATGCAGCGCATGAAGCAAGAGCTAGGAATCGGCTTTTTGTACATTACTCATGATTTGGCGACCGCACACTATATCGCGGAAGAAACAGCTGTGATGTACAAAGGGCAAATCGTTGAATGGGGTGATACACACTCAATACTAAAGAATCCGCAGCACCCGTACACCAAACTATTGATTTCAGCCGTTCCCGATCCAGATCTTCCTTTTGGTAACTTAGTGAAAAGTGAGCCAAACTATTCGATAGATGCCGATGAAATTCGTAGTCGTAGCAGCATCATTGTCGACGAATTTGATCAAATAGGACCCAATCACTATGTAAAACAATGGACTGAGGCTGCGTAATGGAATTGAGGACTTGGCAAGATCAGATCGCCATGTGGTATGAACATCGGAAGCATGATCAAGTTGAAAAACTGGAAACGATCTTATATCAAGCGCCCGACGGCGTGTTTGGCCCAGAACTAAACGAAGTTCAAAGCAAAGCGATTGCTTGCTGGCTAGACGGTTGTTTACGTGTGTTTCAACATGCTAGGTACCAAGATCCTCAAAAAGCGTATCAAACCTTGCTTTACACGAGCGCAAAGCTTGAGAAAGCGGCATGTCAGGTATCGACCGATATTCTGATCAAAGATTGGTGTTTAAAGCGACTTCAGCACCTTACCGTTTTAGCTTTAGAGTTTTGTAATCAGCAATGTGATCAAAATGAGTGGCAACAACAAGCATATAACTTGATCGAGTCGCATGTTGCTTTGATGCGTTCTTTACACTGGAATGAAGCCAAGAAGCATGATCAAGGTTTATCTCATTAATCTGGAAAAATGATCAAGGCTTACTTTGAGGAATTTGAGGTAAAAAAAAAGCGAGTTTCCTGAGGAGAAACTCGCGAAGTCTATTCAGAATGAATGTAACAATATGAGCCAATCTATTAATCATCAGAAAGGACAAAAGGTTGTCTATTCGTGATAAATAGTAGTCTCAGGCTTGGCTCCTAATGTCAGTGATTTGTTAGAGTTAAGTCTGTTTTTTATCATCGAAAGACATTGTTACATTTCAAATCAATACGCCACGCCTATTGCTTGATACACATCAAGCAACGCTTTTAAATCGCCATTTCATCCAGAGCGCGGAATACCATTTCATCCATATGGCCATCGAAGATTTGACGGCACACCTTCCTACGTACCGCTAATCCAGCAATCAAGCGCTCAATGGTAAGATGCTTAATATCATTTTGAGTGTTAAACAGCTCGACGGTTTTGCTTAATGTCTCATAAGGAATTGGCTCATCCCCTACCCTTAGCCAATCAAGCTTCTCTATGTAATCAGAACACTCTTCTTTGATTGAGGCATACGAGTGCCCTGTCATCGCAGATAAAGCCGTTATACTGCGTTCTAGAGCCTCTGGTGAGGTATATTTAGATAAAGTAATGGTGATCTCGTCTGCATTGATCTCTACCAAGTGTTTTCTTTGCTTCACGCGGCGGCCTAAATTCCCTCTTGGAGATGGCGCTTTGCGTTGGATAGGCTCAAATTCGCCGTCTATGATGCCTGAGAGCTCTTCAAGCTGTTGTCGGGTAACCATCTCATTACGAAGTGGGTTTGGCAGCGTAGGCGCCATGTTACGCTTTCCTGCGTTGGTTGTTCGCGCACGTGAATAACGTAAGACTTCTTCCACATCGCATTTTATATCGATCTGGTAGTCCATCACTTTGTCATTCTCGATCATAGTTTCGATCGTCAGGTGATAACCCCACAAATTCACGACAAACAGCTCATCCGTTCCCTTACCATCCGATAAACGCTTCAGCTCTCGGATCAAATCCATCGAGAATCGTCGCCATTCAATGTTACGTGCCAGCTTCTGGTTTAATTCACTCAGCAGCATGCAGTCAGTATGACGACGCACCATGCGGCTACGGAAGAAAGAATACAGTTGGAATACCAAAGTATGTTGCTTCAAGATCTCTGGTGGGAACAAGAAGAAATAATCACGTGTTAATAGTTCTTCATAAAACGAAGGCTCCCAAACCAAAATGTACAAGTTTGGCTTGATACGAATTTCACCATCGCTTCCCTCTACAGGCGCTTCTTCAGACGCAGTGATGGTTCGAGCAAGAAAACGAAAACGATCACTTTTGAATCCTTCTGGCATGTTTTCACTTAGCCAACGACCAGTAAGTTCATGCAGCTGGAAATCGGTAAACTCAATACGATCAATGCTGTCGCGAATAGAATCACGTGCTGGACCACTGTCTTTTTTGCCTCGAAGCGACAAAATATCAGTAATGTATAACGGCGTCTTGTTTGGCACGTGTGCTGCGTCGAGTTGATACTGATCTTTGTGATGATCATGGTATTGCACGGTCAACGTGAACAGAGCAAACAAGGTCATCAGATCATCCACAGTCATGATATTTTTGGATGATCGCGTTTCAATAACCGCTTTGGTACCAGAGATCGACACCATGGATTTCTGATAACTTTTTCGAGTTCTTGGTGGTGCAAGTGCTTGGTCAATGATCCCAGCCCAATTCGTTGGAGACACGACAAATTGATCGGCTTCATCTTTCATCGTTGGAGGGGTATTCAACCCATGTTCATTCAACAAACGCTTGTTCACTTGGGTTTGAGCCAATGCTTTTGAACGTTTTTGCTTTTCGTTTTGGCGTACTTTGTCTGTAACAAGACTTGTTGCCCCCAACACTGAAATAAGCTGATTCGGATTAACAAACTTATGTAACATCGTCTTACCAGCAAGTCCTTCTTCAAACCGCACTGGAGTTTGAGTAAACAAACCAATGTTTACTGCTGCACGTAAGCGTTGTTGCAAAGCTGCACGAGTGAGTTGTCCGTCCGTTGCTTCCACAATCTCTGTGGTGGAAACCAATCCATCTTTGCTGCTGAAACCTCGCAATGAGATCAGATTAAGCAACTCTAAGATGCTTTTGGTCACCCCTTTGAAATGTTGGTACTGCTCTACCCAATCTGCAGAGGATTCATGTACCTCAAAAAGATGGCCATCCTTATGGCTTCTAGGTGCTTTAATCAGAATTTTTTCATCAGCCGTCATTTTAGATCCAGATCACACTAGCCGTAGTTGTGCTATGGTTCCGAAGAATAAAGAAAAACAGATCATAAATAAAGAAAAAAGATTGTTTTTTAAATAACTGATCTTTTTGATTAATCTGATCTTAATTGATTATATGATCTAATGATCTGGTTATCGTTTTGCCGCTAAGTGCATGTTCTATAAAGTGATTATTTTTATGTATATCGGAACTATGATCATGTTAATTCTGAAACTATGATCAACAATAGCCTGAAAGCATGATCATATTTACTCGTAAGCATGATCATTAAGTTTATGAAAAGATGATCAAAAGAGTCTTGAAACGATGATCATGATGTTTTTACAGGTTATCCACAGATGCTGTGTTTAATAATGATCTTAATGAGGATTTTATTGAGCATTGTCGATGTTATTGATACTCGGATCGATGATCAAGAGCTGAGATAGCTATCGTTCTGGAGACAATATTGATGATAAATTACTCATGTGATGAAAATGCATCCAAGTAGCTCTTATTCCGCAATAAAACCTAGTTTCGGGCTATTCTTAGGAAGCATGATCATGAGAGTAAGATTTATCATAGTAACTTGAACAATTTCATTGTTCCGGCTTCTCTATCCACTAATTTCTTCTCCATCCCCCATTCTGACTGCATTCAACCGTAAATTAGAGACAAAAACTCATGCTTCCGAGAGATTCTATAGCTTGATCATATTTCCGATTGATGGATCTTATTTAATCCGCGTGTTTACACCCTCGTCTACTCTATTTTTCCATGATCATGCTTTCGTATTTGTGTTTTATCATGGAAGCATGATCATAAGCATACCTTGATCATACTTCCATAGGAACATCACTTGAACAGCCCTTTTTGGCTCGGATACATGATCAAGGTTGTTATTAGCGTTCATGTTGAAAGATTGCTTTCTATTTTTTGTTTAAATTAGGTTGGCCTAACATAATCCGTAATTTAGCTTAAGAATATAATCGTTCCGGTAGAAAATTGATTTACATTGTAAATGAGTGACGCTGTAACACTTTTATTTTTAAGTTTAAGGTGTCCATTTATTCGAAGATTATTTAATTAAAAATAGTTATGTTTTTTACCATAAATCATAAAAGCGTCGATTTGAGTGTTTTTTTATGTGATGGTTATTCAAAATGTTCGTGCACCTTTTTGTTGTTTTTGGTCTTTACTGCTGTACAATTGCAAGCATAAATCCTTCCAACGGAATTTGGCATGAAAAGAGAAAAAACGATTGAAAACCTTCTTGAGTTGGCGGAGCTGACTCAGCAGGTTCAAGCTGACCGTATTGAAATTGTTTTAGAAGAGCGAAGCGATAACTATTTCCCACCAATGTCTAAGGCGATGATGGAAACCCGTTCAGGTTTAACTCGTCGTAAGCTCGATGACGCGATTGGTAAGATGGAAGCGGCTGGCCATCAATTTACTAAAAATAACGCGAATCATTATTCAATTACGTTAGAAGAAGCACATATGCTTATGGATGCGGCTGAAGTGCCTAAATTTCATGAGCGTAAGAAGAATTCAGGTAACAAACCTTGGATTATTAACGTGCAGAACCAGAAGGGTGGTACAGGTAAATCAATGACAGCGGTCCATTTAGCGGCATGTTTAGCGCTAAATTTGGATAAACGCTACCGTATTTGTTTAATCGACTTAGACCCACAAGGCTCGCTACGTTTATTCCTCAACCCACAAATCAGCATGGCAGAGCATGACAATATCTATTCTGCTGTAGACATTATGTTGGGTAACGTGCCTGATGGTGTAGAAATTGACAGTGAATTTTTGCGTAAAAACGTATTGCTGCCAACGCAATACCCGAACTTAAAGTCGATTTCAGCGTTTCCAGAAGACGCAATGTTTAATGCTGAAGCATGGCAAACGCTATCTGAAGACCCATCACTCGATATCGTCCGTCTGCTAAAAGAGCAACTGATTGATAAAATTGCTGATGACTTCGATATCATCATGATTGATACCGGCCCACACGTTGACCCACTAGTATGGAATGCGATGTATGCATCAAATGCGTTGTTAATCCCTTGTGCGGCTAAGCGTCTGGACTGGGCTTCAACAGTAAACTTCTTCCAGCATTTGCCTACGGTATATGAAATGTTTCCGGAAGACTGGAATGGTCTTGAGTTTGTTCGCTTGATGCCAACCATGTTTGAGGACGACAATAAGAAGCAAGTTTCTGTTTTAACTGAAATGAACTATCTTCTAGGTGACCAAGTTATGATGGCTACTATCCCGCGTAGCCGTGCGTTTGAAACCTGTGCCGATACCTACAGCACAGTATTTGATCTGACAGTAAGCGATTTTGAAGGCGGTAAGAAGACGCTAGCCACCGCACAAGACGCTGTTCATAAAAGCGCACTGGAATTAGAGCGTGTGCTGCATTCTAATTGGCCGTCATTGAATCAGGGGTAATAAGTAAATGGCTTTGAAAACGTCTGAATTAAACGCGAAATTATTTGGCAAAACGAATAAACGTCGTGTTGTGACTCCACAAGAGGCGCAAACCGCGGCAAAAGAAAAAGCTCAAACGATTGAGCTAGCTGTCGCAGGTGAAAACATTGTTCAGTTTGAACTTGTTCGTATTCCTGCAGAGAAAGTCGCGACAGAAACAACGGTGTTTGTTGATAACGCTCGTGAGCAATCGTTCTTAAACGAACATGCTTTATCTGATGTTTTAGTCACACTCAAAGAGCGCGGCCAACAATATCCAGCGGTGGGTCGTAGAACTAAAGATGGCAAGATTGAAGTTTTAGATGGTAGCCGTCGTCGCATGTCTTGTATCCTCGCGGAGCAAGATTTTTTGGTTTATGTTGCTGACAACATCAATACTGACCATGCAAAGTTTTTGTCTGATGTGGCAAATGCTCACAAGCCGCTCTCTTTGTACGAAAAAGGTAAAGAGATGCAGGCTAAACTAGATAGTGGTGAAGCTGAAGATCAGAAAGCATTGGCGAAAATGTTCCAGTGCAGTGAAGCGTTAGTAAGTGGCGCTTTAAAAGCGGCGGCATTACCGTTAGAACTGCTTCAAGCGTATCCCAATGTCGGCGATCTTGGTCGTCCAACTATCGTGAAACTACACAAACAGTTTTCAACGTTGACGCCAGAGCAGCAGCAAGAGCTGTTAGATAAGTGTCGCTCTAGCGAAGGCTTTTTATGGCAGCGAAGCACAGCTCAAGGCGTTGCTCGTCTGACAAAAGAAGTCACGGAAAGCATCGAAAACTGGATTGCTGAGCTTGCACCAGCAAAACCTGGCAAGAAGACCGAAAAAGTCGACTTAGTAAAAGGTCGAGCAAGCTACAGCCGAAAAGGTAGCAGTCTGGCGTTGAACTTGAAGAAAGTTGACGACAGCTTGATGGAAGAGATTCTTGCCTTTGTGCAAAACAAGCTGCAATAACAAAAGATGATTGAATCAACCGCCTCCGGGCGGTTTTTTTATATCTGCGAAGCGTCAAATTAAAGATGTGATACCATTGCGTCAGTTCAACGTTGGATAGACAAAATGCAGACACAATCTGATTTCCTTTCATCACTTCAACAACAAGCTCACCAATCTTTCCAAAGATTCGGCATCGTCATTCAAGGCGAGTCTTCTTGGCAAGATGCATTGGTGTCAGAGTTCCATAAAACACAGATGTATCAACGTTGGTTTTGTGTCGGCGATTTTGGTTTGGAAAACGCATACAGTGTTTCGCCTAAACAAGGGCACATGTTGTTAGGCAGAGAGTGTGACGTTCTATTGTTTGATGCTCGAAATGGTTTTGACGCAAATAGCTTTACCGCCGCGCTTGGCTCATTGGTTGGCGGTGGTCTTCTTATTGTCATTACTGAGTCGCGACAACCTACGAATTTTGCTCAGCAATGGATGCACAAACAATGGGAGAAGCTCGTTGTTATTGAGCAAGACAAAGCATTGCCAACGGCTCCAGACATCAAGCAAGCAGAAAAAGAAAGCCACTACACGGAACAAGAACATGCCATTTCTCTAATTGAAAAGGTGGTAACTGGACATCGAAAGCGACCGTTAGTTTTGACCGCTGATCGTGGGCGCGGAAAAACAAGTGCCCTCGGCATTGCGTGTGCGAACTTATTACAGCAGAAGCCACTTAGAATCTTAATTACGGCACCATCTATAAAAGCTGTTGAGCCTGTTTACCAACATGCTTTACGTTTACTCCCTAACGCACAGCGTATTAAGAAGGACAGATTAGAATTAGGGCAGGGAGCCATTCAATTTATTGCTCCTGACGAACTTCTATCGAGCCGACCTGAATGTGATTTGTTACTTGTCGATGAAGCGGCTGCAATTCCAGTTCCTATGCTCAAAAGCATTACCGAACATTATCATCGACTCGTTTTTTCTACGACTATTCACGGTTATGAAGGTTGTGGCCGGGGCTTTACGATTAAATTTGTTGATTGGCTTCAGAAACAGCGTTCGGGAATGAAAACATGGCACATGACACAGCCCATCCGCTGGAGCATGAATGATGCGCTCGAATCATGGCTCTATGACGCGTTTTTGTTGGATGCGGAGTTAACGCACCATCAACTTAACCAGGTCGACTCAATTTCCCTTTCTAAAGCCGATAAGGACGATTTGATATCGCAGCCTAGTTTGCTGCGCGAGTGCTTTGCTCTTTTGGTGAATGCTCATTATCAGACCTCGCCGAATGATTTGATTCACCTTTTGCAAGACGACAACAGTCAGCTCTATTTTGCTAAGCAAGATAATGCGGTTGTGGGGGTAATATTAGCGGTCGAAGAGGGGGGGCTTGACGCTGAATTGGTTGAAGAAATTCAGCTTGGTAAGCGTCGTCCTAAAGGACACTTAGCCCCAGTTACGATTGCAAACCAACTAGGATTTCCGAATGTCGCGAATCTATCGACGCTGCGAGTCATGAGAATTGCTGTTCATCCAGCATTGCAAGGAAAAGGCATTGGTCAAAAAATGCTGCAGAAACTTGAGCAAATGGCTGCTAAACACATTGCTTACTTATCCACGAGTTTCGGTGCGACTGAAGAATTGGTCCATTTTTGGCGACAATCGAACTTCCGTACAATTCGCTTAGGATCAATGCGCGATGCTGCTAGCGGTTGTTATTCAGTCTTGATGGTCAAAGCTCGTGATTCCAAACAGACGGCTTGGGTCGATGAATCTCAGGCGCTATTTGAAGAAATGTTGTCTAACAATGTGGCTGACGTCTATCCAAAATTAGAAGCCTCAATTTTTCGAGCTCTATTACCGCAACCTTTGGGAATGAGTCCACTTCATCCCGCTAAGTTATTACTAATTGAATGCTATGCTGATGGTGGTAACAGTTATGAGTCCGTGTCTGCTTGGCTTCAGCAGTGGTTACTTAACTTAGGTTTGAACTCCGCTTCCGACTTGATGATCAGTAAGCTTTTTCTTAACCGTAGTTGGACTGAATGTGCTCAGCAATTTGGGCTACCTGGAAGAAAGCAAGTTGAGCAGCAGCTAAGGGACGAAGTAAAGCACATTTGGAACGATTTACACTGTAAACAATAAGGTGAGATTTACACTGTAAATGAAATTATTAGGAGCTGATTTTACACTGTAAATCCAGCTCCTTTTTATTTCAGTGTGTATTTTGATTGAGCTTTAGGTTAAATCGAAATGCTCTCTTAATATCTGTTTAACCGTTATTGATGGATTACTTTCTTTAGTGACGTGAGCCCTATAATAAGAAATGCGAGGTTTGTTCAGAAAACGGATTTGGGTAGACTGAAAGTGTTGATGGGAAGCAAAGTGGTAAGGGTATGTGGAAGCTGTGTCTTGAGTTATCTGAAGATAAGACCAAGGTGATAGCCCGTCTTCCGGGAGAAGTGGACCTCGGTGGTGAGCTAAATCAAAATGAATTAAACGAGCAGCTCGTCGCAATGAACGCTGAAAGGATGTTTGTTGTTGAGGGGGAAGTCGTGAGATTCATTAACTGCGCCAAAGAACGTAAAGCCGAAGCTTACGAAGGCATCGTCATTGCGGAAAAACGCAACGCGCAAGTTGAGGTCGAATTATCGAATAATGACATGCTCGCCAGTATGAACGTTGTCGGCGCGTACGGAGGCCGAGGTTTACGTGGCCCCGAGATTGTTCAAGCCCTTGCTCAAGCGCGAGTTTCGAAAGGCATCAACAAACTGGCTTTGAAGAAAGTGTTGGTTGTCAGCACTCAGCTCAAACCCGGCGAAACTTTTTCTCAACCTGTAGCGGTTGGTAAGCAACCTATCAAAGGCAAAGACGCTCTTTTTACTCCTCTCGTTAAAGACATCACCAAACGCATCCTCAAACCCAAAGACGGCCAATCTGCTAGCGACAAAATTGATTTACGTAACCTCGGTGAAACTATCGCGGTTGACGTAGGCGATGAGGTGATGCGCCGCACGCCTGCGACCAAAGGTACGCCAGGTTTTACTGTTCAAGGGCGAGTGATTCCTCCACAAGCTGGAAAAGACAGCCCAATGAAGCCAGGCAAGGGCACCGAGATATGCAAGCACGACCCAAACCTATTGATCGCATCGGTATCCGGTACGCCTCTGATTAAAGACAAAACCATCGAAGTTGATAACGCACTTTGCCTCAATAGCGTTGGCGTGAATACAGGTCACGTGAAATTTAAAGGGAATGTGATTATCGGTGGCAACATTGAATCCGGAATGATTGTTAAAGCGACGGGCTCTATTACTGTAGGCGGCTTCATTGAATCGGCTGACGTACAAGCGCAAGACGACATTCAAGTTGGTAAAGGGATCATTGGCCACACCGTGAGTGATGGCCAGCCAAAGAGTTGTCACGTCAAAGCCAAAGGTTCGATTCGTGCCAGCTACGCCCAATATTGTGATTTGCAAGCCGGAGAAGATATTGAATTGGCGGTGCACAGCATGAATAACGATATTGTTTGTGGGCGCAATCTGACGGTGCTGGATGCGAACGGTAGGAACGGCACGCTCAGCGGCGGAGATGCAAAAGTCGGTGACAAAGTGGTGTGCTTGCAATTGGGCGTAGAAGGCGACACCGCCACTAAGGTAGAAGCGTTCGCGCGCTATTCTGCATTTAAGGAGCGATTAGCAGAGCTAAAAGATCAATACAAACGCGCTCAAGAAGGCACGATGGATGTGATTCGCAAAGAGCTCGAATTTAAGAAACGTCCTAAAGCCGAACGTACCGACGAAGAACAAGCTCAGATTGATGTGATGAAAACACAAAACAACGAGCAGCTTGAAGCGATAAAGCAAAAGCTAGAACAAACGGAACATGACTTTGAAGTCGCGTTAGAAGAAAATATTGTCGAAGCCAAAGAGCGTGTCTTCACTCGCGTGACGGTGCAGTTTGGCGACGAGCAAGTAACGACAAAGCGTACTCATGGCGGTTGTTCGTTCCGTTTCAATCAATACGAAATTAAAGTCTCGGTGAACTTGGAAGAAGAGGACGTCGCTGCGGTTTAAGCTTTCTTACTCACTGAGCCCACACGTCGCAACAAGATGTGTGGGCTTTTGTTTATCTACAAATCGACAATGTGCTCTTGATAGTAGTCCGCAAGCGCACCGACTTGGCTGCTACACATTACTTTCATTGCTTGTTTAATGTGTTCTATTGGCCAGTTCCACCATTGGATATTGAGTAGAGTTTCAATCTCTTTATCGCTGAATCGTTGACGTATGACTTGGTTGTTTCCAACCACCACCGAATAAGGTTGCACGTCTTTCGTCACTACGGTGCGTGCTCCGATGACGGCTCCATCGCCGATGCTTACTCCGGGCATGATCATCGCCTCGCTGCCAATCCAAACATCGTTCCCCACCACCGTGTCTCGGGCACGCTCGAAACCGTCTTGTACGCCTTCTCCAAATTCTTCAGGAGAGAAGGGGAAGGTCGAAATCCAGTCAATGTGATGACCTTGGTTTCCTGCCATCATGAAGGTGGCTCCAGAAGCGATGGAACAAAACTTGCCAATGATTAATTTGTCGATGCTATCGGGTTCTCTACTTTGCCATTCTTGAAGTGTGACGGGGTCACCCAACAAGTAGCGTACCGCTTGCTCTTCGAAGCTTTTTTGATGATAGAAGCCCGAGTAATAGCTGTAATCGCCAACGATGATATTGGGATTAGTGATGTGATCTTTAATGACTTGACCTTTTAACCACGTGTCGAAAACACTCATAACTCATCCTTTCAAATTTAGGTTGTACAGAGTTTAGAGGCTTTCTATTATTTCCAGTAGTTTGATTTTAGAGATTCAGAATTACTGTATGGAAATAAAATGGCTCAGCTACGTACCACTTTACGTCGCTTTGTGCGAGGAGCGAAGTATTGCTGGCGCAGCAAAGCGCCTGAATTGTTCGAATGCGCATGTAAGTCGGCAACTTAAACAGCTTGAAGACATATTGTCGGTGCAGCTTATTCAGCGAACTACGCGCCAGTTTAATTTGACCTACGATGGTTTGCGGTTTTATCAGCAGGTAAAGCAACTGCTCGAAGGCGCTGAGCAGATCAATGAGCAAGTCATGGCAAACGAGATCGTATCGGGAAAATTGAGAATAGCGGCGTCCGCTTCTTTCGGAGCTGCGTTACTCAGCCAAACATTGATCGAGTTTCGATTGCAACATCCACAAGTGAGCGTCGAAGTGATCTTCACAGAGACACCTCTCGACTTGATTGAGGCTGGGTTTGATATCGCATTCTACTTTACCGATACTCCCCCAGAGGGATACGTCGGCCATCAGCTACGCACTTTACACTGTAAACCGATCGCTCATCGCTCGTATTTAGCGGATAAACCAAATGTAAGTACGCCAGAGGATCTTGGTGACTTAGAGCACATCCTTTATAAAAGTCGCGACTTGGTGTTAGATAAGTGGACGTTTACGCATAAGCAAACTCAACAGCAGTGCAGCATTGAGTTAGAAAGTACGCTGAGTTTTAATCTTGTCCAGTCCATGTTGGATGCTACTTTGGCTGGCTGTGGTGTAGCCATGTTAGATGAATTTGCACTGGCTAAACTCGAACCTGCACAAAAAGAACAACTCGTGAGTTTGCTGCCAGAATGGCAAACGGATGCGATTTTGCCGCTTTATCTGCTTTACCCAAAACGTGAGCACTTACCAAGAAGAACGCGAGCGTTCATTGATCACTTTAGGAACATATATTCTGTCGGCGAATAGCGACAACAAACTTAGCAACAATTGAGGAAGCAAAGGAATGCGAAAACACTGTATTGCGATTGGTGGTGGCTGGATGATGGGAGAGAATCCGAGTCCGCTCGATCAATACATTTTGTCTTTGTCTGGTAAGGAGAATCCAAACATTTGTTTTCTACCGACAGCCACGGGAGACGCTGATGAAGTTATTGAACGTTTTTACAATGCGAAGCTTAGTGAAAACGTAACCCATTTTCCGTTGTTTAAGTTTGATGCTGGTTGGAAAGAAACGCTATTTGAACAAGACATCATTTACGTCGGTGGCGGTAATACGCGTTCGATGTTGGCCATTTGGCGCGAATGGGGAATCGATAGAATACTCAAGCAGTGCTATGAACAAGGCATCATCATTTGTGGCATGAGCGCTGGTGCAATTTGTTGGTTTGAGTTTGCGGTGACAGACAGTGATCCCGAAGCATACCAAGTTATGCGTTGTCTTGGATTAATTGACGGTTTGGCTGCGGCGCATTTTTCCCATGTTGGTGAGAAGTTCGAGGTTTTCCAAGCCTTTGCTCGTTCTCAACCGAGCATCACTTGTTATGGCATTCAAGATTATGCGGCATTGCACTTTGTTGATGGAAAATTGTTAGCTACTGCGACCAGTTTTCCTGATGCAGGCGTGTTGGTCAAAACAGGTAACGGAGAAAACATATTACGAGGGTGAGCTTCTTCAAATCAGCATTAAAGGCAATAACTACTGACCGGACATAGAAGAAGCTCATGGATTCAGCTAACTTACATTAAGTATCGTGCTTACAGCTCGTAACGCAGACCTAAGTGGTAGTAGCTTTCGTCTGCGTGCGCACCGCCAAACGAGACTTCTTGTCCATTGCTGTAGCCACGCGAGCCGTTACGATCAACGTAGTTTGTGTAGATAGAAGAACGAGGCGTCAGTTTGTATTGCACTTCTAGCGTTGTATCTTTCAGCTCTAGCTCGTCACCATCACTGTTTTCTAAAGAACGATAACCAGCACGCAGTGCCCATTTGTCATTTACACTGTAAACCGCCGTTAGTTCCATCACTTTGTCGGTACTGGTTTGTGAGTAATAGCCCTCTAGTTCATCTTCCGAGTACAACGCACCCAACATCAAATCACCTAGGTAGTAACGCGTACCTGCGCCCCAGAATGTATAATCGGTGTCGTTGCTTTCACGTGCATCACCTTTATTTTTCTGCATCGCCACCACTGGTGCCAAGGTACCTAAGTTCCCCATGTCTAGCGTATAACGCAGTGCAGCGTTGTAACCGTAGTCGAGCTCAGAAGTGTTGTTTCCTAAAATGTACGCGACAGAAAAGTCGAAATTACCTAGGCTGTTTTGGTATTGCAGCGTGCCATCTTGACGGAAAACTTGCGTCGCGGTTTTGTCGACTTTATTCGCTTGGCGCGCCATAGAAACATCGGAAGAGGCGAACACATCACCAATGTCGGTAAACATAATCAATCCAGATGCCACGCGACCACCAGTAATGCGACCATAATCTTTCGCATCAATACCCGCCCATACATAACGTGCGGTCAGAGACGGTTTGTCGTTTACTTGGTTTGCGTATTCAGCGGCACCCACTTGGTATTGCGCTTGGCTGATGATCGACGCGTACTCGTTGATGGTTTGTGAACCGTTTAAACCAATACGGCCATCAAACTCGCCATTTGCATCGCCGTGCTCATCATTTTTATTGGTGACATTGAAACCAAGACGAGAGTAAATATTTAAAACTGACCCGTCTTCCGCTTGATACAGCTGCGCTGCCATTGCGTTTGATGCCATCAATGCAGGGAGAAGTAGAGTCAAAATGTGCTTTTTCATGATTAACGACCTTTCATTTCTATTGTTTTAGGTACGACAAAGCCTCTTCCGAGTAACGGAATAAGAAAAATTGTCGTGAAGTAGAGAGAGGGTGCGCCCTTGTTTGCCAAGGGCGCGAGCTAGTCCATTCCTATAGGGGAAGAATGATTTAGCTTAAATCGACGTCTTTGCAGCCAAAGAAGTAAGTCGCGAGGAAGCCGACGATGTAAGAGATAAGCAGGCCAGCAACAAACACCATCATGCCCGGGAAGATGCCATTTTCTGATGTCATGAGAGGTATCGCCACGATACCGGACGGGCCAAACACCGTATTAAGACCAACTGGTAAGCCAAGGTAAGAAACTAAACCGATAAAGAAGCCGCCCGCAGCGCCACCAATACAAGCGGTAACGAATGGTTTTACGCGTGGTAATGTCACGCCGTAAATCAATGGTTCGCCAATGCCTAGAAGACCCGGAATAATAGCGCCTTTAACTTGAGTGCGTAGTAGAGCGTCTTTTTTGGCTTTGAAATACAGCGCCATTGACGCGCCAACCTGACCGCCACCAGCCATCGCCAGGATAGGGAATAGCGAGTTAAAACCCTGTGCTTCCATCAATGCGAAGTACACTGGAACAAAACCCTGGTGGATGCCAAATACCACAGAAATTAAGAACAAACCTGCCAAGATTGCAGCGCCTAATGGGTTATCGTTCAAGTTGAGGAACAACCAAGACATCCCTTTAAACAGCTCGCCGCCGATTGGCATGATGATCAAGAAGGTTACCGCACCCATGATCAATAGAGTGATAACGGACGTTAAGATCATGTCCAGATCATCTGGCATGTATTGACGAACCTTACGCTCGACTTGTGCACCGATGATCGCTGCTAAAAGTACGCCGATAATGTTGCCGCGCGGATCAATCGCAAAGCCGAAAAACTCGTTCATGCCAGAGTAAATGCCGGATGTCGCCTCTGGGTTGTAACCCAGCACAAACAAAGAGGCGAGAATGGCACCATTAACACCAGAGCCGCCAAATGCTTGCTGCGCGTTGTAACCAATCAGAATACTTAGGAAAGCAAACAGACCCTTACCAAAGACTTTCATGTAGGCGATCAAATCCAACATAAACTGGCTTGGTGTCTGGTCGAGAACAAACATCTGTTCCAATAACGTCGCAAAACCTAGCAACAAACCAGCGGCAATAAAGCCTGGGATCAACGGCGTAAAGATAGTGGCAAACTTGCTTAAAAAACGCTGAACCGCACTGGTTTGCTTACTCTTCATCTGTTTTTTCTGCTCGGCTGCGACGGCAGAAAGATCTTGTTGCGGCATATCTGCTTCTTCACTGTCACCAGAGGTTAAGCTGTCGATCAATTGATTCATCATCTCAGCCGCTTGTTGAGCTTTTCCGGGACCGAGAATGATCTGAAACTGCTCATCGCTTTCCACCACACCCATTACGCCGGGAATTTGCTTGATAACTGATTGATCAGCCAAGCCATTGTTGGCGAGCGATAAACGCAAACGCGTCATACAGTTACCACATTTGCTTACGTTGCTACTGCCACCCACTGCGGACAGCAACTGCGATACTGTGTTTGAAGTTATTTTTGCCATAGGGTCTATCCTTCAGAACTCGGATTATTTAGTTATTATTTAGTGCTGCGCGAATAAAGCCGTTGTGCGCGGCGAGGCGTGATTTGGCTTGTTCGGCATCCAAATCGGCCAAAATCATTAAGATGGCGGTTTTGCAGTGGCGACCGCAGGCATTTAATGCTCGCTCTGCTTCTTCTTTTGATGCGTCGGTTGCTTCCACAACAATGTTGGTTTGGCGTTGTATGAGCTTGGCGTTAGTGGCTTCTACATCCACCATTAAGTTGCCAAATACCTTACCGCTACGAATCATTGCGCCTGTCGTGAGCATGTTTAGCACCAGTTTTTGTGCGGTGCCGGCTTTCATGCGAGAAGATCCAGTGACAACCTCTGCGCCAACTATCGGCAGAATCGCGATGTCGGCCGCTTCTGCCATGGCACATTCTGGATTACAGGCGATAGATACGGTCGTGGCTCCGATGGATTTAGCGTAGTCCAAACCACCTAGTACATAAGGTGTACGGCCACTCGCTGCAATGCCTACAACCACGTCATGCTTGGTGAGGTGAAGTGCTTTTAAGTCGTCTTGACCCATTTTCGCGTTGTCTTCTGCGTTTTCTACCGCTTTTAAAATCGCTTGATGTCCACCAGCAATTAAGCCAATCACCATATCTGGATGCGTGCCGTAGGTAGGAGGACACTCGCTTGCATCAAGAATGCCTAAGCGACCTGACGTACCAGCTCCCATGTAAATTAAACGGCCACCATTTGCAAAAGCTTGGGTAATTGCGTCAACTGTCTCTGCAATTTGTGGTAGCACCGCTTTTACCGCGAGCGGGACTTTTTGATCCTCTTCATTAATGACTTGCAGCATCTCGATGGTCGAAAGCGTATCGATCTCGGCACTGGCTGGGTTACGGCTTTCTGTCACCAATCTGCTTAAATCAATTTTCATGTTTTGCACTCTTCGTAATGTTCAATCTGAGGGCGATTTTATGGAATAAAATATTCAGGTTTGGTGATAAAAATCACACTTGAGGTTATTCTTTATGCAGGAGAAATTTGGAATAATGAGAGAAAATATACGTCCATTACATCCGGAATAAACTGGCTTGGTTAGAATAATCATGGAGTTAAATCAAACTCCAATTATTTTTGTTTTGGAATAATTTATTTAAATTTTTTTGAGGTTTTTGTTGTGTCAGTTATCAATAGGATAGTCGCGAGGCGTACTCAGCTTTCGCAAAGTGGTCGTTTGGTCGGCGATTGGATTGTTGAAAACGCAGAAAAGGCCGCGCTGCTCACTAGCCAAGAACTTGCGGCGCAAGTAAAAGTGAGTCAATCGAGCATTGTGAAATTTACTCAGCGTATCGGCTTTAAAGGCTACAGCGAGTTTAAGTTAGCTCTGAATGAAGAGATTGGCCGTAAGCATGCGATGCAGTCGACACCGCTGCACAGTGATATTTTGGCTGACGACCCCATCGCGGTTATTTCACAAAAGCTGGTGAAAGCAAAAACAGATGCTATGTTTCAAACCACCAATGCGCTGTCTTATGAAGCGTGTCACCAAGCGGTGAAATGGTTGAGTGAAGCGCGTCGAGTGCAAGTGGTCGGGATTGGGGGCTCTGCACTGACTGCGAAGGATTTAAGCTTTAAACTGCTTAAACTTGGTATTACGGCGCTTTCTGAACAAGACAGCCACGTACAGATTGCTGTTGCCCGCACGCTCTCTCCAGAAGATGTTCAGATCGCAATTTCGTTTTCGGGTGAGCGCAAAGAAATTCTCGTCGCGGCAGAAGCGGCAAAAGAGCAGGGCGCGAAGGTGATTGCGTTATCTGCGCCTGGGAGAAGTCGCTTGCGCGGTATTGCCGATATTACGTTTGATACGATTGCCAATGAAACGGAACATCGCAGCTCATCCATTGCTTCGCGCACCGCGCAAAACGTGATCACCGATTTGCTGTTTATCATCTTGGTTCAGCAAAGAGACGACAGTGCCCGTCAGTTGATCAGCGATATCAGTACTGACATCAAGCAGATCCTCACATGATCGCTTGTTTAACAGCGGACTAGAGATCCGGATCGTGCTTCAGCAAAGCAATAAAAGCAGAGAGATGTTTTTCAATGGTGAGATCGGCAGAAATCGCGGGCAATTCCAACGTGATGCAAGGTAAATCACGTTCACTACACCAAGTGCCGAATGAGCCGGGCGTTTCGTAGTCGACATCGTCTACGATTGGCAGTTGGAACTGCTCGCCGAGCCATTTGGCAAGGTCGGAATGTTTGGGATCATCCACAAACGCAAGCGGTTCATGAAACGACACCACAAACTTTGGCTTGCGCAGTTCAATCAAGTTAATTAATGCGCTAACTTCAGGCTCTAGCTGGTTTTTAGAGCCTGTTTTCACCTTTACGTCTCGAACGGGTGTGTGAGAGCTCCATCGATACACTGTGCCATGCTCAGTCCAATTTTGGGTTGGAAACGCGCGATTAAGATCCACTTGGTTTGCATTTGCGCGTGTGCCTAGTTGGTTGCCGTCCGGATTCAGTGACAGAATCACATCATGTCGTAAGTTTTCAGCAGGCAAGCTTCTTAGCGCGCAGGACAAACCTGCAATCGAGGCTGTCTCATCCCCGTGAGTGCCTGCCAAAATCAAACCTCGTGAAGCACTTTCGACTTGAGCCGGAAAATACAGTAATGGCGCACCAAGCACGGATTGACCGTATGATGTTGGTCGAATTAAAAATGCCGCTCTTTCCGTTCTTGGAATTAGACTCACCGTAATCTCCTGATTGATGAAGTAGTATCAATATCTAAGCTAATTACACCTAGCTAAACTGAACCGTTTAAACTCGTCAACGGTTGAAATGTTAATTGTGGCACTTGCTTCACAAGACGCGTTAGGAGAACGAAAAACGATATGGATTTTAAAAAACATTCAACGGCGTTGCTGATTTCCTCTTTATTCACCCCTTTTCTTGCTACATCAGTTGCTGCGGAGACCTTACCTAAAGGCATTCAACTTGCCGCAGAACAGCATTTAGTACGTGCGAATGACGCAGAGGCGGCGACGCTTGACCCTGCGAAAGCCGAAGGTCTGCCAGAAATGCATGTGATTCGTGACTTATTTGAAGGGCTTGTGATTCAAGATCGTGACGGAAACATCATTCCCGGTGTGGCGGAATCGTGGGAAACCAAGGACAACCTAACCTTTGTTTTTCACTTAAGCAAAGACGCAAAATGGTCGAATGGCGAGCCTGTGACGGCGGATGATTTTGTCTATTCACTGCGCCGAGCGGTGGACCCGAAAACCGCTTCTCCAAATGTTTGGTATCTCAAACTCACCAAGATCAAAAACATCGCCGATGTGGCAGAGGGCAAAAAGCCTTTGGACGAGCTCGGTATCAAGGCGGTGGATAAATACACCCTACGTTTTGAGTTGGACAGTCAAGTTCCGTACTTTGTTGCCATGACTGGGCACACGTCCATGATGCCAGTGCATCAAGCGACAGTGGAAAACCGCGACAAGCCGTGGAGCGATCCAGACCAATTTGTTAGCAACGGTGCATTCACATTGGATAAGTGGGTCGTGAATGAGCGCATTGAACTGGTTAAGAGTCCAAGTTACTGGGACAGCGCAGATACGTATCTAAACAGAGTGACTTACATTCCGTTTGAAAACCAAAACGCTTCGATCAATCGCTATGCGGCAGGAGAGCTGGATATTACGTCAGATGTGCCGACTCATATGGCACAGAAGCTTCAACAAGATTACAAGCAGGCTTACACGGTGGTGCCATTACTGTGCACGTATTACTACGCGTTCAATACCACTCGTCCGCCATTTGATGATGCGCGAGTGCGTCAAGCGGTGTCGTACTCCATCATGCGTGATGTGATTACGAATGGTGTCACGCAAGTGGGCAACCTTCCTGCTTATACTTTTGCGCATCAGTACACCGCAGGGTTTGATGCAACGCCGCCAGAATACAGTAACTGGAGTCAACAACAACGTGATGAGAAAGCGCGTGAACTGCTGAAAGAAGCGGGATACGGTGATGGCAAATCTTTGGATTTCAAATTGCTGTACAATACCAGTGAGGCAAATAAATCGATCGCCGTTGCGATAGCGTCGATGCTACAAAAAAATCTCGGTGCAAACGTGGAGTTAGAAAACCAAGAGTGGAAGTCATACTTAGTGGCGCGTAAACAAGGCAATTTCGATGTGATGCGTGCTTCCTGGTGCGGTGATTACAATGAAGCGTCTACTTTCCTGAGCTTACTTCGCTCAGGTTCTTCGGGTAACTTTGCACGTTACAGCAATGCAGCGTACGACAACGCGATGAACAGTGCATTGGCTGCAACCGATGAGAAAGCGCGCCAAGGATCTTACGACCAAGCTGAACATTTGCTGGCGACAGATATGCCCATCGCGCCAATCTATTACTACATGCAAGCACGTTTGGTTCGCCCTACGGTTGGCGGTTTTGCCAAAAACAACGTAGAAGGGCGCATCTACTCGAAAGATCTCTACATCAAGAAGTAGCGCTCAAAACAAGCGATAAATACGAAGCCCCGAAGATGTGTCTTACGGGGCCTCTTTTTATTGTTAGCGAGCGGAGAGCTTGTCCACTAGCATTGCGACTCGTTTGCCAAGATACTCCGCCGTTGCAACATCAGAAGCATGCAACTGACCACCTTCACCACCTTGTGCAACAATACCACCTTGAACACCGTAGCGATTCAGGTTTTGCTCGCCAGAATTGCTGATCTTATCCAATCCGACCCACATCATACCGTGCTGGTAAGCGAAGGTTTGAAGGTATTGCAGTGAGCAAGATTGGTCGCCATTCATTGCCCCACCACTGGTAAAGCCAGCCGCGATTTTGCTCGCCCATTTTTGGTAATACCAAGATTCACTGCTTGCATCTGCAAATGCTTTAAACTGCGCTGCTACACCGCCCATATAGGTCGGTGAGCCAAAGATAATCGCATCACACTCAGCAAGCTCATCCATTAAGTGAGGGTTCACAAAACGTCCCTCAATAATCTCACTGCCTTCAATTCGGTGAGAGAGGATTTCACATTCGCCTTGTGGTTTAATGCCTTGTTGCTCAACGCCTGCGGCAATCGCTTGAGCAAGCTGACCAGTAACGTCGGTTTTAGAGAAATAAATAATCGCAATTTTGGACATGAAAGATCCCTTCTTTTTCTGTTTTATGTGCAATGTTGAGCATGCTAAAACCTCAAGCTTGGTTGAGGTCAACACTAAAACTTAAAAAGAAGTGCATTAAAAAAGCCGATGTAGATACATCGGCTTTTTAGTGGGTTATTTCTTTCTGCGAGTATAAATCCGA
This sequence comes from Vibrio sp. RM-41-2B, assembly GCF_024744415.1. Classification (NCBI taxonomy): domain Bacteria; kingdom Pseudomonadati; phylum Pseudomonadota; class Gammaproteobacteria; order Vibrionales; family Vibrionaceae; genus Vibrio; species Vibrio sp. RM-41-2B. The sequence continues at coordinate 293,212 of NZ_JAMQWD010000004.1, read as the reverse complement.
GATTTTGCTTTACTTGGCTCTGGCTTGTTTTTCGCCAGCTTTAGTACCGCTTTTTGCAAAATCTGGTTGTTTGGGTAAGTGATCAAGTTACCGTTATCGTGCTTAATTAACACGTGAAACATACTGATTTCTTGAATCTCGCCGCTGATGTCTTCGTCTTTGTCTACGACTTTAATGCGATCGCCCACTCGGTATGGGAAGACAAAAAAGATCAAAAAGCTGGCAGTGATGTTGCTCAGAATTGACCACTGTGCAATAAACGCCACACCCAATACGGCAAAAATGGACGATAGGAACAATGACACATCGCCATAGCCAATCCCGGTGATAATGGCAAAAACAGACGCGGTTAAAAATAAAAGCACGACGTTAAAACAACGCTGAATAAAACTCAGGCGGGCCTTTTTTACACCTTTTGAGGTCGCTAAGTTTAAAATGGCTCGATTGACGATTCTCTTCAGAATGCGATAAGCAATCAGGACAATAATGCCCATTAAGACTTTGTACCCGAGAGAGCCTGCGGTGAAATACTGGCTCACTTGATCTAGATGGATCCAATCATTCATTTCTTCAACTCGACGATATTAAGAAAACCGCTGTTATAGCTGATTTTCTGATGTAAGTAATCACAAATTTTCTCTCTCCATTTTTCGTCTCTCTACCTAGGAACTTCGCCCTAGAGCCTACGGAGAGTTGTAGAGTTTTATCAATAGTGTGCAGAGCTTTGCTTCTGTTTGCGCTCACCGCATATATTCAACCAAAGTTGATGCGGTTTTAAAGTGTTTAATGTTTGAGCTGTATCTCATATCCGGTATTGTATGAGGCTAGGAGCGTATAAACGTGCTGAATATGATTTTTGTCCTGATAACCTAAGACGTGTTGAGTGAAATGGCTTGCTAGGATATCTATCAAATGGAAGAAGATGAAAAGGCGATTATGATGTTGGTCGTGATTGTGGGGCTAGTGTTCGTTTGGATAGCGCTTGAAGAGCTTAACTATCTTGGATTCTCAATAAAATAAGCCCCGTTAAACATGAGTCAAACGGGGCCTTTCTCTTTTGTAAATGCTAATTTCGGTTAGCTAACCGCACGTACTTTGCCTTGCTTCAGGTCATTCAGCACTTGCGCTTTAGGACCATCAGCAATGATGCTGCCTTTCTCCATCACAATTACTCGATCAACGATGTCGAGCATCGACGTTTTATGCGTAATCAGTATCAATGTTTCGCTCGGTTTGAGCTGAGATAGCTGGTGCTTAATATGCATTTCAGAGCGGTTATCCATCGCGCTGGTCGGTTCATCCATGAGTAGGACGGGAGGACGGCCCAAAAATGCACGAGCGATCGTGACTGATTGACGTTGACCACCAGAAAGCATCGCACCACCTTCACCTACTTGACGTTCTAAACCAGCTGGATCCGATTGTGTAAATGCGGTCACGCCTGCACGGTTTGCTGCATCAAGCACGTCTCGGTCATCGGTTAGTGGACGACCCAAGGTAATATTGTCGCGAATCGAACCGAAGAATAGATTCGAATCTTGAGGCACACAGCCGATGTTACGTCGAACATCAACGTGGTGAAGCTGTGCGATATCAGTATCATCGATACGTACGTGTCCCTCTGTTGGCTTATACAAGCCCATAATCAAGCGCTCTAACGTTGTCTTACCCGAACCAATCCGACCGATTATCGCGACTTTTTCTCCAGGATTTATCGTGAGAGAAATGTTACGTATAGACGCGACTGGCGAGTCTGGGTAATGAAACGTTACGCGATCAATTTCAATCTTACCTTGGATGATTGGGCGATGGATGTAGCGTTTCCCTTCTTCTTGCTCGTCTGGCATTTCCATGACTTGATTGATAATCGTCATAGAAGACTTCGCCTGGTTGTAGCGCGTTGAGAGCAAAGACAACTGAACCAAAGGCCCTATGGCGCGACCACTCAACATGGTTGCGGCAATTAAGCCACCCATGGTGAGTTCGCCTTCTGCAATCAGATAAACACCGAGAATGATCATCCCAACGTTACTACTTTGCTGTACGAAGCCAGCCGCATTCTGGATGCTGTCGGTAATGCGGCGGCTTTTGATATTCCAGTTCGCCATGTGCGCCACCGCTTCTTCCCAACGGTATTGGAATTGGCTTTGCGCGCTGAGCATTTTTACGGTTTCTAGCCCCGCTAGACTCTCAATTAAGTTGGCGTATTTTTGCGATGCTAAGCGTGACCCTTCCTCTATAGAGCGACGCAGCGGTCCTTGTATCAGTAGCGAATGGACAATCAAAATGACCACTCCGACCATTGGAACATATACAAGATCGCCAGCCATTAGCCATATAATCACCAAGAACAGAATGGCAAAAGGCAGGTCAATTAGGGCACTGACGGTTGCAGACGTGAAGAATTCTCGAATAGATTCAAATTCTTGAAGATGGCGAGCGAATGCGCCGACCGAAGGCGGCTTGGACTCCATTCGGATGCCCATCACTTTGCTGAACAGCTTGGAGGAAATTAGAATGTCAGACTTCTTTCCTGCGACATCAATAAAGTAGTTTCTCAACGATTTGAGTATGAAATCGAATAGAAAGACAACAAAGATGCCGCTTGCCAATACCCATAAGGTTTCAAACGCGAGATTCGGTACCACTTTGTCGTACACCAAACGAGTGAACAGTGGGGCGGCAACGGCAAAGAGGTTGATGAGAAGTGAGGCGATCAAAACGTCGCGGTAGATACGTTTTGACTGCCACAAGGTTGACCAAAACCAGTGACCTTCGTTGGTTTTGAGCACCTCGGGAGAGCGCTCATCGAAACGGAATTGTTTTTTAACTAAAAAGTAGCGACCAGTGTACTGCTCAAGTAGGTCTTCCAATGGAATGGAGATTGGCACCATTCCACTTTCTAAGGTGGTGACTTCGGCTTCGCGTGTCTCCGCGTTAATGCTGTTGAGAACGCATGAGTCACCGCCTTTAAGAACTAAGATTGCCGGCAGAATCAGGCTGGAGATGTTCTCCAGCTCTGCGCGGTTTTCCTTGGCAACCAATCCGGCCCTTTCCGCTGCTCTTGGTAGCAAAAATGGAGTTAGCTTGCCGTCTGAAAGCGGAAGGCCATTGACCAGCGCTTCTGGCGAGTTAGCTAACCCATAGTAACGGCTAACGTAGATGAGCGAATTCAGTAAAGGGTCTTTCATCTGTGGTAAACCTTTTTATTCCTTATCGACGATGAATCCTTGGAATACCTCAACAAAATGCTCGGTGAGGAAGTCCAACTGGATTTGAGTTTCAATACGCGACGCGATAGTCGTAATGCCTAGGTTATGGGCAGTACGAGAAATCGACGTTAGCGTGAATTTCTGTTTTTCGTCGTGTAAGTTGTGTGTGAATAGGTAATCGAGCTTCACATAGTTAGGGCGGAACTCTTGGATGTACTCCAATGACTGGAAGTTACGTCCATAGTTATCTACGCCAAACTCAGCCCCAGATTGGCGAATGGCATTACATAACAGCGCCGTGTGGTGAGGCTGATCAATAAAACACTCCTCTGGAATTTCAAAGTGTAGCTTAGAGGCCACTTTTGCGTGTTTTTCCAGCATGCTGGTGGTCCAGCGAATGAACGATGGCTGAGACAAGCTGCTTTGTGCAATATTGATCGCGACAGGATCGGTTAGCTCGCCACTTTCCAGCATCTTAATCATCGACTCAATAACGTATTGGTCGAAAATATTGGTGGCGTCTAACTGCTCTAGTGCGAATAAATATTGGTTGGCACGGAACGTTTCGCCCTCTTTTTCGATGCTTGAGAACACTTCGTTATGGAACACTTTACCCCAAGTGTTCTTCGCTGCTTGGAAGCGGAATTTAACCCAATCGCTATGAATCGCTTCTTCAACCAGCGCTTTCCACTGCTGTTTACCCATTAAGTTAGAAGGTGTGTCACTGCCGATAAAGCCGTAAGCTTTGTCTGGTTGAGCTTTGGCTTTCGAGAGCGCATTATCCACCATAGATAAGATTTCAGAGCGCGTTTTTTGGTCTTTACTATGCGCAACACCTAAGGCTGCTTTTGGTTTGGCTAGACCTGTTGGATCAGTGTTCAACCCGTTAACGCAGTTCACGATGCTGTCCGCCAAAATGCGTAGTTCGCTTTCATCCATGTGTGGGAAAAGCAGGCCAAACTCATCACTAGATAGGCGTGCAATGGTAGCTCCCGGCACATCAATGGTGTTTTTCAGACGTTGAGACAGCTCTTTTACGTGGGCATCGGCGCGTTGGTAGTCTTTTGTCTCGTAAATGTCACCAATGTATTCTGCATGGAGTAGCGCGATACCCCCTTGCGTTTGCTCTGCCAACCATTGGTCTATTTGGTTGATGTAGAACGAGCGATTACCCAGTTTGGAGATAGGGTCGAGGTAAGCTTGAGCACGCAGTCGTTGTGCCTCTTTCGCTTGTTCTTTGAATGACAGCTCAATTTGAGCAGACATCATGTTAATGCCATCTACCACCGCGATCAGATCTTTAGTTCTTGGACGAGCAAGTGGTTCACCAAATTGGTTATTAGCGATTTCATGCATTTTTTTCACGATGGCCGCTAATGGTTTTAGTGAGCGACGGAGGATGTACGAAATCGCAATTAAACCAGCCAGGAAAATGACGCTGAATGCAGATAACAAACCAATAAAGCCTTGCCAGAGCTGCTCGTAAGCTGCTCCTGGGTGGCTAATGATTTCCACTTCAGCAAGTTGCATCCAACCACTGGTCACTACGCGCTTATCGTGAATGGCTTTGAATAGATTCATGTCGATAAACCATTGTGGCACCGTACTTGGTTTAACCGGGTAAGTGCGCACGATTTGGTAGTCAGAATCTAAAGCGGTAAGGCGAACAACCGAGTAGGTGCTGCCGTCAAACAGAGCATTAATCACGGATTCTACCGCGACTTTATCTTTGTCTTTAAGGTAAGGAGCCAATGCCAAACCTACGGTGTTAATGGTGTTGTTGACCTCTGAACGTTGCTGTTGTTCCAAGCTGTCTCGAGTCGTGTTGAATTGGATTACGAATACTGATGCCAACAAGAGTATAAAGACCGTAACCATTCCCACTACAAGCTTCTTATATAGGGTCATGTTTCTCACTCGTCATAGTTAATTTTAGGTTTATTTAACTGCAACTTACGTTCGCGCGAGCGTAAGTCATTCCAAAGGCTCAACCGTGATGCTTTCCCTGCCAGCTCTCCAGTGCTAGCAGAAGACTTCATCAACCACAGGTTTGTACCATTAAAACTGTATATCGGTAGCAAGTCGCTACGTTTAGAGGCTCGGACAATATCAGGGTTGATATTGTCGAGAATGAGCGGCTCAGAGCTTGGGGTTGGGTAGTAAGCTAATACCATGTGAAACTGATTCAGTTCGATGGCTTTTACGTAGATCAAACGCATCTTAGAATCTGGTATTCCTAGCTCGAGTAACGAGAAGTACTTGGCGATGGTGAAATCCTCACAATCCCCTGCATTACTCCCTAAAAATTCGAGTGGCGTAGCCCAATAATCTGTCTTTCCCCACAGTTTTATGTCGTCAACAAAATACAGCTGGTTAAAAAAGTCGTTGACGCCAGCGAGCTGTTCATGTGTCTCTAATTGTTTAAATAAGTCGAGGTTTTTTCGCCATGTATTTACGCGCAATCCCGCACGTTCGCCGTACACCGCTGTGACCGTATTGACCCATTGTTGTTCTTTACTGCTTAACGCACCAATTTGGAACGAAAAACAACTTAAACTGATTAATAATGTAACTTTACGCTTCAAATTGGATCGCATATTCGACTCATATCACAAGTATACTCTTCTAAAGGGTTCGTCAGTGAGAAACAAGTGCTTTTTATTTAATCACTTATCGCTCAATACTCGCCGTTGTGAGTACCTTGGTGTGATTTACTCCTTCAAGGCGTTCGTTTTGGCACTTAAAATCGGTTTAAGTAGATATTCCAAAACGGTTCGCTTCCCTGTGATGATATCGACCGATGCCGTCATTCCTGGAATGATTGGTAAATCTGCATCTTGACCAAAATTCGTTTTATCGGTGCGGACACGAACGATGTAAAAGCTATTTCCTTCTTCATCTTGGGTTGTATCTGCGCTGATGTGCTCCAATTCACCCTCTAAGCCGCCGTACTTAGTGAAGTCGTAAGCCGTAAACTTCACGATGGCGTGTAGGTCCGGGCGCAAAAATGCAATGTCTTTTGGCGCAATTTTCGCTTCTACTAATAACGTATCTTCAGTTGGTACAATTTCGAAGATATCCATGCCTGGCTGGATAACCCCCCCAACGGTGTTGATGTTCAGCGTTTTGATTTTGCCTGTGACTGGCGAGTTCACAACGGTTCGATTGACTCTATCTTCTAAACCCACTGCTGATTCAACCAAGGCAGATAACTGGTCTTGGGCGCTGTTGAGCTTTTCTTGCTGTTCTGAACGGAATTTGAGCGCAACATCAATACGGTTGAGCATGGACTCTCGAATCGCTGATTTTAATACCGGGATTTTGAGCTCACTGGAAGTCATTTCGCGGCGGGTGTCGTTGACTTGGCGTTGTAACTTGAGTAATTCAATACGAGGCACAACACCTTCATCAGCCAACGGTTTGGTGATGTCTAATTCTTTCTTCGCATATTGATAGCTTTGACGTAAGTTCCTTACTCGCGCTTCAATCTCTACTAAGTCCTGCTGCTTTTGCTGAACTTGTTGGTCAATCACCGAAAGTTGGTTGCGTAAATTGTCTAAATCTTCGCGGTATTCTGCTTTCTGGCGCTGAGTGAGTTTCGGCTGAGTTTCTTCTAAAATTGGTGGAAAGGTCAGTTTGCCATAATCGAGTACTACGCTTTGGCGCCAGTTTTCCGTTTCAAAATCACGCTTCACAGCAACACTGTTGATCGAAGCTGAGAGTTGCAGAACAGACGCAGTTAGGTTGGCAACTTGTTGTTCACGCTCACGAAAATCAGAGCGAAAGCGAGTGTCATCGATAAGAAGTAACTGCTGACCTTTTTCAACCAACTGACCTTCTTTGACTAAAATTTCTTTGACTAAGCCACCTTCTAAGTTTTGGACAACTTGAATCTGTGAAGAGGGAATGACTTTTCCCTGACCAACAGTGACCTGGTCGATTTCAGCCCAAGATGCCCAGCCTATTGCAGCAATAAAAAACAACACCATCACCCAGAGCATCAAACGTGCGCTATTGGGGGTGTTGAGGAGCAATGCTGCAGTTTTGTCGTCAACAAAATCCAACTCTTCATTGTTGAGTTTGTTGTAGTTATCTCGGCTCATCACAGTCCCTGCTTATATAAATGCTGATTATCTTTTTGATCTTATTATTATTAACCGATCATGTCAGTATGCTCGGCGAATAAAAATATGAGACGAAGACCATTCTCTCTCCGAATGAGCGTTTTCAATGCTTCTCTAGCAAAAGAAAAGTGAATATATCGTCAGAGTATGGCTATTGCGCCTTGAACTTGGTTTTATCCAACTGATGTTTTTTTAGTTTGTCGTACAAGGTTTTGCGTGATACCTGTAATTCTAGTTGAACCTCTTTGAGTCTGCCTCGGTGTCTTTGTAGTGCATCGAATAATAAGCAATATTCAAAGTATTCTGTGCGCTGAGTCATACTCTGAATTTCGATACTTTTTTCACTGTTCCAATCTTCCATTCGGAAGGTATCTGGCTTGAGTGCGCGAAGTTCTGCAAATTGGCGCAGCTGCTTAATATTCTCCGGCCATTCTAAATCGGTCAGATGTTTGACTTCTTCTAAGCTAATGTGTGGCGGTTGAAGTTGGTAACGACTCGCAGCGTGGCGTACAAAGTGCTTGTATAAAGGCCCTATATCTTCTTTTCTTTCATCTAGTGTCGGCAAGTGAATTAGAGTAGCTAGGGCTTTGATAGACGGATCAACTTGGGTTGTCGCACCAAAAACACGCTCAAGTTTCGGGTGCTTAAACAAGCATTGCCATTGTTCATATGACACATGTTCAGCACTATGTAAGTACAAGCTGCAATGGCTTTTTCCTTCAATCAAGCGATGTATGGCTTTATCGAGGGCTTCTAATGAAAGCTCATAGAGATCCTCACCAGAAGCGGCGATTAACTCGCTGTCTGGCGTTGCATGTATGTCGTGGGCAAATTGTGCGGCGAGCCGGCGACCTGTGCCATCTTGACCAACAAAAATGATCGGCTGGTTCGTTGGTGCGCTGATCAAAGCGCGACGAATGCTCACCATGGCTTTACTGTGACCAATCATTTTCGGACCAACGTGAGTTTGCATGTCGAGCTCTTTTTTAAGCCAGATGTTTTCCTGCAATAGATTCAACTTATCGCCAGCATTATTGAGCGACTTCATCAGTTGTTCCGTTGAAAAAGGCTTTTCGAGAAAGTCGTACGCGCCGCTTTTCATCGCATCTACCGCGGTTTTCACATCTCCATGTCCGGTAAGTACGATAAATTGAAAGTGATCGTTTTTACTTCGCAACGTTCGCATGAACTCTAATCCATCCATCACGGGCATATGGATATCGGTGATGATGATCGCTGGCGTATTTGGGTCGATAACGCGTAAGGCTTCCACGGCGTTTGGTAAGCAGGTGACGTCTATCCCTTCAATAAGCAGTGCTTGAGCGACGGCATCACGAATATGTGGTTCATCATCAACAAAGAAAACGGGATTATTCATGGTTGTTTTCCACTTCTGGGTTGCGTTGGTTTTGGATAGCGATTGGCAGCGTTACGATAAAGGTCATGCCTCCTGCTTGTTGTTCCGTGTTCTGATGTTTATAAGCACTGAGTGAACCGTGATAGCTTTCTAAAATGCGTTTGGAGATGGTCAAACCTAATCCTAAGCCCTCTGGCTTAGTCGTAAAAAATGGGTCAAAGACTTTTGCTAGGGCTTCGTCCGACATGCTGGGCCCGTTGTCGGAAACAAGAATGTCACAGCTGTCATCATGACACTGAACGGCAATAGATATTTGCGGATCAATGCAGTAGTTTTCCATCGCTTGTGCAGCATTATGGAAGAGATTGATCAGAACTTGCTCTAACTCAACGCTGTGAATTGCTAGCTTTACATTATAATCGATGGCTGGGACTTTTAATGTCACCCCTTGTTTAATGAGTTTGTTGCTCAAAATGCTGGTGGCAGTATGCACTGCGTCGTGCAGTACCGCGATTTCATTGTGTGAATCGTGCGTGGCTTTCCGAGTAAAGACTTTTAAGCGAGCGATCACTTCCGAAATGGTGTCATTGAGTGTCAGCATTTTGCCCAAATTGTCGGCGACCATTGGGTATTTTTCCATTGCCAACAAACGCTGCGAGTTTTCGGTATAGGTTCTTAGTGCGGAAAGTGGCTGATTTATCTCATGATTAATACTGGCAGAAAGTTCTCCCAACAATGCCAATTTCGCGGCTTGAGTCAGTTCTTGTTGTGTTTGTTTAAGCTCTTGTTGGCTTTGCTCATATTGGCGGATGGTCTGTTGTAGCTTTTGGTTGGCCTCACTCAACACTAAGGTTCGTTGCACCACTTTTTCTTCTAGGCTCACATTAAGGTCGGCTAGGCGTGCCTTGTTCACGAGTGTTTGGAACCACGCCAACGCAATCAGCGCAATGAGCGCATATAGAATCAGAAAGACGACATCAGCCTGTAAAACGGCGGCAAGGACGGTGTTGTGGTTTATCAAGGCAACGACGCGAAATCCTTTATCCAATAAATGTGTCGCGTATGCGAGGTAATTGGGTGAGAGGAGCAATTGATTATCAGCAAACTCGGTGACGCCACTTTGCGCGGTAAGCTCACCAAAATACTCTGGTAAGGTATCGCCATACTGACGCGTTTCGGTAAGCTCGTTTATCGCACTCGGTGACAGCGGGAAAAGTGCACGATAGCGCCAGTTAGGCAAATTGCTCATAAACACGACATTGTGTTTATCCGTGATGAGTACGTCCGTCGTGGTTTGCGAAAGACGCTGTTCTAACTGCTCCAAATTCACTTTTACCGTGATCACGCCAACGACCTCATCATTTACCCAAAGCGGAGATGAGAAGAAGTACCCACGTTTATTTGAACGAACGCCTAACCCGACATATTGAGCAGGTTCACCGCGTCGCGCATTTTTAAAATAGGGACGATAGCTAAAGCTGGAACCAACAAACGTATCCTCTTGCTGAAAGTTACTTGAGGCAATGACTAACCCTGTGCGGTCATGAACGTAAATCGTATCGGCCAAACTTTGTTTCAACCAATCTGCTAACAATAGGTTGAGCTCGTGAGAGGGCGATCCGCGTTCTACTGCTTTGAGTAATCTCGGATCGTGACTTAATAGGTTTGGTATCTGTTCAAACTTTGCCAGCTCGTAGTCGACTTCTTGCGACACTTGCGCCGCTTGACTCTCTAGCTTTTGTTGCCACTGATCATGTTGGTATTGAGTTGCGTAATGATGAGTAAGCGCAAGCCCTGAAATGCCAATGGCACACAGCAGCAGTAGAAAATGGCGTAGGGCTTTAGGGTTGAGTAAGTTCACGATCAGCTCACTGGTTTTTTGTGTCATGGTATCAAATGACACACTGTGATGCTGTGAGCGGCAACGATAACAAGCACAATGATGTCCTTGTATTTCCTCAGTATCGGGAGCACAATCGACAAAAACGAGTGAAGGAGTAAAGATGGAACTTGCTGATATTCGTCGTGAGTACACCAAAGGTGGGCTACGTCGTAAAGATTTGAAAGCTGATCCTATTGATCAATTTAATCTGTGGCTAGAGCAAGCAGTTGAAGCGGGTTTAACGGATCCGACTGCGATGACAGTTGCAACGGTTGATGAAAATGGCATGCCGTTTCAACGCATTGTTCTATTAAAAAACGTCGACAAAAATGGCTTTGTATTTTACACCAATCTAGGCAGTCGCAAGGCCCAGCAGCTTGAGCATAACAGCAATATTAGTTTGCACTTCCCTTGGCATCCGTTAGAGCGCCAGGTTCATATTACAGGTGTGGCGGAAAAGCTCACCGCCGTAGAAAATATGAAATACTTTACTTCTCGTCCAAAAGAGAGCCAATTAGCCGCAATCGCGAGCAAGCAAAGTAGCCGTATTTCTGCTCGAGGTGTATTAGAAGGTAAGTTTTTAGAGCTAAAACAGAAATTTGCGAAGGGTGAAATACCGGTTCCAACCTTCTGGGGTGGCTTTCGCGTAAAACCACAGAGCATCGAGTTTTGGCAGGGTGGTGAACACCGTCTTCATGACCGCTTTCTTTTCTCCCAACATGACGGAAATTGGGACATTGACCGTCTAGCGCCATAAACTCTCGTGCCTCATGAATAAACAAACACCGCCCACTTGGGCGGTGTTTTTGTAGGTAGAAAGTGGCGCGAATTATCGCTCTCCATTCAACACTACCGATAATTGATGCTTAAGCAGCGTTTTGGGTACAACAGAGCCGTAGCCAGCTTCCATTGCTTTATCTATTAGTTCGTTCTTGCTGTTCGCTGCAAACTTATTACGTAAGCGTGCGACGTGACCTTCAACGGTTTTTGTTGATATGCCCATGACCTGAGAGATGAATTGTGGCTTCTTGCCGTAGAGCAAGAGGAAAAGCGTTTCTTGCTCGCGACATGTGAGCTTCTCTGGTTTTGGCTGTAAGTCAGAGAAACGAAAGATGGATTGCTGATTAGGGTTGGTGCTGATTGCACGACAAACCCAATACCCGACTTCAATCACGGCGGTGTCGGTGAGTTCTCTTCCGTAGAAAATGGTCCCTACGATGTTACCATTGTCATCTCGCCACGGTGTTTTAGTAAAGATATGCGCTCGCCAGCGGCCATCTGGATAAGGATGGATATCAAGAATTTTGAGTGACTCACCAGTTTCGATGACGTGTTTATCTTGGCGTTGAAATTCTTGTGCACATTCAGTGGTTGGGCTTGCCATCTCAAAATCAGTTTTACCGACGCACTCCTCGGGCGACGTGTGTCCCAACAGTTCTGCGTATTCCTGATTTACGTAGCGGAATACCGAATCTTTATCTTTGCATCCCCAACAACCTGGTAGCTGTTTAAGGAGGGATTGTTCTATGGTATCGACTGAAATATTCACAAAAGGACTCACTACATACTGCTTTTACCAATACAGAGACGTCCGTGTTGCGTTGTTAATATTGACATTGCCAAGTAGGCAGTCACGTTGCTAGAACACGTTCGTTGATTGGCGCTCAATCCAATTAAGTTCATGGTGTTCGATATTTTCGTCACACAGTGATAAACAACAACGAAATTGAACGAAGAATTTAATTGGGAAAATGGTCTGTTTCATTACAGATATGTGCGCTCACGGATGTCCGCCTGATGTTCGGCTTACAACTCGTATCGTCCTTGATCATGCTTCCTACAACTCAGTTGTAATTTAGTTGGCGTTCATATCACTCATCGAGAGGGAGAACGGCGCCTAAGTCATATGAGAGGGACAGTGAGACGAAAGCTATAATATCAGCTTATGCCATTGTTTTCATTGTTGAGAAGCGAAAAAAAAGCCAGCCTGAAGACGGGCTGGCAACACAAGATATAATCTTGTCGACGTGTAGAAGAGGTTCTAAATTACCTAGCGAGGGTCTGCTAAGTAAGTTAGAGGTATCAATGAGATACCGAGAGCTTTAGATCGTATGCATCTTAAAGCTCGAGGACTAATGTATTGAATCAGAAGCATATTAGTAAGGGGGGAAATCCCTCTATGTTGATTTCAAGATGTGGCTTTGATCTGTTTATGAGGCGATTTATCTATTTTGAACCGCAGTGTTCTACCAAATAACGGATTGTTCGGTAACAAGGATCTTTATATCTATTGGTTATGTATACGTAAGGTGCTTCTATCTATCCGTTTTTGTTAATAAAATTGGTTGCTCATTGACCGTAAGTTAACCTCGCATGATCATCGTTCCGGAACTATGATCATGTAAACGAACTTGATCATGCTGTTTTGATCTTGTGCGATTGAGTTGGGGAAAAGTTGCAACCCAACAAGGAAGGTATATGATGCCAAGACGTAAGCTGACCGTGTAAAGACGACTGTTTAAAATGAGTGATTCAGATAACCCCAAAGCCCCGCCATATCAAGAGATTATGCTGCCTAAGCCAGCAGAACTGATCACACTTCCGTCTTATATGGACTGCCATGATCATTCTTACACACAGATCGTGATTGGTTTAAAAGGACAAGCCGAATTTGAAGTGCGTGGACGAGGTAATCTTGTCGGTCCTGGCCAAGGTTGTGTGGTAACCGCATGCTCTGATCATGCTTTCGGTGGCGTCATTAATCAATCGGATATTTTGGTGCTGAATATGCCAAAACCGACAAATGATGATCCTGAAATGCTGCAGAAAATCAATAATCTAGAAAGAGACCATGTCTACTTTCAGTTAGACGGTCAAATTCAGAAGCTGATACAGATGTTGGTTCAGGAAATGCGAAACCATCCGGACGACCTGCTGTTAAGTCGCGCGTGCAACGACACCGTGATTGCATTAATGCAGCGCCATATCTCGGCATTTGAGACTAGCCGAAAAGAGTCACGCTTTGATTTGGAGGCGATTGATCGCTACATCGAGCAGCACCTTAGCCATAAAATCAGTGTGGCTCAGTTAGCGGGACGAGTGTTTCTAGGGGAAAGTCAGTTCCATTGCTTGTTTAAGGAGCAGATGGGGATTACACCTCATCAATATGTTCTCGGAAAGCGTATCGACATGGCTCGTGAATTAATCGAGCAAGGCCACCTTTCTTTAGGGCAAATTGCCGAATTCACTGGTTTCTCAAGCCAGAGTACGTTTACTCATACTTTTACTCGCTTACAGGGAATATCGCCATCCCGCTATAAAAAACAAGTTGGATAACAACGCGTATTTTTAGGTCAAATTAGCAGCAATCAGAACAAAGCCATGCAATATGCATGGTTTTTTTGTGTTTTATTCACGTGACCTATCTCTCGTTTTGTTAAATTCTCTGTCCTTTGGTGTGACTGATATGCCACTTGATCCTACATTTTCTCTTAGAACGAGCGCTTCACAAAAATCTTATTGATATTCCTGACATTTTGTTGTGAATGCAATGAAAAAATTAAAATTTACAACACAAAATATTACCTATTTGAATGTGACTATGTGGATGTTTTGTTATAAAAGCGAGTTTTTGGCAAAAATGTCGTAGTTTTTGACAAGTATTCTTATCAGCCTCAAAATACACTGCCAGCCATTGATAATCCTCGAAGCGGTTTTCGAGGAGTGAGATTGAGGAACACACATGTTTACAGCTACGAACGTGTTGACACCGGAATTTATCGGGCAGCCGCTTGATAAGTTGTGGTCACTGATCTCGCCATTGTATATGGTGGACGAGTCTCAATGGCTAGAGCAACTATTGCCACTAGCGACGCCGACAGAGGATGAAAAATCGGCGATCACTACCCAAACGACCCAACTTATCGAAGCCATTCGTGCCGATAAGAAGTCAATCCAGATGATTGATGCTCTATTGTTGGAATACAGCTTAGATACTCAAGAAGGTATCTTGCTGATGTGTCTTGCAGAAGCATTAATGCGCATCCCAGATGCCGCGACAGCAGATTCTTTGATTAAAGATAAGTTGAGCGTCGCAGACTGGAAATCTCACCTGAAAAACTCTGACTCTGTGTTTGTTAACGCATCAACATGGGGCCTCATGCTAACAGGTAAAGTGGTTGGTCTTGGTGAGCAAGGCACCCAGAGCCCAGGTCAGGCTGTAAACCGTCTGGTAAATAAATTCTCTGAGCCTGTGATTCGTAAAGCCATGTATCAGGCAATGAAGATCATGGGTCACCAGTTTGTTCGTGGTCGTACGATCGAAGAAGCACAAAAGAATGGTCGCCCAATGCGCGACAAAGGTTTCACCTACTCATTTGATATGTTAGGTGAGGCGGCGTTAACTACAGCGGACGCGAACAAGTACTTCAAAGATTACCTAATGGCGATCGAAGCGGTAGGTCGAGAGACTTACGGCAATGACACCAGTCCTGCGCCTTCGATTTCCATCAAGCTTTCTGCATTACACCCGCGCTACGAAGTCGCAAATGAAGAACGTGTAATGACAGAGTTGTATGACTCACTAATGCAGCTATTGAAACGTGCAATTGAAGTCGACGTTGCAATCACAATCGATGCAGAAGAAGCGGATCGCCTTGAGCTTTCTCTGAAGCTATTTGAGAAAGTGTACCGCAGCGATCTTGTGAAAGGTTGGGGCAAGTTTGGTTTGGTTATTCAAGCCTACTCAAAACGTGCTCTACCAGTCTTGGTGTGGCTAAACGCACTCGCAAAAGAGCAGGGTGACCTTATTCCGCTGCGTTTGGTTAAAGGCGCGTACTGGGACAGCGAAATCAAGTGGTCTCAACAAGCGGGTTACGCTAATTACCCGGTATACACTCGCAAAGAAGCGACGGACGTTGCGTACCTAGCTTGTGCTCGTTTCCTACTTAGCGAAGGTGTTCGCGGTAATATCTACCCGCAATTTGCAAGCCACAATGCCCACACGGTGACGGCAATCGCCGTTATGGCTGAGCACAAAGAGTACGAGTTCCAGCGTCTACATGGTATGGGTGATTCACTGTATAACCATGTTATGGAAATGTATGGTCAGCCAGTACGTATTTACGCTCCTGTCGGTAGCCATGCTGATCTTCTTCCGTACTTGGTTCGTCGTCTGCTTGAAAATGGCGCAAACAGCTCGTTTGTACATCGATTGGTTGATGCGCGTTGTCCGATTTACGAGTTGACTCATCACCCTGTTGATGTGTTGACGGGTTTTGACACGCTACACAACGACAAGATCCCATTACCTGCCGATATCTTCCCTGAGCGTAAGAACTCATACGGCGTCAACATTGATATCGACAGTGAGGCGAAGCCATTTGAAGCGCAAGTAGAAAGCTTCATGGACAATCAGTGGGTTGCAGGCCCGATGATCAATGGTGAGCGTTTTGCCGAAAGCATGATCAAGGAAAATGCGGCTGAGATCATCACCGCACCGTACGATCGCCGAATTGAAGTCGGCAAGGTGGCATTTGCAACACTTGATCATGTTTCCGCTGCAATTGATGCGGCGCAAACTGCTTTCTCTGATTGGAAAGGCGTGCCTGTTGAGCAAAAAGCGGCTTGTTTAGAAAAGCTTGCTGACTTAATGGAAGAAAATCTGGCTGAGCTGGTGGCGATTTGTCACAAAGAAGCGGGCAAGACGATTCACGATAGTATTGATGAAGTTCGTGAAGCAGTGGATTTCTGTCGTTATTACGCGAAACAAGCGCAAAACCTACAGCCATTTGAGCTAGAGGGTTTCGATGGTGTGAAACGCATTTCTAGCCGTGAAGGTCTTGGTGTGTTTGTGTGTATTAGCCCTTGGAACTTCCCGCTGGCTATCTTCCTTGGTCAGGTAACGGCAGCACTGATTGCGGGTAACACAGTGGTTGCCAAACCTGCTGAGCAAACAAGCCTAATTGCCGCTCGCGCTATTGAATTAATGCTTGATGCGGGTTTCCCTGCTGGTGTGATTCAGTTACTTACTGGTCGCGGCGCTGAGATTGGTCATGCACTGACTTCTCATGATGCCATTGCTGGTGTGGCATTCACTGGTTCAACGGCAACTGCGCAACGCATTAACGTCACGCTTGCGGAGCGCAGCGCGAAACCGGTTCCGTTTATTGCGGAAACAGGTGGTCAAAACGCGATGATCGTGGACAGTACTGCATTGCCAGAGCAGGTGGTGCGTGATGTGATTCGTTCAGCGTTTGCATCTGCCGGTCAGCGTTGTTCTGCCCTTCGTGTTCTATTTGTACAAGAAGATGTAGCAGACCGTATGATCAACCTGATTCAAGGTGCGATGAATGAGCTGCATGTTGGTTTACCTTACCTACACAAAACGGATGTTGGTCCGGTTATCGACAGCAATGCAAAACAAAAACTCTTTGCTCACCTTGAGCAAATGAGCAAAACACAGACTAAAGTCGCTCAGCTACAGCTGGATGAATCGTGCCAGCATGGTGACTTTGTCTCACCAAGTGCGTTTGAAATCTCGGGCATCGATGTGCTGAAAGAAGAACAATTTGGTCCAATCTTGCACATTGTTCGCTTTAAAGCCTCTGAATTACCGAACGTGGTTGCGCAGATCAACAAGACGGGTTTTGGCTTGACGATGGGTATCCATAGCCGTAACGAAACCACGTACCGTTGGATTGAGAAACACGCTCGAGTGGGTAACTGCTACATCAACCGAGACCAAGTTGGTGCTGTGGTTGGCGTACAGCCGTTTGGTGGTCAAGGCTTGTCGGGTACTGGCCCGAAAGCTGGTGGTCCACACTACCTATTCCGCTTTACTCAACATCTTCTTGCTCAAGCAGAAAACGCATAAGGAGTCGCATTATGGTTCATCAGATCACCTATTTTAAAGATGCATTCTCTGCGTGGGAGCAGTGGAATCTGACTGATTTTGATTACAAATGCGAGCATGTTCTGGCATTTAAATCTGCATTAGAAGGGCAGCAGTCTACCGTTGCCAAAGTGGTTTCTTACCACTTGCAACAAGCATCAACTCTTCTTGCAGAAACTCACCAGTTAGTTGGCCCTACAGGGGAAACTAACGAACTGTATGCCGCAGGACGCGGTGTGGCTTTGGTGATTTGTGAAAACAACATCGAGCCTGCTGATAATGCGTTATACAGTGCTTTTGCGATGATCACCTGTGCCTTAATTGCAGGCAACAGTGTGGTCGTTTGCAGTGACAATGCAGAGCTAAACCAACAGGTTAAGCAAGCTGTAGCGTTGGCAAACTTCCCATCTAACTTAGTCCAGGTTGTTGCGTACGATGCGTCTGCCCCGTTGCTTGAGAGCGATGTACGTAGTGTGGGTTATGTTGGGCGTTCACAGGTTGAGCATGCGCTCAATCTTCAACTAGCTAAGCGTGATGGTGCAATCGTCGGCTTAGTTTCTGAAACGGATTTAGAGTCACCGAAATTGGCTCATGATCCTCATCTCTCGTTGCGCTTCATTACCGAGCGCACTCGAACGATAAATATTACCGCGGTGGGTGGTAACGCGACTCTACTCGAGTTGGGGAACGAAACTCACTAACCTGACTTGTGATACCAATCTGGAGTAACTGGACTGAGAGCCGGTCCAGATTGGTTTCTTATACTCTGATGTATTGCTGAGACGGTAAAATATCAGGGCAGGCAAGGAAGGAAATAATTATAACGAGGACTATCTAATGATAGAAAATAGCTTTGCTATCACGTCCACTTTTGTGGCGTATTTACTGATTATGGTTGCTATTGGCGTTTACGCGTATAAGAGGACTTCCAATTCATCTGATTACTTCCTAGGTGGCCGTAGCCTAGGTCCGTGGCCTGCTGCATTATCTGCAGGTGCTTCAGACATGAGTGGTTGGTTGCTGCTAGGCTTGCCTGGCTATGCGTACGCTGCGGGTATCGAGGCCTTCTGGTTAGCCGGCGGTCTACTTCTTGGTACATGGGCAAACTGGCTCATCAGTGCAAAACGCCTACGTACCTACAGTATCCAAACTGACGCGTTAACGTTGCCAGAGTTCCTGTCACGTCGCTTCAACGATAAGTCGAAACTGATCCAGACAATCTCTGCGTTTTTCATTCTTCTATTTTTCCTTTTCTACACCAGCTCAGGTTTGGTCGCAGGGGGCAAACTGTTTGAGACGGTATTCGGTCTAGATTACACCTACGCTGTTATCATCGGTACGGTGTGTGTGGTTTCTTACACACTATTCGGTGGTTTCCTTGCGGTATCTTGGACTGACTTAGTGCAAGGTTTGCTAATGGCGGCTGCGCTAATGATTGTTCCTGTTGCAGTAATGGACGGTGGTCTAGGTCAGCTAACTTCTGATCTGCATGACATCAACCCAGAACTTGCAACGCTATGGAATGACGCCAAAGGCGAACCACTGTCTGCGATTGCTATCATCTCTTTAGCGGCATGGGGTCTTGGTTACTTTGGTCAGCCACACATCCTAGCGCGTTTTAAAGCGTCTCGTTCAAACAAAGATCTAACGACTGCACGTCGTATCGCTGTGATTTGGACTGCACTATCTATGGTTGGTGCAATGCTTGTTGGTCTTGTCGGTCTGGTTTGGGTTACGGGTCATCCGGGCACTCAACTAGAAGATGGCGAGAAGATCTTCATGCTATTGGTTAACGCAGTATTCCACCCTGTCGTTGCAGGTATGTTGTTAGCAGCAATCCTAGCGGCGGTAATGAGTACAGCAGACTCACAGCTCCTTGTTTCATCTTCAGCGCTTGCAGAAGATTTCTACAAGCAAGTATTCAAGCCAGAAGCCTCTTCTGAAGAAATCGTAATGATTGGCCGTATCGGCGTTATCGTGATTTCGCTTGTTGCGCTATTCCTAGCAATGACACCAGATAGTTCAGTACTTGGTCTTGTTTCTTACGCTTGGGCTGGCTTCGGTGCTGCATTTGGTCCTGCGGTTGTACTTAGCCTTTACTGGAGCGGTATGAACCGTAACGGCGCACTAGCAGGTATCCTTGTTGGTGGTATCACTATCGTAGTTTGGAAGCAGCTAACTGGCGGTTGGTTTGATGTGTACGAAATCGTACCGGGCATCATCTTCTCTACGCTTGCTATCGTTGTTATCAGCAAAGCGACAGGCGGTGCAGCGCAAGACGTATTAGACCAACATCAATCGTACGAGAAGAAACTAGTTGAACTAGACTAATTACTTCCTTTTACGAACACAAAGCCCGCTTATACAGCGGGCTTTGTTTTATCTGAACTTAATAAACGTTAATGGTGATTGCTTGAGGCCAGACTGTCACGTCGCTTTATTCTTTGTGAGTGTGTCAGTCACGACGAACTTTGGCGTAAATGACGGTATTACTCAGCTCGCCAGAAGACGCACGCCGAGCATTGCGTAGCTCACCTTCAAACTCATACCCACAGCGCTCAGCAACCGCACGACTTTTGCGGTTATTCGCATCGGCTAAAATCGCGATTCTTTTCGCGTCCAACGCTTCGAATGCATAGTTTTCAATCGCCGCTACCGCCTCAGAGATATAACCGTAGCCTACCGCGCGATCATCAAGCCAATAGCCAATCTCAAATGCCGGTATCTCTTGATCATGGATCATTAACCCAATGGCACCGAGTAAACGATCGCTTTCCTTGTCGATTAGGTAGTAGCGCAACTCTTCTTCGAAGTTTTCAAAGTTTGCGATGGCTTTCTCTGTCCCTGCAATCATCGCTTCTAAAGTGAGCACGTGAGGTACCCATGGCAGGTAAACTTCAAGCGTTTTTTGGCTACGAACAACGGCCTGATGTGCTTCTTCTGCACGTTCCAAGCAAGCTGGGATGAGCTTTAAACGTTTGGTTTCCATGTCGAATCTCCTAGGCTTTTATACTCCAATCGTTTCGTAATGCAGGATTCAGAGCGTTATCACTAAAAATCATTTAAACAGAAACACTTAGAGACATCTAGCCTTTGCAAGAACATTATTCACTTGGTTTGTAAGGGAGAAGCTGAGAGAATTGAGGCGTTATAAACATAAAATGGTTTAATATGAAACTTCTAGTAAGAAACTTAGCTCGTGAGACGACAGAGCAAGACATCCGTACTCTGTTCTCAAACTACGGCAAAGTTGAGCTTTGCACCGTCGTGCTTGATCAAGAGACGGGTTTATCAAAAGGGTTTGGTTTTGTGATCATGCCGGATGAAGCCGAAGCCGTTGCGGCGTTGGAGGCACTAAACCTGTCTTCAGTACACAAGAGCAAGATTCGTGTGAAAGTCGCACAAGACTAGTATTTTTGCCTTTCAAGGTGAAAGATAAAACCAGCTGAGAGGCTGGTTTTTTTAGTGCCTTAATTTTGAGAGGTTGCTACGGTTACTTGAGGCGAAAATATTTGCTGGTATACGCAGACTTCTCGTTCTTTTCCCTGCATTTTGATGATGTGATTGTCGATATACGTCATGCCCAACTTTTGAATGACTGATTGGGATTGTCTGTTTTCGACCAAGTGCATCGCTTTTAGGCCCGATAACTCAAAATGTGTTCTGGCAAATTGAATTAAAGCCATTGACGCTTCTTGAGCAAACCCATTACCCCAATAATCGACGCCAAGCCAATACCCTAATGTGCCGACTCCCTCCGAGATGTTTAGCAGACTAACAGCACCAATTAACACTTCGTCTTGACGCAGGGTAATAGCATATATGACCCCGCTACGCTTTTGATATGCGCCAACATGGCTCTTAATCCAAACTTGTGCCATCGGCTCTTCATAGGGATGAGGAATATTTGCCGTCATATCTGCAATGCTCTTGTCTCCTGCGAGTCGTGCGACTGTTGCGCTGTCTGTCGGATGAAATGGGCGAAGAATAAGCATTTGTGTCGTGAGCGTTGGTTGAAGCGTCATCGTGCGTCCTTGAGATGTGTCAGTATCGTGGAAATTGCAGGTTCACACTGTAAATCAGGCATGTTTAAACAACCAAGTAATGCCTGAATCGAAAATGTGAGTGAAAGCCATATTTAAAACGCCATAAAATTGATCATTGCAGATTGAAATAGCGAGTAGCAACAATTGCTTATGTGTGATGTGTCGTATTATTACACACATAAGCGCGTTCGTTCATAATAATGGTACAAAAGTTGAGGTCTGACCAATGTCTCAATTTTTTGATACTTTCGTCCAATTTTTTGAAGATAGGACACAAAAAATTAAAGGGGCTTTTTTATTGTGGAATTATTTTGAACAAAATATGTCAATTGTCAGTAGTACTGAAAAACAGGGAGAAGAGAAATGCCGGATATATATTGCGCAGCTTGTAGAAAATCAACGCAACATAAAGTGATCATGAAGCGTTGCGAGCCACAGCCCGTTGATTCGTTGACAGGTAAAGTGGTGAGTTTTACACAGCTGATGGCGAAATTTGTATCAGGTGAACACTACTACGAGATGGAACCACAATACTACTGCCGATGCTGTAATCATCGTGCAATTGGAGAAGTGATTCCTCATCCTACCAGGCATACGTCGGCAGCTCTCTAATTCAGAGCGATAGCTATGATTAATAGCTAAACAGGGCGGCTTGTCCCGCACGCCAGATCTATAAAGGCGTATCACACGCTTTCAAATTTGAGACTCTACGGGAGCCGCTAGATTACTTTTGTTCTTCATACTCGGTTATGGAGAGAGCGGCAGTAATCGCAGCCCTTTCCTTCCTTAGTTATTTTCTAATTATTCTCTGCTGAATTTCACATGCTGTGCATTTGATGGTTTGCAATTGTTTAAGCAACGATTAATGTGATGCTTCCTGAGTGGTTACAAGGATGTGGTTAATGAGTTACCAATTGGACCGGATTGATTTACACATTTTGAGAGTGCTTCATTCAAGAGGCAGAATTCCAGTTGTTGAACTCGCAAAGCAGATCAACTTAACGACCTCGCCATGTTCTGACCGCGTGAAGCGGCTAGAAAAAGAGGGGTATATCAATGGCTACCATGCGGAGCTGAATGCGGAAAAATTAGGGTTGGATGTGCAAGTATTCATCCATATTCGCTTAGACCAAACCAGTTTTTCCATTTTTGAAAAGTTTGCGAAAGCCGTCGAATTGATGCCGGAAATTGAAGAGTGTTATTCGCTCTCTGGGGACTTCGATACCATGATAAAGGTTCGTGTTAAGAGCATGAAAGCGTATCAGGAGTTTATGTCGAGTAAGTTAGGCACGCTTCCAGGCGTAATCCAGACTCGCAGTGAAGTGGTAATTGAAGAACATAAAACAGGATTTGGCGTAAACCCGGAGCTCCTTGGTTAGGCGAGGCTGATGTCTATGACCGCAGCGCTTATGCGTTGAGAATATTATTTAACGTGACTTGGCGTATTACTTTTTCAAGATCAAAAAAGGAGCCGAAGCTCCTTTTTGATAAATCGGTGAGCGACTATGCGCCGATAAAGGTGCTGATAACACCAATTAAACCGCCAAAAACACCGCCCCAAACGACTAGCCAGCCAAGGTGTTCTTTAATCATTTTTTGCACCATTTCTTTGACCAGTGCGGGTGTTAATTCGCTCAAGCGTTGATCAATGATGCCTTCAATGTTTTGCTTTATCTCATCCATCATAGCAGGAGATTCGAACTGCTCTTTCAGTGCTTTTTTGATGTTATCGCTCTTGCTCAACTCAATAATGGATTCTTGCATCTTTTCGACGAAAGGCTGCCGCATAGGTTGTAATGCCTCCGCGCCGCCAAACATCGCTAGCATGCCGCCAAATTGAGAGCCTTCGATCACTTCTACCAAAGAGTCAAACGCTGGATTTAAATCCACTTTCTCAATCACAGGTTGAAGATCGATGTTTACACCGCCCGCCATTTCTTTGTTCAAGAATCGATCGATGTTCGCTTCGGTAAAGAACTGCTCCATCATCAAGTTTTTGATAGCCAGTTTAAACTCTTCAAATCGCGCGGGGATCACGCCAGAACCGTATAATCCAGGCACTTTTTCAAACAGCATGTGGATGGCAAGCCAGTTAGTGATGGCGCCCGAGAACGCAAACAGCCCCGCATACCAAAGGTAGTCGTTTTGTAATTGATGACCTCCAGCCATCAAAGCGATAGCAAGGACATTCGTTAGCAAACTTTTGTTCATAGTGACCAGTTATATGTGAATATCGGAATAAATAAGTGGGCCTGATTCTATACCTAAGTCACATTGAGATGCTAGGTTTTGCCGTGGTGAGTGACCGTGTTGCGAAGGGATAAAAATGGATGTATAGAAAAACAAAACCCGACAATTACTGTCGGGCCACTGCTTTTTCTTAGAAAAACTAAGATTCTATTTTTAATTTTAGATGCGGTAGATCTTACAACAAAGTTGGCATTTCCATCTTTCTGAGTAGCCGAATAGCTTGTCAGCCCAACTTGGTTTGAGTTGTACGATCTGCATTGAACCACATTTACACATAAGCTAATTACCTTATTGTTAATCTAATAACTAAGCCATCTATTGAGTATAGCTGTTTCTCAAAAAGTGAAATGACAAATGAAGACGGCTCAAAACTCTGTATTGTGTTCATTGCAATGGATACGCAACGAGGCAGTATATTAGCAGAAAAAATGTGAGCTTTATCATGGAGGATGTTTCATATATGAGAAACTATAATGGCTATATGAGTATAGGGTTATCAATAAAAATGAAAAACGGCGCTTCATGCGCCGTTTTTATTGGGTTTCTCGCTAATTAAGAAACGTGTTGATTTTCTAACTCTTCAGCGATAAATCCGCCAGTTTGATGGGCCCAAAGCTGGGCATAAATACCGTTGTTCGCGATGAGCTCTTGGTGAGAACCTTGTTCAACAATACTGCCTTTATCTAGCACGATGAGGCGATCCATTTGTGCGATGGTCGACAATCGGTGCGCAATCGCAATAACGGTTTTTCCTTGCATTAATTCATTCAAGCTTTCCTGAATCGCTGCTTCGACTTCTGAATCCAGAGCCGATGTAGCTTCATCCAGTACCAGCAATGGTGCATCTTTTAGTAGCACACGAGATATTGCGATACGCTGACGTTGGCCGCCAGACAGTTTCACACCACGTTCACCAACTTGCGCATCGTATCCGACGTTGCCAAATGGGTCGGTCAGAGTTTCAATAAACTCATGGGCATGCGCTTGCTTAGTGGCTTTCAACAAATCTTCTTCTGTCGCATCTGGGTTGCCATACAAAATATTGTCGCGAATCGAGCGGTGCAGCAGAGAAGTATCTTGGGTCACCATACCGATCTTTGAACGCAGAGAGTCTTGTGTGACTTCTGAGATGTTCTGTCCATCGATCTTAATGCTGCCGTCTTCGACATCGTGGAAACGAAGTAACAAGTTCACCAGAGTTGATTTTCCGGCGCCGGAGCGCCCAACCAAGCCGACTTTCTCTCCTGGTTTGATGTTGAGATCGAGGTGGCTAATCACGCCTTTGTTCTCACCGTAATGGAAGCTGACGTTATCAAAGTGAATGCCACCTTCAGTGACTACTAAGTCTTTTGCGCCTGGTTTATCTTTAATATCAATAGGCTTAGAGAGCGTTTTCATTCCATCGACTACGGTTCCCATATTTTCAAAGAGGGCGCCAACTTCCCACATGATCCACATCGACATACCATTTACGCGTAATGCAAGGCTAACAGCAATCGCAATCGCGCCAACGCTGATGGCACTATCCAACCACAGGTAAATCGATAAAGCAGCAACGGAAAACACCAAAATATAGTTTGAGATCTCTACAGCAACGTCGAAGCCGGTCACTAGGCGCATTTGACGATAGACCGTATTCAAAAATCCCTTCATGCCTTGCTCAGCATATTGGGTTTCGCGCTGGCTATGAGAAAACAGTTTGACCGTTTGAATATTGGTATAGCTGTCGACGATGCGTCCTGTCATTGTCGAACGTGCATCGGCCTGCGCTGAAGCGACGTCTTTGAGCTTAGGAACGAAATAGATTTGGATAGCGATGTAAGCGAGCAGCCAGACGATCATTGGGATCATCAAACGCCAGTCTGCCGTCGCTAACATAATGATCATGCTGGTGAAGTAAACCGTAACATAAACAAATACATCCATAGCTTTCATGACGGTTTCGCGCACAGCTAATGAGGTTTGCATGACTTTAGTTGCAACTCGGCCTGCAAAATCATCTTGATAGAAGTTTAAGCTTTGATTGAGCAAATACCGGTGTGCAAGCCAGCGGATAGACATTGGATAGTTGCCCAATAATGTTTGGTGAACGAGCAACGAATACACGATTACCAAAATGGGCATGACAACCAACAATAAGGTTCCGTAGAAAATTAAATCTGCTTTATTGTCTTGCAAGAACGTTTCTGGATTGCTGGTAGACAACCAATCAACCAATTGTCCCATCGCGCCAAACAACATAACTTCAACGACAGCAACAATCGTGGCCATCAAAGACATGATGATCAAAGGCTTTTCGTAGCCGCGGGTGTAATAACGTAAAAAAGCGAGCATCCCTGAAGGAGGCTGATCTGGTGTGGATTTGGGGAACGGCTCTGTAAAGCCTTCAAATCGTTTAAACATAACTCATCCTAAAGTTAAAACAGTGCCATTTGGGGTGGCTAAATCCATCGATTCACGCAGCTTTGGACGAAGCCGCGTGTATAAGGGTTTTTGGCTGCTCTCGAGAAAGCAGACGGATTGACGAGAGGGGCGAAAAAATAGTCTAACCGATTGTGTTTTAAATGTAACTAGTTGGTTATGGGTGTGGTTGTCTATGGTTCTGATTCTTATGATGAATTCTTCGCATGTTCATCGCGATGCCATAAAACCTTAAACCTGCATAGTGACAATAAAATTTCGGGAGAAATAAGCTAAGTGCAGTGAAAATTACTTCTAGATAATTAAATTAATTGTGAAAACAGCAAAACTGAAGTTAACAATAAATTTACAATCTCCTCATTCTAGTGATAAGGAATGTATTGGATGCTATTACACGAATCAGTGACCCAATTTGCTAATGGGAAAGAAGAAAGCACGCAAAGTGCTCAGCGCCAAACCGCAAACTGCGTAGTGATGGTGCCACCGAAAGAGTTTCGTTTTAATGAAGAAACCGCACAAGATAATGAGTTCCAACATAAAGTGTCACTCAGCCAAGAAGAAGTCTCGCGTAGAGTGATGGCCGAGTTCGCGAGTATGGTAGCAACGCTGCGTCAAGAGGGCGTTCAAGTTGTTGAGTTTGATTATCCAGCTTCTGATGTTGCGACGCCAGATGCGGTATTTCCAAACAACTGGTTTAGCACTACGCCAGATGGCACGTTGTACACCTTTCCAATGGCCTGTGAAAACCGTCAAAAAGAAGTGCGTCCCGATGCGCTTGTGGCGGCACTAGCGCAAGCTGGGCGCGAAGTTCATCGACGTAGCAGCCTAACTGAATATCTTGATGAGCAAGCGTATTTAGAAAGCACGGGTGTGATGGTCTTTGACCACTTAAATAAAACGGTCTACGCCGCACTTTCACAACGTTGTGATCGTCTGGTTTTAGAAGATTACGCCGATCGCATTGGCTATGAACGAGTGATCTCTTTCCAAACCCGTTTGCCGTCTGGTGCGCCTATTTACCATACCAACGTGATGATGGCTGTGGGTGAGCAGTTCTGCGTGATTTGTGACGAAGTGATCCCAGAATTTGAGCGTCGTTTTGTTCTGAAATCACTCGCCAAAGATAAGCAAGTGATCTCTATTTCGATTGAGCAAATGAACCAGTTCTGCGGCAACATTCTTCAGTTGGAAACCATCAATGGAGACAAAGTCATTGCGATGTCGCAATCGGCATACGATGCTTTCTCTCCTGCACAAAGAAATCAACTTGCGACGCACGGTAAATTGCTGCCATTCGATGTTTCTACCATAGAATCTATTGGCGGTGGCTCGGTTCGCTGTATGTTGGGTGAGGTATTTTTGCCTAGTCGACAAGCGATGTTATAAACAATATTGCGCAGTTTTGCTTGCAAATGCAGGTGACGTTCATTCTCTCCCAAATAATAAAACCGTTAGCCTCGAGGCAGTACGAGACTGACGGTTTCACTTTCTAGCTTCTTCCTAGGATATTCCGAGCTTAACCCATACTCTCGCGCAAAGACTTGATGTCTTTGGATGGTGGCGCACCAAATAAACGGCTGTATTCACGGCTAAATTGAGAAGGGCTTTCGTAACCCACTTTAAACGTAGTCGCCATGGCATCGAGGTTTTCTGTCAGCATTAAACGCCGAGCTTCGCTGAGTCTTAATTTCTTTTGAAATTGCAGTGGCGTCATAGATGTCATAGAACGAAAGTGGGTATAAAACGCCGATTTACTCATGCCACTGTAGGCGGCTAACTCACTGACACTTAACGGTTTTACGAAATTATTCTTCAACCAATCAATGGCCTTCGCGATTTGATGGCTGTGACTTCCTGCAGTCACGATTTGATTAAGACGAGCGCCCTGTTCGGTGATTAACAGTCGATAAAAAATCTCTCGCTTAATGATCGGCGCTAAAATTTTGATGCTTTGTCCTTCATCCAGCAGCTCTATTAAACGCAGAAAGGCGTCAAGTAATGGCTCCGACAACTCTCCAACCGCTATGCCTTTTTGTGCTTCTTTGCTTTGATTAAACGTCAGCTCACTATCGACAATAAGTTGAGATATTTCAGTCAGATCCAGCTCCATAATCACCCCTAAATAAGGTTTATCTTCACTGGCTTCAATGATATTGGCGATAATCGGCAAGTCGACAGAGGAGATTAAAAAGTGGTTCGCATCGTAAACAAAGCTATCTTCACCCAACAACACGCGCTTTCTCCCTTGAGCAATTAAGCAAATACTTGGGTTGTGGGTGTAGCTTGTCGGTGGTGTTGGGGTTGCCCAACGACTGAACCTTTGACGAAGTGTTTGACGGTAGCTCTTGCATAGGTCAGTGCTCTCCTCTGGTTGGCCTCAGGTTCGGTGTTAACGGCATGCGATTTCTGCCTTTGTAGTTAACGCCTCTTCGGAGTCAATTAAGCGACTTCATTAAGCATAGTTATAACAGTTCATTTCTTTAAGTAAAGAATATTGGGCAAGTGTCTATTTCGAGGTTAAGCGATCAGAGAGTGATCTTTCTGGTTGGTTTTTGAGCGGGTTAATTGTCTGTCATGAATTTTATTATTTAATAGTCAAGTGCTTATGTATAGATGAGTTTTTATTCCGTTTTTTCTAACCGGTCTCAAGTATGGTTGTCTTTTGTATTGGTTTGGAATATTGGGCAAGTATTAGCAATGAATAGGCTAACGGTCATCTATCAAAGCGCAATACAGTGAACCCATGGTTTGGTGAGTTGTAAGCACTCAAGAACACTATTTGGAGTCATGATGAATAACAAAAGCAATACTCAAATCCCTGACGTACTGCAAGCCGGTGTATTTCAAGGTCGAGGCATTTTCGAGTTTGGTGAAAAGAATGAAGCGTATGCGGATTACTTTACCGGTACGAGTTATCTGGCGTTGCTCAATCAGCCTGGTCTTATCGTGGCGAACGTAACGTTTGAACCAGGGTGTCGCAATTTTTGGCATATTCATCATGAAGGTGGGCAGATTCTGTTAGCGACAGGAGGGCGAGGTTGGTGTCAAGAATTTGGCCAACCAGCAAAAGAGTTGAATGTTGGCGATGTCGTGCATATCGCGCCAGGTACTAAGCATTGGCATGGCGCAGCTAAAGACAGTTGGTTCTCACATGTAGCAATAGAAATACCGGCTGAAGGCGCAAGTAATGAATGGTGCGAACCAGTCTCTGATCAAGAGTACATGCAACTAAAGTAGCCCGAGCAAGTTTTCAGTGAGAAAAGGGAATCTCGATGAGACAAGCATACCGTTTCAATCAGTGGGTGAGATGCGTTTTGGTGAGTAGTGCCTGGATGTTCCCCTGCATTGTAAACGCAGAAGTTAATAGCGCTGGATTGGAGGAAAATATAGTGAAAATTCGTTTTATTTTCGATGATTGCAGTGTTTTAGGCACATTGAAGAGCAGTGCGAGTACAGACGATTTTGTTCGTCAATTGCCTCTAACATTAGATCTACAAGACTACGCAAATACAGAGAAAATTGCTTACTTACCGAATAAGTTAACTCGCGAAGGCGCACCTTCTGGAACTCAATCAAAAGCGGGTGACATCTCTTATTACGCCCCTTGGGGAAATTTAGTTATCTTTTATAAAGACTTTGGTTACGCGTCTGGGTTAATTAAATTAGGTCAAATCGATGATGGGATTAATTGCTTTATTTCGAAAGAAACAAACCGTGTCACGATCGAAAAAGTAAATTAATGACCCAGTTAACAATGTGAATTATTAATGTAGAAATCAGAACGCTAATAAATATATTTCTAGAACTTCTATGGATTAGAACACCGTTACATAATGGGATTTTGATATGAAAGCATTAAACAAATCTGTTAAATCAATATTAATATTGGTGCTCACTATGACAACGCTATGCACAACGAATATCGCTTCAGCATCAGAAATATTCAGTGATAAAGAGCGAGCTATTATTCCTATTTCTGCTTTTACTGCGAGTGGTGAAATAGAAAAACTAGCACAAAGCCTTAATGATGGGTTAGACGCAGGCCTAACGGTCAACGAGATAAAAGAACTGCTGGTTCAGTTGTATGCGTATGCTGGATTTCCGCGCAGTTTGAATGGACTAGCAACATTTATGACGGTGTTGGAGGAACGCAAAAGCCGAGGTATTACCGATATCTTAGGGCGAGAATCAAGCGCGTTACCTAACGATAAAACCAGCTTAGAATTTGGCGCTGAAAACCAAACACAACTTGTTGGTGCAGAAGTAAAAGGCGCGCTATTCGATTTTTCTCCGCAAATTGATGAATACCTAAAAGCACATTTGTTTGGTGATATTTTTGAACGCGATGTGCTCACTTGGAAAGAGCGTGAAATTGCTACGATTGCAGCATTAGCAAATATGAACGGTGTTAATAGCCAATTAGCAGCTCACTATAATATCAGTATGAATAACAATGTTTCTATTCAAGAGTTAGAGGAATTTATTGTTGTATTAAGTGAGTGCTGTGGTGAAAGTGTGTCTAACAATGCTCAATCGGTCCTAAAAACAGTTTTGGAAAAATAAATATTATTTGGCCAATCATATCAATTAGAAAGGAATTCGTTTATGAAAAATAAATCATCATTGTTTATTTGGTCTGTGCTGTTGTCGACGGGATTTATGCTTCCAATTGCTCAAGCAGCCGATGGTAACTCATCTTCGCAGCAAGTTTATCGCTCTGCTGATCAGAAATCGTTTCAAGGACCTGAAAACCTATTTACCGGGAAAGTTAACGTCGAGATGTTGTTTCCTGAAAACGAAGTTGCAAACTACAGCGCCGCCTATGTCACTTTTGATGCAGGAGCTCGAACCGCTTGGCATACTCACCCAGCAGGACAACACATGATCGTCACTTCTGGTACCGCACTTACAGGAACGCGTGATGGGCATGTAATTCGATTTGCTGCTGGTGATAGTGTCTGGTGTCCGCCTGGTATCGACCATTGGCACGGTGCAACACCAAATGCGCCAATGACTCACCTAGTGGTTACGGCGTCAAAAGACGGTGAAAACGTTATCTGGAAAGAGCAAGTCACCGATGGTCAGTATGCAGCAGGACAGTAATAACCAAGGCCACTTTTTTATAGTGAGCGCAGAGCTTTTACTCTGCGTTTTTTATTGTCTTGTTGGGCCAACCAAGCGCATTTCCCAATCCTCGACTTCGCCAGTTTCTAGGCGGCGCTCGACCAACTTGCCCCAAGACTCGACTAACGGCAGTTCAGACAGCTTAGTGAGTTCTTCTCTATCTAAACATCCAGTGAAAACCGCGCCCATGATGCGAGCCAATGGCCATTCTGGATAAGGTCTTTCACACAGAATAATCTCGTCACCTGCACCGATATCGCCTTCTTCCAATACTCGGAAATACCAGCCTGTTCGAAGCGTATCTTGCAGTCTTCTCGCCATGTCGTGTTGGTCAAAGCGTACGTTAAGTTTCCAACAAGGCATGCGACCTTGCGACACTTCAAGTAATGTTGAGCCGATACGGATTTTATCTTTCAAGCAAATCGTGGATTCGGTGACGCCCTCGGAGCTGATGTTTTCGCCAAAGCCGCCAGCGGATTGGAAAATAGTTCTTTCGCCTAATTCTTGTTGCCAGATTGGGTAGTGCTCGCTTGGGTAAATATGAAGCGCTTTTTGAATTCCACCATGAAAGCGTGGATCGCCTTGCTCATCACTGATAAAACCAAGCTCTGTTGCGTGCTGGCGCTCGGGCAACACTTGTTTGTTGATTGCGCTTTGCGCTCCATGAGCATAAGGGACAGTTTTCCCTGCTAGCACAGCTTTTACGACGCCGATTTTCTTCATGTAACCTCCTTATTATTTGAATGAGAGATAAAGTGTTTACCTTCATTCGCGATGCGGAGCATGATAGCTTAGTGAACTTGTGTCGGAATAGGGATGAAAAGACAATCAACAATGCTAACTCGCCAAATTGATTCGAAGTCAGGCGTCATGACCTCCAATGAGATGATGGCCGCGAATCCCCATTCTCCTGTTTTGGTGAAAACCATCGACATGCCAAAAGGTTACATTGATGCGCTGCATCAACACACTTGGCATCAAATCATCTTTCCTATCAAAGGGTTATTGCAAACGCAAACGGAGCATTATCAGCATTTGGTTCCGCACACTTCTGCGTTATTTGTTCCTGCGGGTGTTCAACACGAGTCGATTGCTCTGAGCAATACGATATTTGTTGGCATTTACCTCAACCCTGCGTTTGGCGCAACGTACGAGCCACAAGTGAGAACCATTGCTTTAACGCCGTTTTTAAATGAGCTTTTACAAGAGATCCGCAGACAGTGTGAAGGTGAGACAAGCCACGAAGAAGTGCTGCATTTGCTGGTGGTGTTGCATGATCAAATTTTGAAAAGCAACGTGCAGACATTTCAGTTATTACTGCCACAAGATCGCCGACTCAAACTGATTTTCGAGCAACTGACTGACGAGCCCGCGTTGAGCTGTTCGCTAAAAGAGTGGGGGGAGAAAATTGGGGCGTCTGAGCGCACTTTATCACGGTTGTTTGCCAAGGAATTCAACACTTCATTTCTGCTTTGGCGGCAACAAATTCGGCTGATTTACTCGCTTTCTTTGTTAGATGAAACGTTGCCAATCCAAGCCATTGCAGACCTAGTGGGTTATCAAAACGACTCATCCTACATCAAAGCATTTAAAGCCTATTTTGATATGACGCCACAACAGTTTAGAGTGAACGGCGCATCGTGCAGGTAGAAATACAGAGTTTCGACTTAACTCAATGCGTTTGAGAAGAAGTCGCGAAACTTCCTTTTTGAATTTCAATTACATGGTATGAATAACAATGGCACCAACGATAAATACTCGAGTGAACCAATTCTGCTTTGGTCAGCCAAAAACGTCGCTGTCGTTGGAAAAAGTGCCCCTCAAACCGCTTGCTCAGGGCAAGGTTCGGGTGCGACTGGAAGCCACCAATATTAACCCAAGTGACTTGCTTTCCATTTATGGTGTTGGGCAATACCGCCGCGTTCACGTACCACCTCGCGTGCCGGGATTTGAAGCGGTTGGGCGTGTGGTGGAAGTCAGTGCAGTCGATCACACTGACCTTCAAGTTGGGCAAAAAGTGTTGGTGGCGATGAGTGGTACTTGGCAATACTACATAGATGCTTCGCCTGAGAATCTTTTTCCGCTACCTGAACGTTTGGATAACGGCTATGCCTGCCAGTTGTACATCAACGCGTTAACCGCGTGGGTGATCACCACTAAAGTGGCTAAGTTGAACAAAGAGGATGTGGTGATCATCAATGCGGCGGGTTCGGCGATCGGTAAGATATTTGCCCAGCTCGCCCATTCCCTGGGTTTTACACTGATTGCTGTCACTTCAAAGCCAGACGAGTATCCGTACAATACGATTCCAGTGTTGGACGCGAAGCAAGACTTACATGCGCAACTGCAAACGTGCAAACTGCCACAACCAACGGCCGCTTTGGATGCGATAGGCGGTGAGGCTGGCACGTATCTCATTCGTACCTTGAAAGAAAACGGTCAATACATCAACTACGGAACGT
Organism: Vibrio sp. RM-41-2B; assembly: GCF_024744415.1. NCBI lineage: Bacteria > Pseudomonadati > Pseudomonadota > Gammaproteobacteria > Vibrionales > Vibrionaceae > Vibrio > Vibrio sp. RM-41-2B. Next base: position 259,442 of record NZ_JAMQWD010000004.1, on the reverse strand, counting down.
TGTCGTTAGCGCCTTATACGCCTGCGTTTTTTAAATTGATGAAGACCAACAACATCGACTTTAGCACCTTCTTTTTGCGGTATTGGGAAAAATCGGTAGGTAAAGGCGGGAGAAAGGCGGTATTCGCTGAAATGTTAGACCACTTTATTGCCAACGATATAAAGTTAAGTGTAGCGTCTGAGCTGCCGCTAGAGGATTTTCAAACTGCGATTGAAATGGTTGAGCAACGCTCATCGGTGGTGTCAGGAAAAATTATTTTGACGCTATGAATTACAGTGAGTCTGTTGAGAAAAGGGAGGATAAAATCCTCCCTTTTTTGATGGGTTATTTGTAATGATGGGACTATTTTAGATGGAAAATTTGTTCTGTTTCGAGCGATGTCATCGTACGTACTTGACGCCAAATGTAATAAAAAATACCGAACATCATTAACATGCTTGGAATTGCAATCATCGGGTAGCTGTAAAGCGTCATCTTACCCAACTCTTCATTAAAAGCAGCCGTGCCCGAAGGACTGGTCACGATCCAAGTCGCAAGGAAGTAGTTCATCGCGGATGAGAACGCAAAAGTACTCGCAAACAGATAGTTTGATGACATTAGACAACGTTCAAATGCCTCTGATTGACCGTTCTCTTTCAAGCGTTCGTTAATCAGCGATAAATTTAATACCGTGTCATTCAGTACTAACTTCTGCATCAGTGGGTAGCGGGTAAACGTTGAGCCCAAAACCGCTAAACCGATCAGGCCAGGGATCAGGGCTTCTTTCAAGGCTAGCCAACGTGTATCAAGCTCTAACAAGCCAATGCCGCCAGTTAATAAAACACTGATAAAGCCAAGTGCAGAAATAAAGTTAAATTTCTTGTTCCGGACAAGGTCCATACCGCCGTAAATGATAGGAAATAGCAAAGCGACAACCAGCGCCATTGCTGTTCCTAGGTGTTCATCGCCGCTAAACTTCATCAAGATAAAGGAAGGGATGAATACGTTAAAAAGAATCTCGAATAGGGGATTCGGCTTTTTCGCCGTTGTGTTACTCATAATGTTTTACTGACTCTACTCTATGTCGGCTGTTATTGTACTTTGACGAGAAGTGTTCATCTAGTCGCGCTTGATGTAAAGCGTTAAAGCGCCGAGTTGTGTAACGACTTATGAAATAGACCGGAGCATAGCCAGTTAGTTGACATGATTGACTACTTTTTTTGTGTCTTAATCGCGCTCCCTCTGCGCAATGATCTGATTGCGTGCTCTGAATAATCGAGTCGCCACGGTGTTGTGATTAAGCTCTAAGACTTGAGCAATTTCATTATGATTAAACCCGACTACGAGTTTTAAGACCAATGGCTCTCGGTATTTGGGTTCGAGAATCATCATTTGTTTTTGAAGCCAATCTTGTGCCATGTCGTGGTCACTGCCAGGGTAGGTTTTTGCCTGTATTACACACTCATCAATATCGACAAAATCGTACTGCTTTTTATCAAAGTGCCGAGCATTCTCACGACGCAAAATGGTGATGAGCCAAGGCTTCGCGGCATTGGGATCATTTAAGTGATCAAAGAATCGCCACGCTTTCAGGAAGGTGTCTTGCGCCAAATCTTGAGCAAGGTGATGATCTTTGCATAGCCAATACGCAAGACGATAGATATCTTGGTATCGCTCCTTCGTCAGTGCTTCGTATCGTTTGTGTTTTTCCATAGGATTAAGATCAGAAGTGTAGAGCTGAGTAGTAAGGTAACCTCTGAAGCTCAAAGGTTACCTGCGGTTTCGTTCTTGCCCGCTTAAAAGGGCTGGGTAGAAAAACGTGAGTATTGAAGGGCGTCTGCGACTTCTTGAGCTTTAGATTCTGAAGTCATGAGATGCAGCAATTTAAGGGCGGCTTGATAGCTAACTAGGCTGCCGTTTGAGGTGATGACACCCTCATCAACAACAAAATTCTGGTCGACCTGTACATCAACTGCTGGATAGTCTTTTTGTAATCCGTTTTCACCTCCTGCCCACGTCGTCGCTTTCTTACCGTTTAACAGGCCAGCCTCGGCCAATAGATACGCACCAGAGCAATTACTTGCCATCCAATCTGCCGCCTTTGATGTGGTTTGAATAAAGTGAATGAGATCCTTGTTTTCGATTAGCGCATCCATGTCGTAGCTGGATGTTAAAACCAGCACGTCGAGCTCCGGCTGATCGCCAATCCAAGCATCCACACCAATTTTTAATCCCTCTTCAGTGGTGATGGTTTTCTGCTCAGAGACGGAAATAGTGAGCACTTCATAATCACTAAACCAAGTCAGCCGACTTGCGACACCAAAGACCTCTAAAGGCGCAGTAACATCAGAGGTCAATACGCCGTCATAAACCAGAATGCCAATGCGTTTATCCGCCGCATGTGCCGTTTGAAGCATCCCAAAGAATAGAACTAAGGTCGCTATCAATAGTTGTAGTGCATTCTTTAATCCATTTTTACCCATTGTTTTTCCTCGCTAACAGAGCATCAAGTTATTGAGATTCATTATATTTGGGCTGATTGGTGATTGAAGAGCCACTTTGTCTTTACTAAAGTGAATAAAGTTCACGAATGGAATGCACGAGTTTTATGGATAAGATACGGTCCCTACGATTTTTTATTGCCACTTTAGAAGGTGGCAGTTTTGCTGCGGCCGCCAAAGCGTATGGCACAGACCCTTCTACGGTGAGTAAGGCCATCCATCGTCTTGAAAGCGACTTGGGAATACAGCTTTTCCAACGTTCTACGCGACAGATCCGTCTGACAGAAGCCGGTCGTCGGTACGCAAATACCGCTAGGTTTGTACTGGACGAACTGACGGCGTGTGAGGATTCATTGAAAAGCCACAATGATGCGCTTTCAGGACGGCTTAAGATTAATGTGCCAGTCTCCTACGGTCGCCTTTACATTCGCCCTTTATTAAAAGAGTTTTGTCGCCGCTACCCCAGCATCACAATCGATATTCATTACGATGACGCCTACGTTGATATTATTGAACAAGGGATTGATGTGTCGATTAGATCTGGTGTCGTTCAGGACAGCCAGTTGATTGTGCGCCAGCTGAGTCCTATCGATTTTATTATTTGTGGCAGTCAGGATTACTTAGCGCGGCATGGTGTTCCGAGTGGCCCGGATGTATTCAATGACCATTCTTGGGTTCGTTTTCGTTTTAAACAAACGGGAAAACTGTTGCCGATTCGGATGCCAGAACCAGACGGTGCAAGTGAGTATAACCCCGAGAGAAATTTTATTGTAAATGACGGCGAATCGATGGCAGTTCTTTGCGCAGAAGGCTTGGGATTAACTCAGATTCCTCACTTTATCGCGAGGGATTGGCTCAAAGCCGGGCGTTTAGTGCCGATATTTCCGAGCATGCGTCAAGCAGGAAATGGCGTGTATCTTCTCTATGCCAACCGGGAATATGTGCCTGCCCGAGTGAGGGTGTTCATCGATTTTATCACTCAAGCAATACAGGATATGGATGAAACGCCATTCCATACGTGGGCTGAAACGTTGCCGATTTACCAACCGAACCAAGGAGATTGAAAACTTCATGTGAGTCTTTGGTTAAAACACTCCAAGCCATATGGTGCTTTTATGGGTTTTTGTTAGGTTATTGGGCGTTATTATCGACAAGCGCAGTTTGCTCTTCGTCACTCATAAAGGAAAGACAATGCCAACTAAGATCTTAGTGCCTGCTTTGGCCCTACTTCTCAGCGCATGTGGCGGCGACGGGGAGTCGTCAGCACCTGTAGACAGCGGCTCTCAAAACACAGGTTCCACATCGTCACAAGGCACATTTGCCGAGCAGATGCTCGCAGCTGTCAACAGTGCTCGCTCTACTACACAACAGTGTGGCGCAACCACCATGCCACCTGTTGGGGCACTGACTTGGAGCTACGATTTGGAAAGCGCCGCTTATCGACATTCGAGCGATATGGCGAACAGCGACTTCATGAGTCATACAGGCTCTGACGGCAGCAATATGTCAGATCGAGTCAACGCAACGGGCTATGCTTGGAGCGCCATTGGTGAGAATGTCGCCGTAGGGCAAAGTTCCATTAACGCCGTCGTTAATGCTTGGTTATCGAGCGAAGGTCACTGCCTCAATATCATGAGTGCGGGTTTTGATCAGATGGGCGCGTCGCTTGTCGAAAATCACTCGGCAAGCTACGGGTATTACTGGACTCAGGTTTTTGCCAAACAGCGCTAATGCGATAAAGAAACCTGATAGATAAACTAAAACGCCAGCAGTAACCATCTGCTGGCGTTTTATTATTTACGTCTCTTTTAGCTTGTCAGGTTACGAAGTTTTGGATCATCCGTCAGGTATTCAACGAATTCGATCTCAAAACCTGCCGGGTCAACAAAATACACATTCTTGCGATATGGCTCATCAGCCCCAGGTTGGGCAATCGGATAACCTGCATCGGTTAGTCTTTTGATGATCGTATCGACGTTGTTGGTCACATAAGCAAAATGCGCTAGCCCTACTTGGTGGCCGCCCAACTCGCGGTTCTCTCCTTCACCGTGGTCACTCATCGCAATATATTGATACTCGTCGCCAAAATGTAGCCAGTTTCTTGGCTTGCCACTCCATTCGCCTTTCCCCTCATCACGCACGTACCAATGTGGAAATGCAGTTTGATAAAACTTCAGCATTTCAGGGATGTTTTTCACGACTAAATTAATATGTTCTAGTTGGATCATGATGTGCTCCTTTTTGTCATTTCCTAGCCAACGATGAACATGCTAAAACCTCAAGTTAAGTCGAGGTAAAGGGCTTTTTTTAAATTTTTTAGGGTAGATGTCTTTGGAGCTTGGTACATGGAGAGATTCGGTGGGGTGGTACTTGAATCTGCGAGTTGGGTTAGGTGCTTGCAACCCTCTTTCATCTTTTGTTTGTTCGTGCTAATCATTTTCGAGCGAGTTGGTGATGAGTAGATTCCCAGTCTCACCTAGGTTCGCGGGAATGACGTGAAGAGAGCGCTTAACGAACAGCGTCATTCTGAAGGAGCCTAAGCGAGTATTAAGAATCTATTTGCAGCGCGTTTCGATGCTGGTGGTGTGAATTGAATTATCCGCGATTGTAGAACTTGCCACCTTGAACTCGGAGTGCTGAGATCTTTAGAGTTTGATACAAGCGCAGGTTAGGTGGGGTTGGTGGTTTGAGGTTGAGAGGAGGATCATGTTCAGAACCCTCTAACCGTTGATGCGTCACGTGTATGTGTATGAATTTCTTTCGTTCAAGCTTGCGGTGGGTAGATTCCCAGTCTCACCTAGGTTCGCGGGAATGACGTGAAGAGAGCGCTAAACGAACAGTGTCATTCTGAAGGAGCCTAAGCGAGTATTCAGAATCTATTTGCAGCGTGTTGTGATGCTAGCGGTGTGAAGTTAACTGTCCACGATTGCAGAACCAGTCCCTCCCCTTTGAGCCCGGAGTGTTGAGATCTTTAGAGTTTGATACAAGCGAAGGTTAGGTGGGGTTGGTGGTTTGAGGTTGGGAGGAGGATCATGTTCATGAACTCTCTAACCGTTGATGCTTCACGTGTATGTGTGTGAATTTCTTTCGTTCAAGCTTGTGGTGAGTAGATTCCCAGTCTCACCTAGGTTCGCGGGAATGACGTGAAGAGAGCGCTTAACGAACAGCGTCATTCTGAAGGAGCCTAAGCGAGTATTCAGAATCTATTTGCAGCGCGTTTTGATGCTGGTGGTGTGAATTGAATTATCCGTGACTGTAGAACTTGCCACCTTAAGCACGGAGTGCTGGGGGATGTACTTACACCCCTCCCCAAAACCAAAAAAGCCAGCAGTTAGTACCTGCTGGCAAAGTCTTTGGGCTTCTAGGTTTTTTGCTTTTATTTCTTGTTACTCATCGCTGTCACGGTGCCCCGATTGGTTTTCAGGGGAAGAAAACACCGCACCGTGCGCTTTGTGCTCAAGAAATTGGAGATTAACCTTGCTTACGGATTAGGTAGTCAAACGCGCCTAAGCTTGCTTTTGCACCTTCACCCATAGCAATGATGATCTGTTTGTAAGGAACCGTCGTAGCGTCACCCGCTGCGAAGACACCTTCTAGGCTGGTTTCGCCACGGCTACCAACTTCAATTTCGCCGCGCTCAGAAAGCGCTACTTCTGAATCTTTCAGCCATTCTGTGTTTGGTACTAGACCGATTTGAACAAAGATACCTGACAGTTCAATCTCTTTGATTTCATCTGTGTTACGGTCTTTGTACTTCAAGCTTGTTACGCGAGTACCGTCACCCACAACTTCAGTAGTTTGCGCCATCGTGATGATGTCTACGTTTGGTAGTGAGTTCGCTTTGTCGATAAGCACTTGGTCTGCGCGAAGTACGTCTGCAAATTCAAGAACGGTTACGTGCTCAACAATACCTGCTAGGTCGATAGCCGCTTCGATGCCTGAGTTACCGCCACCGATAACGGCGGTTTTCTTGCCTTTGAACAACGGGCCGTCACAGTGTGGGCAGTACGCGACGCCTTTGTTGCGGTACTCTTGCTCGCCCGGAACGTTCATTTCACGCCAGCGTGCACCAGGGCTTAGGATGACACTCTTACTTTTCAGCGTTGCGCCGCTTTCAAGTTGGATATGAATCAAGCCATCATCTGTGTGCGCTGCGCCCATCAGTTTTTGCGCTTGTTGCTCAGTCACGACGTCTACGTCATATTCTTTTAGGTGCTCGGCTAGGTCAGTCGCCAGTTTTGGACCTTCAGTACGTTTTACCGAGATAAAGTTCTCGATTGCCATGGTGTCCATCACCTGACCACCGAAGCGTTTAGCAACAACGCCAGTGCGAATGCCTTTACGCGCTGCGTATAGTGCAGCTGCACTACCACCAGGGCCACCGCCGACAACTAGCACGTCGTATGGGTCTTTTTCGCTCAGTGCTTTGGCTGCTTTCTCGCTCGCGCCGTCATCCACTTTGTTTAGGATTTCAGTTAGAGACATACGGCCTTGACCGAATAGCTCTCCGTTCACGAATACGCTTGGTACGGCCATGATGTCGCGTTGTTTCACTTCATCTTGGAAGAGTGCACCGTCGATCATGGTTGCTTTCACTTTCGGGTTGATTGCCGCCATCATGTTGAACGCTTGAACGACGTCTGGACAGTTTTGGCACGACAGTGAAATGAACACTTCAACTTCCAACTCTTTATCTAGCGCTGCGATTTGTTCAATCACTTCCGGCTCTAGTTTGATTGGGTGACCACCAGAGTGCAGCAATGCCAATACCAGAGAGGTAAATTCGTGACCCATTGGTAGGCCAGCAAAGCGAAGTGCTGTGCCTTTTACTGGGTTGGTCACCGTCATCACTGGTTTACGTGCGCTTGCGTTGTCGTCACGTTCAACGGTGATAAAGTCGCTCATCTCTGCGATTTGGTTCGCCAGAGACAGAATGTCATTCGATGCTTTGCTTTCATCTAGACTAACCACTAGACGAACGTCTTCTTTTACATTAGCCAGATATTGTTTGAGTTGTTGTTGGAGCGCTTGGTCTAACATAGTTGTTGTTACCTTAAATAAACAAAAGAGTGGTTACTCTGGATAAAATCAGTAGGGAGAGAGCAAACCAGGTAGAAGGTCGTCAAGGTATCTAACCTGGAATGCTCTCTAAGTTAAGCGTCAATTAGCATGTCAAATTGAGCTTAAATTCAGTGGCTTAGATTTTGCCTACTAGGTCTAGAGAAGGAGCTAGCGTCTCTTCGCCTTCTTTCCATTTCGCTGGGCAAACTTCACCTGGGTGTGCTGCTACGTACTGAGCTGCTTTCACTTTGCGTAGTAGGTCTTCTGCGTCACGACCGATACCTTCAGCAGTGATTTCCATTGCTTGGATAGTACCTTCTGGGTCGATTAGGAACGTTGCACGGTCTGCAAGACCTTGACCTTCACGCATCACACCGAAGTTGTTTGTGATGTTGCCTGTTTGGTCGCCAAGCATGTAGTACTGGATCTTGCCGATGGTTTCTGAGCTATCGTGCCAAGCTTTGTGAGTGAAGTGTGTGTCTGTTGATACTGAGTACACTTCAACGCCGCGTTTTTGTAGCTCTTCGTAGTGGTCTGCTAGGTCACCTAGTTCTGTCGGACATACGAATGTGAAGTCTGCTGGGTAGAAGAAGAATACAGCCCATTTGCCTAGAACGTCTTGTTCTGTTACTTCAACGAATTCGCCGTTTTTGTATGCTGTAGCTGCAAATGGTTTGATCTTTGTATTAATCATTTTTACTTTCCTCAGAATGTTTTAGGGTGAGCAGTTCTTGCTTTCGGAAAGTATATTCGCATTGGATTGTGTTTAAGGAAAATCGCTTGTAACTATCCTATTGATAGTCATTTCCTATCTTTATTAACAGGGAAGCCCGATGTAAGTGAGTTTGCTTTGATAGGTTTTATTGAAGATGAAGGCCGAGTGGTAATAGAGAATACCGATGATGACCTTTAAGAGATCGTCCGGCTAAGATCGAAAGAACCTGCATCTCGGCAGGCTCTTTCTAATAGGAAGTGGGGATGCTGATGCTTTTATTTTTTAGTTCAGATTGTCGAGCACCTTGCCGCACAACTTCTTCAGCATGATCATTTCATCCAGCTCTAACGTGATTTTACACATCATGGCGTTTGGCACTGACTTGGCTTGCTCTTTGAGGTCACGACCTTGCTCGGTAAGGTTGAGTACGCGTACGCGCTCATCGGTTTCACTGCGACCACGCTCTACATAGCCTTTTGCTTCTAGGCGTTTAAGCAGCGGCGTGAGCGTGCCTGAATCCAAATGCAGTTGCGAGCCCAGTTCTTTAACGCTGGCACCGTCTTTCTCCCACAACACCATCATCACTAAGTATTGCGAATAAGTCAGATCAAGCTCGTCCAGCAACGGGCGGTAAGCTCGGATCACCGCATTTGCTGCACTATAGAGCGGGAAGCAAACTTGGTTTTCGAGTAAGAGTTTATCGTCGTTGGTCATGGTGTTGTCGGTGTAACACTGGCTCATTGGCGTTGCCTACCTGCTCACAGAGAAAGAGAGTAACAAAATAAATTGTGCACAATATAGTTGCAAACGATCTTTACTTCGATATAAGATTGCAGGCAATTAAATTGTGCACAACCTAAATTAAGAAGGACAATCGCATGACTACTCTATACAAAACTCAAGCTACTGCTTTGGCTGGTCGTAATGGTCAAGTAAAAACAGATGACGGTCTTCTCGATCTAGAGCTGTCATACCCGAAGGAAATGGGCGGCACAGGTGCGGCAACTAACCCTGAGCAGCTTTTCGCAGCGGGCTATTCAGCATGTTTTTCTAACGCGATTCTGCACGTAGCACGTGAAGGTAAAGTAAACCTGAAAAGTGCACCCGTAACAGCGGAAGTGGGCATTGGTCCGAACGATAACGGCGGCTTTGCACTAACAGTGAGCTTAGCGGTAGAGCTAGATATGCCACAAGAACAAGCATTAGAGCTAACGCGCATTGCACACCAAGTTTGCCCATACTCAAACGCCGTTCGTGGCAATATTGATGTTGCTGTTACAGTAAACGGCGAAGCGATCTAATCGATTTAGACATTATTTCTAATAGAAGGAAAGCCTGCGAACGTGCAGGCTTTTTTCGATTATTTGATGGCAGTGCAGAAGCTGACGTCTGCATGGTGCGTTTGTGGATCGTAGCTATGATAAAGTTCGAAGCAAGGTCGACAGTCGTTTTCAATACCAGATTCAACCACTTTGCTCATCAAATCATCCCATGCTTTAGGGTATTGGCTGAATTCGGTAATTTGCTGGCGCATCACCGCATATTGACCGCCGGGGAAGTCTTGCAGCTCAATGCCTTTTGGTACTTCGGTATCTTCTGGCACCATTAGACAGATGTCAGTACGACACTTCTCGTCTGGCGTGATTTCTGGGTTATCGTGATAAATGAAGATACAGGTATTGCCCGCCAAACCTTTCATTCCTGCCCATTGATACAAGCGACCTGATGGTTCTTCATAACCTTGGCCATAAGGGCCGTTAACGCGAATGTAAGCCAATTTTGCTTTATCAAAGTTTTGCGTTTCCATATTGTTGCTCCATGTTGTGAGTTCAGAGTCAGTATATGAATCGCTTAGGGCTCGTTCGTTTCCATTCTTGCGCAGTGCGTGTCCAATCTTGCTGTTTCGCGCGAGTTCAGAAAATTGCTGGTAGTTTTTACAGTCGCGAAAGGCGGTTGGTGTTACGCCATAATGCTGCTTAAACGCCTTAGCTAGGCTTTGCGAACTAGAAAAACCGTACTCTAACGCGATGTTCAGCACTGGTTGCTTTGATTTGAAAAGGTCGTCTGCTGCCGCCTCTAGCCGTAAACGTCGAATGAAGTCGGCTAATGTTTCGCCTTGTACCGCCTTAAAGGTACGGTGAAAATGATAGGGAGAGAGGTTGGCTAGCGCTGCCACTTCGAGCAAATTGAGAGGATCGTTAAAGTGCTGTTCCAGATAGCGAATAACAGGAACGAGTCGTTGGTGATAATCGACACGCATGAGAGGGGCCACCCTTGTTTGATTTGCTCAAAGCGTACCGCAACGAAGCAAGGATTCAAGGCTAGTATCGAATAAATGCGTCGTAGTCATCTATTTCTGATTGTGATGCATTCTGTTGCGGGTAGGAGATGGTTCTTAAGATGGCTTCTCAACGGTAATTGAAATCCGTTCAGAGCGCTTAATATCCCGTCAGCTCCATATAACCAGTCCCAGAATGAGAGCCCTCAATACGCACTGGGCCTTCCCAATAAGGCACAGAAAGGGGCATTTTCGCGTTCGGGTTGAGAGCAGAAACGGTAAGCTCAATTTGCTGATTTGGAATCGACACTTGCCACTGGGTTGGATACTTTCGCCCTTGGATTTCTGTTTGCTTGGTTGCCTCTAACTGAATGTCTTTTTGTGGGATAGCGATGCCAGAACCATCTTGCTGCATCAGCCTTGCGCTGGCGTAACTGGCTTGTCCTGTTTTGGAATCCCGCAATTGGAACACTACCAAGCTGGTCTCGTCACTCAATCTTAGGGCAAACCAGTCCCAGCCTTGTTGTGAGTTGAGTAAGAATTGCGAGCTCCACTCTCGGTCTATCCAACCTTTGCCCGACACTTGATGGGTTTTGCCGTCGATGGTGACTTCACCGGAGACATCAATAAACGGTTGGCTGTAGTAATACGAAGCCACCTGACCATCGGCGCTTTTGGTGCTGTAACCTTGCTCACCTTGCTTTTGATAAGGCGCGTTGCTGGTAAGCGTCAGCGAATAGCCAAATTGTTCGGAGTTTGTATTCAATGTGGCAGGGAAGAGATCGGTGGTTGAAGAAGTCCACTGCCAATCATCGAGATAAACCCGAAATGGTGAAGTGTCGACGCCAGCTAGAGAGGCTTGGTCACGTGACCATTTTTCATCAGCATAATGTTTGTCTTGTGTTGTAACCGCGCTGTGCGCCATGTAGATTTGCTGAGTTTGCCATTCGGTTTTCTTCACGTCATCTTCGCCCGTTGGTGGCGCAGCAGCAAAGCGAAATTGTGTCCATTGAACGCCAAGTGGGTTGCCGTCTTCATCGATTAAGTTAGCGGTTAAGTACCACCATTCATGACGAAAATTCGGGTGTGCTTGATGGTCTGCTGGGAAGGTCAGTTCGACACCTTTTTCCACGGGTGTGAATCGGTTGCTCTCGCTTTGTGTTTCTCCACTGCCCAGCAAAGTGCCCATATTTTTTTGTTGGGGATCTTCACAACCGAATAGGAATAAGCTGCTTATGAGTAGAGTAAGCTTGCTTGCCAATCGAACCATCACAACACCTCGCTTTGCAAACTGGAGACGACAGGCTTACTGACCAATCGCCACAGCGGAATCAAGGTGGCAATCACCGCCACCAAGATGGTGATCGCCGCAATGCTGAGGGCATCACTCCAATTCCACAGATAATTTAAGCTCCAACCAAAAGCGCGCAAGGTGACGATGTCTGTCAGCACATAACCCACCATGGCTCCTAAAGGTAGGGCGATAACCAGAGTAAAACTGACCAGAGCGACGATCTGTCCGACCACCATGGTCATTAATTTACGACGGCTGACGCCAAGTGCATACAGCCTTGCAATGGCGGCTTTACGCGCGTCGAGCAACATAAAACAAGCACTGAACAAACCAATCACGGCGACCATCAACGTCACGCCGTTGAGTGCGCGCGTAATGGCGAAGGTCTGCGAGAATATATCCAACGCGATGGATTTGATTTGCGCCTGATCGTAGAGTTGACTTGGATGCAGATTCAGTTGCTCGCGCAGTTGGTCGTAGACGATTTGTGGGTCCCCCGAAACTTTAATACCAAGGCTTGTGGGCAGGTCGGTAAAGCCACTCTCTTGCCATAATTTGGGTGCTAATAACACTTCACCATTGGGTGAGCCATAATCGTGAAATATCGCACCCACAAGTAGGTTCTTATTTGGAATGGCATCAAGCGTGAGTTCGCTACCCAGTGATAAACCCAGTTTGACCGCAGTAGGTTCACTGATGGCGATCACCTCACCTTGGTAAAAGCGTTGCCAGAAGTTTTCCAAGTGCGATTTGAATACCATGGTTTGCTCTAAGGTGCCTTTGTCTTTGGTGCCAAGCAAAATCGGTAAGCCTTGCAGGTTATCGTCGACGTAGTATTGCTTGTAGACGGTCTCAACCTTGTCGAACTGTCCTAATGCGCGCTCTACATCTGCGATTTCTCCTTGGGCAGGGCTGACGTAAATATCGGCGTGTAACCTTTGTTCTAACCACTGCTTTAGGGTGGACTCAAAGCTGCCCACTAAGGTGTTCATCCCCATGTTGGCAGTAACGGCGAGTAGCAGTGCCATCATGGCGAGAGAAAGCGGAGAAATCAGCTCGCGCAGCTCAGCAAACAGATACTGCATCAAACCGGAAGTGGTGCGCTTTTCACACCAATTGGCTAACACGCTGAGTGTTTTGGGTAGGTACAAAGGAATCGACACCACAAGCACGCCGAGCCACGCCATGGTGAAGCGGTGATGCTCACTCAGCCATAACCCTGCGAGTGCGAGAGTCGTCAACGCAGCGCCTATCACGAACAATTGGTTTTCGTTAGAAGCTTCAGGTGCTTGATAAAATCCACCATGAGAGGAAAGCGGCTGGCGCACTCGCTGTTTAAAGTGCTGCCAACACGCCAATAGGGTTGCGGCTAACGTGAGCAGCAGCGCTTGCGCCCACCATTGCCACTGCCAAGTGCCGGGCAGCAGTGTCGCGCCATAAAGTTGTTCTAGAGTCAGTGCCACGGTCGGATGCAACCAATGGCTAAGCTGCATGCCCAATACAAAACCGAGGGAAGCGCCGATGGTAACGAGAATAGTGAGTTCAACTAACAGCGCAGAGAACACAATGCTCGGCGCAACGCCCGCCTGTTGAATCTGCACTAACAGGCGATTGCGTTTGAGCAAGCTGTACTTTACGCCGTTGTATGCAATGAACAGCCCGACTAAAAAGGCAAGTAAGCTCATTGCCGTGAGATTGAGGTGAAAGCTGTCGGTCAGCGAGCCAAGGTCTGTACTTTGATTATTGGAAATCCATTGTCCTTGCTTACCAATGATGCTTTGCCATTTTGCTTGCGTGTCTTTATTCCCTTTATCACCCGAATGGAAAACCGCAATGTAACTGAGCTGTCCTTGTTTATTGAGCAGTTGCTGGGCAAAGCCAATGTCCATCAACATTCGGCTACCTAACTGCCATTCGTCAGGTAGCACCACCACTTGGGTTGGGATGTCGTCCAGAGTTAGGGTTTCTACCTCTCCTAAGTTTTGATGCTGAGATTGGCTCATCATCACGATCGGCTTGCCAGCCAAAAGCTCAGGTAAAGGTAACGCACTGTCGAACAAAGACACGTTCGGTTGGTTTTCTGATGAATAGCGCGAACGTGAAGAGATGGCGGCAATTAACTCGCTACCTTGCACTGACCAACGACGACCTTGTTCGTCTCTCACTCGCCCTTCAATTACAGGTAGTGTTGCACTGAGCCCATTTTGTCTAAGGGTGAAGTAGAGCGATTCGGGCAGATAGTTTTGCCCTGCTGGTGGAATAGTTAAGTTCTGAGCTTGTGCGCTAAGCTGCTCGGTAGACTCCGCATAACTGCGCTTGGCATTGAGGTTGATGGCTTGCACCGCAACAAACAAGGTCACAGCCAGCACAATACCGATCAGAATCGCGGCGGCTTGCAGTGGTGCCTGCCGATAGTGCGCCGCAAACAGATTCAGGGCGAGTCGAGTATGCGTGAATCTGGTGTTTGGTTGCTTAGCTTGCTTCATGATGTTGCTCATTTACATCGCGCTGATTTTGCGTCAGTCCGCTTTGCAAACGACCATCCTTCAAACGCCCATCCTTTAAACGTAATTGGGTTTGCATAAACTCGGCACACTCAGGGCTGTGGGTCACCAAGAGCACAGCGGTATTGCCTTGGGTGGTGATTTCATTCAACAGTTTCATCACTTCTAAGCCCGCTTTTTGGTCAAGGTTACCTGTGGGCTCATCGGCGAGTAGAAGCTTAGGTTTGTGTGCTAATGCGCGCGCAATCGCGACTCGTTGTTGTTGACCGCCAGAAAGGGCAGAAACATGTCTATCGAGCAGTTGGCTGATGCCTAGAGTCTCGACCAAATAATCGCACCAGTCATTCCATTTCTGTTGATTCAAATTGAGAGGAAAGGCGATGTTTTGCTGCACGTTGAGCGGCGTTAATAGATTGAATTGCTGGAAGATAACACCGAGTTTTTGGTGTCGAAATCGGCTCCATTGTGGGTCTTTCCAAGCCGCTGCGTTATCACCATCTAACCACAACTCACCTTCGGAAAGTGGCTCAAAGCCAGCGATGATATTAAGCAAGGTACTTTTTCCGCTACCACTTGCGCCTGTCAGTGCGACACTCGCTCCCGAATTGAGGGTGAAATCGACGCCTTCCAGCACACGATGGCTCTCTTTGCCATCGACAAAGCTTTTGCTGGCGTGTTTGAGTGTGACAAGTGGGCTTTCCATTTCCTCTCCCTGTATTCAAAAGGTGTCGTTTCTTTTGGCAATGGCTGTTTAAGTAAGTTCTATAAAAACTTTAGCCAACAATCAGATAAAAACAGCGATTTACATCGATTTCTTAATAACTTGTACTGAAAATAAGAGGGAATAGATTAAACGGGAAAGGGATATAACAGACATTAAAAAAGCCCGAGTCAAACTCGAGCTTTCAAAGAAATTCAGCTTGGTCAGCTTATACGTAGTACGCTTCAACTTCGCCTTTAAGTTTGATCAGCATTGGGTTACCAAAACGGTCTTTTGCTTTAGGAGAAGCAATTTTCACCCAACCTTCGCTCACGCAGTATTCTTCTACGTCTGTGCGCTCTTTGCCGTTAAAACGGATACCGATTTGGTGATCGAAACATTCTTTGATGAAGAATGGGCTACGTGGGTTACCTGCTAGGCGATCTGGTAGAGCTGGTTTAGCTGTATCTGTCATGTTTGTGACCTAAATTCCGTAAAAAGTGCGCCATTGTAGTCAGTGCACAGTGAGTGTTCAAGATATGTTGAGAGACTTAATACTAAAGCCTTTTGAAATAATGCAAAGTTTCCCGCTTTCAAAGTGTGGAATAAAAACACGGTCTCGTTGCTCAAAGGTGTTTTGCTCTCGAAACTTCTCCTGCCACCCCTTATTTGGTTTTGAATCATGACTATACTCATTACTGGCGGTTCTAACCTTATTCATACAACTTAATGTCTCAGAGCAGGCCACTAGTCGAGAAACGATTAACAAGGAAGGGTGAATGGAAACTGTTGAACAGGTTAATAAACGTCATTTATCGGATAGAGATACTACCTCTAGCACTTCTATTTTTCTTTGTATTCTAATCGTAGTAGCTGTAATCGCTCGGTTTTTTGTTGCGTTTAATTACGAAGTAAATTGGGACGAGTTTTATTACCTATCTTTTGTGCATCGGTTTATTAACGGCGAGGTGATTAATAGTTTCCAAACCTTTCACATTCACTTCTTTACTTGGCTGAGTGGTGTATCAGATAACGATGTTGACCAGATCATTGTGGCGAGAGTCGTTATGGTGTTCTTTCAATTACTCACGGGATTTTATCTATACAAGTTATGTCGATTGTACTGCAGCAAATCGGCGGCACTTTTTGCGGTTCTTGCCTATTTTTCTTTTGTTTATAATGTTCGTATGGGGGCCAGTTTTCGTACTGATCCTATCGTGAGATGTATGATCATGGCGGCGCTGTATTATGTGTTTAGTACAACATTTTCTTGGCGTGTATCCATTCTTGCTGGTGTCCTTACGGCTGTCGCCTTGCTCGTCACTTTAAAGACCGCTCTGTATATCCCGACTTTTATAGGCATAGTTTTAACCTCGCTTTATTGGTCGCGAAATCGTAAGCGTTATTTTAGGCAAGTTCTCATGTATGGAGTCGCAATACTGGTTGCCTTTGCGATGCTATACAGTTGGCATTACTTCTCTATACATGGAGCGAGTTCGGTTGGTGATGCAGGAACGATGTTCGGTGCTGCGGATAAGACACTAAACCAGCGCGAGCTTTTTCCTCGATTGTTTTACTTTGTTCATTCAGTTTCGACGAACTCATGGTATTGGTTAGCTCTTTTCATTGGTATTGGTACTGCTGTTTATGCGTGTTTTTCGCAAAAGCTATTAAGCCGTGAGTCATCGATTAAGTTTTTGTGCCTAAGTTTATTACTCTTCACTTTGCTCTTTTATCGCAACGCTTTCCCATACTATTACGCTTTTATGCTTGCTCCAGTGAGTGCTTTGTTTGCTGTGGCTTGGGTTGGTATCCAGAATTTCACTAACGCAAGAGTTGCACAATTTTTTAATTTTATTGTTCCCTGCTTGTTTGCGGTATCCATTGTGGTGAATGGTTTTGTTTTACCGATAAAAAGCAACTTGGCCTACCAGCGTCAGTTTCTTGATGAAGTACATAAAATCTTTCCTCAGCCTGTTGCTTATATTGATCGATGCTCCATGGTTCCGACTTTTTCAAAACAAGGTTTTTTCATGAGTACGTGGGGTTACGAAGATTATATTGCGAGAAACATCCCCGTTATTCGCAATGCTATAGAGCAAGACAATCCGGCTTTCGTACTGGTTAATTCGCACTATTTAGATGTGTTTGGCCCTGAAAAAACCGATAAAGGGCTATTAAGGCTAGATATTCAAGCGTTAAGGCAGAACTACATTCATCATTGGTCGCATCTGTATGTTGCAGGAAAGACGTTTGAACTGACGCCCAACTCTCTTAATCGGGAAGTTATGGTCAACATCGAGGGCCTATATACGCTTGAAGCTAGCAATAGTCTTATGATTAATGGCAAGGTTTGGTTGGCAGGTCAAGCTCGATACTTGGCGCGGGGTGTCTATGAATTAGCGTCGAAAGAGCCAGGTAAAGTCGTTCTGCGTTGGGGAGATAACCTGTACCGACCTCGCAACCTTGAAGAGAAGCAGAGGTTATTTACCGGCTTCTAATACGCACAGTAATGTTGATTCAGAACATGAGGAGCAAGCATGAAGTTAATTGTTCAAATTCCGTGCTTTAACGAAGCGGACAATATTGCTGATGTTATTCGCTCAATACCAAAGCGCGTTGATGGTATCGCTAAGATAGAGATTCTAATCATCGATGATGGTTCTACGGATGGTACTTCAGAAGTCGCACGCAAGTGTGGTGTTGAGAACATTATTACTAACCAGGGCAATAAGGGGCTTGCTTACTCATTTCGAAGAGGGATTGAGGAGTGCCTTCGTCTTCATGCTGATATCATTGTGAACACCGATGGCGACAATCAATATAATGGGGCCGATATTCCGCACTTGGTTAAGCCTATTATCGAGCACAAAGCAGAAATTGTTGTTGGTGACCGAGGAGGGTATAGCAATACACATTTCTCTGTATTTAAACGATGTTTACAAGTGTCGGGGAGCTTTATTATTGCCAAAGCGACGGGATTGGATGTTAAAGATGCTGTGAGTGGTTTTCGCGCAATATCGAGAAGTGCGGCACAACAACTTAATATCGTATCGGATTTTAGCTACACAATAGAAATGTTGATTCAAGCAAGTGCAAAAAGGATTGGTGTGGTTTCGGTGCCAATCCGAACTAATGAAAAAACGCGAGAGTCCCGTCTGTTTAAGAGCATTCCGCAGTTTCTAAAAATGTCGCTCTCTACTTTGGTCAGGGTTTATACCATGTACCGACCTCTGCAAGTGTTTTTGTTTATTGGCTCTGTGGCGATGATTTGCGGTGTGATTCCCATTATGCGATTCCTGTATTTCTTTTTAAATGGAGCGGGAGATGGCCATATTCAGTCATTGGTCTTGGGGTCACGCTACTTATCTTGGGTTTCATCACTTTATTGATGGGGTTGGTGGCCGATCTAATAGGGTTCAATCGAAAACTGACCGAAAAAGTATTGCATCGAATTGAGGTGCTGGAAGAAAAGCTGGAACATCAGAAAAAGTCGCCCACTTATCAGTTTGAAACCAAGCGAAAACGATCTGGAGAGTAATAGCGAGTTACCTCGATACTTTAAAGAAGTGAGTTATTTGATACGGCTTGCTTAGGCCTAAATACACTCGAGATAGCGAAGAACAACATATCTCCTAGAACCGTGACGATTCTGGAAACAAGGACGGCAACTAAGAGTGTATCTTCAATACTCGGAGAATCTAGGAGTGTGATTAAAACAGCCTCTCGGACACCCAACCCTGCAGGAGAACCTGGGGTGGCAAACCCTATTAACCATGAGATGATGAAGTAACAAGATGTTTGTAAAAATGTCTCTAAAGTTGGAGTTAGATTGTCGTTTAGCGTAAAAAATATGAGTGAGAAAATGCCGCCCGATACCAATAAAAAGCAGAGATAAAGCCCACAAGCTTTTAGGTAATTGCGACTGGCTATCAAGCTTAATATTGATCCGGTGATCACGATAAGTCCAGCGAATAAAGTCATCTCGTACCCCATTAAATTAGGGAAGTACTCATTCAGCAGAAAGACGCCAAACGAACCAGCCGCAATACCCATCAACCCTATTTCCCATAAGGTCGATTTCAGTAATACATTATTTTTAATTCCGTGTTGTACGCCAATTACTTGTCGGCTAGCGAATTGGAAAATGTTTCCAGGTAGATACTTAGCAATTTGAGACCTGCCAAACATCCAAATAGCAGTTGATGCAGACAAAGTATATTCACTGTTCGCGACTAAAAGTCGCCACGCCATAGAAAGAATATAATTGCCAAAGGCGTAGAGGCCGATGCAAAAAATAAATACCAGATAGGAGTGAGAGGAAATATCCTGAATATTCAGTTGCTGCGAGTATGTAGAGAGCTTGATTAATACAAAGGCAATGGAAAAAATAGTAATGATTCGCCCAACCCAGCGTAATATGAATTTACTCTTATTATGTTTCATGATTCACACGCTGGCATAAAACCATGGTCCAAGGAATGGGAGAGCGTACTTCGAGAATCTCAAAGTGTTGATTGAGCAAAGTCAGAAAGGCATTCTTGGACCAGTGTTGGATATGTCCGGGAGTATTGCCCCAACTGTTTAAATATTTACCTCTTGCCATGTTTAACGCACACCACAACGGCTCTCTTGGCACACTAAAAATGTAATAGTCAGTATCGAGCTCTTGCAATGTTGCTAGTGCTTGCTCGGGATGCTCCAGGTGTTCCAAGACCTCACAACAAACAACAAGGTCAGCAGAATCAGTCTTTCTAGCAACGTCATACACACTTTTTTGTTCAAACAAAATGTCTTCCAAGTTGTGTGCTTGGGCATTGTCTCTTGCTAGTTGAATCACTTGTTGGGAGAAGTCACTCCCTTTCACACGGATCCCTTGTTGATGCCATTTAAGTGCCCAGACTCCTTCTCCGCAGCCGATTTCGTGTATCGACTTTGGTGTGACCATATCAACCAGTTGCGATAAATGATGATCGAAATTGCTCATCATTTTTCTGGCGATGGGGTTCTGAGTATTGTATTTGTCGTAATAGTTTCCGACAGGGATCCCCTGCTCTTCGATACCTTTAGATATTTTCATAGCGTACTCAAATAAATTATCTCAAATGGCCAGGAAGTTCTTCTATTGATGAACTATGTTCTTCAGCCAACCATCTGACTTACAAAGCGTTACGCTTCCCTCTAGTAGAGTGTAGGATAATTTATTGTTTTGTTTGCCTCGTTAGAAAAATTCTACAACCCCTTTAAATACTGCGCGTTGGCTGTTGGTTGAATCATGGCATTCAGCGTTTGGACGGTTTGTTCGCTGTGTTCTTCAAGTAGAGCTAAGAACGCGTCAATCAACTCAGGTTTGCTTGCTGAGACTTTCGTTTCGGTCTGGATATCACGCAGATCGATCAACACATCGCTAAACAATTGCGGCAGATCGTGCAGCACTTGCAGGTTTAAGACGTTGTACTCGCTGTAGATTGAATTGTGGCTGCCTTTTTGTTTTTGCACCACGTAAGGATTGTCTTTTAAGTTGATGATAGACGTGCGTTTATCACAGCGTTTCAAACAACCTTTGTTGACCTTCACCTTACGGCATCCTTCGGTTTGTTGGAACAAACATTGGCGGCTCGTGAGTAGGGTATTTGGATGATAAATGCTGTAGAAGGTGCGCATGTTTTGCGGACGCTTGATATGGCGTATCTGCTTCATATTCAGCTCGTTAGAAATAAACGCGCCACTTGCCGCGAACTCGTCTTGAAGGCATTTAAACGCGTATGAGTTCACCGTGTTCATTTGTGGGCCTACCACCCAGCCTAAGCCTAGCTCTTTTGCGATCATGCCGACGCCTGAGTTGTTGGTGATCAACAACTCAGGTTGGATGGTTTCCAAAAATACGCGCGCGGCGTGGTAGTCTTCGCCAATCAAAATGGCAGGAAACCAAGGTTTGAGCATTGGGTTGGCTTGGAACAACTCCATCATCGCGCTCAGTTCACCAGACAATCCCATTGGCAATTGATAGTAAACATCAATGTCTTGGTATTCGCACAGCATGGCTTCTTGTGCTGACGAGATCAGAACCGATAATTTTGGCGCACCTTGGCGAGGTTCTGGTTGAGGTAACGCTGGCAGAGTTGGCACATCAATCGACCCTTTCAAGCTGCTGCCGGATACTTGTGTTGAAGTGACATCGAACGACTTGGTTTGCTCTGCCACTTTCTCAATGATCGCGGTTTTGTCATCGTACAGTTTCTTTTTCACCGCTTGCACATCATCAGCAGACTGGCATTGATAAACCTTCGAAAAATGCTTTACAGCGTGGTCGCGCGGGTTGTCGATGTACATCGCCTTGCCGAAATCACCTTGCAAAAATGCGTTGGAGAAATCACGGTTGAACACCGTGTATAACTCTGTGGTGTCTTCAGAGAGTTCCAAACCTTCGCACAAGCGATCGATTTGCTGACGCCAATTGTCGACCACGGTATAGACGTAGTGTGATTTCTTGATTCGTCCTTCCACTTTTAAGGAATACACGCCAGCATCGGCAAGCGCTTTCAAGTCCCCAAAGGCGGAGTTGTCTTTCATATTGAGTGGGTAGTTGTTGCCTGTTTTGGTCGTTTCGTACTGTTCGCGACAAGGTTGGCTGCAGCGTCCACGGTTACCTGATGCGCCATTGCGAGCGGAACTGATGTAGCAAATTCCGGAGAATCCGATGCAGTATGAGCCGTGGACAAACACTTCCATCATTACGTTGTGCTCGCGACCAAATTGCGCCAGATGTTTTATTTCATCGATGTTAAGTTCGCGAGATAAGTTTACTCGGCTTGCGGTGAGCTGGTTGAGAAAGAGGATCTGGCCTTCGTTATGCGTGTTTAGTTGCGTTGAAGCGTGCACATCCAAATTGGGAAAGTGATGTTTGAGAATGTAGGCCAGACCGAGATCTTGCACGATCACGCCATCGATTTTGGTGGTGTTCAGTTGGCTGAGTAAGCGAACAATCGCTGGAATTTCACTTTCTAAAATCAGCACATTCAACGTTAGGAAAGTCTTACAGCTGTGCTGATGGGCCAACGTTAACACGCCATTTAAGTTATCTAAGGTGAGGTTGGTCGCTCGGTTACGAGCATTGAAGCGGTCGAGCCCACAGTAAATTGCATCGGCGCCAGCGGCAATGGCGGCTTTGATGGAATCTAAATCACCACCGGGTGCTAATAACTCAAATTGATCGCGTGTCACTACTATTCTCTTTCTTACTAAAATAGGCGGCAAATGTTACGTATTTCACGCTTTTGATGCTCAGCTAGTTAACGCTTTATTAATCTGAATCAATTAATCCGTGTTACACGGTCGACTCTTGAGTGGGTAGAGTGCAATTCGCGATAGCGGAATCTGACTTCTATAGTTTTCCTACACTTGGTTTTTATACAGTTACAGTTTTCGACTCAGATAGAGAGGAAGGGACGACAAATGAAAAAAGTAATCATCGGGTTGGTCGTGGCGTTGACGTCATTGAGTGCATTGGCTGGGGAGGGTGTGGTAACCGTTGCGAGCACGCATTCAGCAAAAGATACGGCGGATAAATTTGTCGCTATCGCGCAAGAAAAAGGGTTGAACGTCTTTGCGCGCATTAACCATCAAGAGAATGCCACGAAAGTCGATATGACGTTGCGACCAACCGAAGTTATCGTGTTTGGAAACCCTAAAGTGGGCACGCCACTGATGATCTGTGCGCAGGAAGTGGCGCTCGATTTACCCCAAAAAGTGTTGGTGTATGAAGATGCTGAAGGCAAAACGTGGTTAGCTTACAACGATCCGATGTATTTAAAGCAGCGTCATCATATTGAAGGCTGCGACGAGGTATTGAACAAAATCAGCGGCGTGCTGGGCAATTTAACCAACGCGGCGGCGAAGTAGGGCTGGTTATTGGCTTCGCTTTTTTAACTCCGAAAACGAAAAAGCCAACCTCACAAGGAGGTTGGCAAATCTTACCTATATTGGGGGAGGTAAGATCAGGAGGTGGCGAGCACGCTGTGCACTTCTGACTTAATTGAGTCAGACTGCGTACCGAAAATCGCTTGTAAACTGTCGCCAATCACTAACACATCTCGCGCGCCGAGTGCTTTTAGCTTAGCAACATCAACGTTGGCAATGTCTTTCACCGAGACACGCAGACGGGTGATACACGCATCGACTGACTTGATATTGGCTTTGCCTCCCAATGCAGCTACTACATCCACCGCAATTTCATCAGGCTGTCCGGCAATCTTCACTTCTGCAATGTCGGTTTCACGACCCGGCGTTTTCAGATCCAACTTCACAATTAGGAAGCGGAACAAGCCGTAGTACAGCGTCGCCCAGATTGGACCGATGATGATGAACATCCACGCGTTGGTCGACATTGGGTAGTAAAGGAAGAACTGAATCGCACCGTGCGCAAAGTCCGTACTGTGTTTGATTTCCAAAAATGCGGTGATCGCAAACGCAATACCGGTAAGGAAAATATGGATTACGTACAGCACTGGCGCGACGAATAGGAAGGTAAATTCGATTGGCTCTGTGATACCCGTTAACCAAGAGGTAAACGCCGCTGACAGCATCAAACCGCCGACGATTTTCTTGCGCTCAGGAGACGCGCAGTGATAAATCGCCAGTGCCGCTGCTGGTAGTGCCCACATGGAGTACATAAAGCCACCAGACAGATAACCTGCGGTTTTATCACCGGCGAAGAAGCGTGTTAGCTCACCGGTAAACTCTTTACCGGTTTCTGGGTCTATGTAGCTGCCGACTTCGAAGAAGAACGGCGCATTCCAGATGTGGTGTAAACCAACTGGGAGTAATGAACGTTCGCCCGCACCGTAAACCGCCCACGCGAGAACAGGGTTTTGGTACGCTGCCCAATGAGAAAATGCATCAAGAAGTTGTCCGACAGGTGGCCATGCAAACGCGAGAATCGCACCAACGACGATCGCCGATAGACCGGTGACAATGGGCACAAATCGCTTACCCGCGAAAAAGCCCAAGTACTCCGGCAGTTTGATATTGTAGAAGCGGTTATACATGATTGCCGCGACCGCACCGATAAAGATGCCGCCAAACACCCCGGTTTGCAGCGTCTCAACGCCCATGATGGTGGCGTCAGTTTCTAAGCCACGCAAGCCTGTCACGATACCGAGCGATGCGTTCATAATAATTAGGCCAACTAAGCCAGCGAGCGCCGCGGCACCGTCATTACCTTTTGATAACCCGAGCGCCACACCGACCGCAAACATCAACTGCATGTTGCCGAACACGCCTTCACCGGCGGCGAGCATCACTTTGTTGGCCGCGTCTGGAATAAACGCAAACCCCGCATTACCAATCCCCAGCATCAAGCCGGCCACCGGTAACACCGCCACAGGCAGCATCAACGACCGCCCTATTTTTTGTAGTTGTCCAAATATACTTGCAAACATGGTTTCCTCCTGACGAATGCCAGTGTTGTAGGACCTGATTCCTTCAGGTCATGTTGTTTCACGTAAGGTCAGAATGATCATAGCGAGCAAGGCGGCGCCTAAGGTTACAAAAGGCAATCAGTTTGTAAGTGGCCGCTTACAAATCTCTTACACCGAGAAGTGAAAATTGTAATCGGCTCGATTGTGAATGTGCGTTTAAGAATGCATCATATTGGCCAGCGCCAAACTCAGGGACGGACACAGGGAAAGTAGGATGGAAAACAAGCAGATACTGGTCGTCGATGACAACCTCGACCTTCGCGAAGCGTTGTCAGATTACCTTGGCCGCGCTGGGTTTGAAGTACTTTGCGCAGAAAACGGCGGCGTGATGTGGCAGCTGCTCAACGATCACCATCCTGATTTGATCATCCTCGATATTATGATGCCCGGTGAAGACGGCTTTACCCTGTGCCAGAAACTGCGCAAAAACTCCGATATCCCGATCATCATGCTGACCGCCGTCACTGAAGAAGCCGACCGAGTCGCAGGGCTAGAAATGGGCGCCGACGACTACATCACCAAGTCATTCAGTCCGCGCGAACTGCTCGCACGCATCAAAACGATTCTGAGACGCAGCCAATCGACCGCCAATAGCAAACTGACGCGTAAAGTGCGTTTTGACGATTGGTTGTTGGATACCGTAACCCGACAACTGACCCACGTTGCTAGACGCGAGGTCAAGCAACTGAGTGGCGCGGATTTGTCGCTGCTCGGTTTGTTCGTCAACCACGCGCAATCAATATTGTCGCGCGATGATATTGCGCGCGAGATCTGGGGACGCGATGCTGACCCGTTTGAACGCGGCATTGACGTGCAGATCAGCCGCTTGCGTCATCACCTTGAAGATAAAGACCGCTCGCTGATCCTAACGGTGCGCAATAAAGGCTACATGCTGACCACGGACGTGCATTATGAGAATTAAACGCTGGACGGGGTCACTGGTTGTTCGCACCAGCGTGTTCCTGCTGCTGGTGATCATTCTGGCGCAGGTATTATCTGGGATTATCTGGTATCAACACGCCAGCGAACGCGATAAAGAAGGCCTGACCACCACGGTCAAAAGCTTAGCACTGAGCGCTTCTTCCACCATCGCCTTCTTTCAAACCCTCCCTTCGGAATATCGCCACTTGGTGCTCAATCAACTACGCAACATGGGTGGTACGCGCTTTTTCGTCTCACTCAACAATCACCAGATTGACGTCGACCCACTGCCAGAGAGCGAACGCAAAACGTTGGTCATCAACCAAGTTCGCGAGGTATTAGAAAGCGAGCTGAGCGGCATTCCTAATATCGAGGTGGAGTTCACCCAGCGCGACAAACTCAAAGTATTCAACAACGAGCTACCTATCGACGAACTGCCGCTATTGTGGGCGCATTATTCGCTTTCGTTTGGTGACCTCAATCCACCGATTCTGGTGATGCAGGTCGAAGTCGCGCAGAACGAATGGTTTTATCTCGCGGCGGTGCTACCCGCGCCTTACATCAACCTAGAGACTAACTATTTTGAGCTGCGCCAATGGCTGACACTATTGCTGTCCGCACTAATGCTGTTGCTGTGTACCTGGTTTATCGTTCGCAAAGAAATTCAACCCATTCGCGAGCTGGCAAAAGCCGCGACCCTTATGTCGAGTCGATTAGACGTGCCCGAAGTCTCTGAGCGAGGCAGTAACGAACTGAAAGCGGCGGTACGTGCGTTTAACAAGATGAATCGACGCATCGACAGCCACATTAAAGACCGCGAAATGCTGTTCAGCGCCATCTCCCACGATCTGAAAACGCCGATAGCCTGCCTAAAACTGCGGGCGGAAATGCTAGATGACGACGCCGACCGAGAACGCTTTATCCGCCTGAGTAACGACCTAGATTTGATGGTCAAAGGCGCATTGCAATGCATTAAAGAGACCGATATCCACGAGGAAATCGAGCCGATCAATTTCACCCAACTGATTCAGCACATTTCCGCCAATATCGCCGATGCGCCGGACACAATTCGCATCCACGGTGAAATCCACACCCACTTTGCTGGTAAACCGTTAGCGATTAAGCGCTGCATTCAGAATCTGGTCGATAACGCGCTCAAATACGGCCATCAAGCGGACATTACGCTGAGTGAAAGCTCAGAGTCGATCCAGATTGAAATTGAAGATCACGGTGACGGTGTTGACGATTTATTACTTGAAAAGCTCTGCCAGCCATACTTCCGCGCTAACAACGATAAAGAAGGCAGTGGGCTGGGGTTAACCATTTCACAGAGCATTGCAAAGGCTCACGGCGGCAGTTTGTCGCTGAGCCATTCTCAGCTTGGCGGCCTCTGCGCCACGCTGACTTTCCCGAGAGACTGACTATGAACAAACTGGCATTCTGGTTCCCACTGCTGCTCGCCCCTTGCGTTGCTCACGCTGAGTCGCCACAAGGGGTAGAGTTTTTACATTGGTGGACTTCTGACGGCGAGCAGCAAGCGCTGCAAACACTTAAAGCGCAACTGAAACAGCACGATATTGAGCTGCTGCAAAGCCCGGTGTTAGGCGGTGGTGGTGACAGCGCGATGACGGTACTGCAAGCTCGCGCGCTGGCGGGTAATCCACCGAGCTTCGCGCAAATCGAAGGGCCAAGTATTAAGGCGTGGGATGCCATCGGTATTTTGCACAACGTCAACGCGGTTGCCGATGAGCAGCGCTGGGATGAGGTGCTCTACCCACTGTCTATCGAAATCAATAAAACACAAAACGGCTATATCGCCCTGCCACTTACGCTGCACCGTTTGAACTGGCTGTGGGTCAACCACAAGCTGCTTAAACAACTGAATCTATCCGCGCCGAAAAACTGGCAAGAGATGTTCGCCGCCATGGAGCTTGCTAAGCAAAATGGCATTGTACCGATCGCGGTTGGTGAGCAGCCGTGGCAAGTCGCCCAACTTTTCGAGAACTTAGTGATCTCCACTGGCGGCGTTGAGTTCTACACCAATGCGATGGTCAAACTAGAACGCGACAGCATCGACAGCGATACACTCCGTCAAGCTCTGACGCAATTTCGCCGCCTGAGTTTGTTGATAGACAACCAATTACCCGACAGTAAGTGGGATACGGCGACCCAAGCGCTAGCCGACGGTCAGGCGCTGTTTCAAATCGGCGGTGATTGGATTTTGGGTGAGCTACTCGCCAATCAAGTCTCAGTTCCGCAAGAGGTCGGCTGTTACCCAACGCCGGACAGCGATGGTGTATTCCTCTACAACATGGACAGTTTGGTGTTTATGTCGAGCAAGTCGTTTTCTGCCGAGGCGGCTCTGCAAACCGCAAGCGCGCTGGCAGACGTCGAGTTTCAAGCTAAGTTCAATAAGGTAAAAGGCTCGATTCCGGTACGCACCGATATTGACATCAGCGATTTCAATCCGTGTCAGGTCCAGTCATATCAAGACTTTCACTACGGCGTTAAACACAACCTCGCTGTGCCGAGTATGATTGATTCGATGGCGGTCAATCCGGTTGCCCAGCAAGCGATAAACTCGGAAATCTTCCGTTTTTACCGCAATCCCAAAATGGAACCCGATGAGCTGATAAAACGCATTATTGCTATTTCGCAAAGCGGTTAATGGCAATGTATTTGTGCCGAGATGGAATAAAAAAGCCCCAATGATTGGGGCTTGAGTAAAGCGAAGTATGCCGTTTAGAAATAGTGGAAGATCGGCGGTTCATGCATCAAGAAGTTTTGATGGGAAATGTTCCACGCATAGGCGCCTGCTAAGGTAAACACAACGTAATCACCAATATCGACGTGGGCGACGTGCTGATTGCGTGCCAGCACATCTTTGGGCGTACAAAGCTGGCCGACAAAGGTCGCTTGTGCATGCTGAATTGGGTGAGAAATCTCATGGTGTTGCTCGCTTTTCAGGATGACGAATGGATGGTCATGACTCTGCGCTGCTGGCGTGCGGAAGTGGTGAGTTCCCCCGCGTGCGATGACAAAGTTTTCGCCAAGATTTTGCTTAATATCGAGCACTTCCATCACGTAATAACCGCATGCCGCCGTGATGAAACGTCCGCATTCAAAACGCAGTGTCCAGTCTTGCACTTGCTCTTTGGCGACGAGGAATTCCAACTTGTCGCAAAACTCCATCCACGGAAAGTGTTGCTCAGGGTTTTGGTAGTTAATCCCCATGCCGCCGCCCAAGTTGATCATCAGCTCACCGAGTTCGAACTCCTGCTGCCACGCCTTCACGACTTGGAAATAGCGCTGCATTAACGCTAAGTGGCGTTCAACATCAAGCTGATGCGACATCAAGTGAAAATGGAAGCCTTTCAGCGACACTTGCGGGAAATCGCGCAGCAACATCAAAGCATTGCTCAGTTCGGACTCGTCCAAGCCAAATGGAGTCGGCTTGCCGCCCATCGCTAACTTGCTGAGCGTGATGTCGCCGATATCTATGTTCATACGCAAAAAGATCGAAGTCGGGCGGTTGAGGCGCTCGGTTAGTGCTCCAATGCGTTGCAGCTCGGTGAGGCTTTCGACATGAATTGCATCGACATCAAGTTCAATCGCTTGTTGCAATTCATTTGGCATTTTTCCTGGGCCGCCGAAGATCAATGGCTTATCGAGTTGTTGCTGGTGGAGGTGTGTCAACTCCCCGCCAGATGCCGCTTCAAAACCATCGACATACGGAGCGAGCGTTTTAAAAATCGGGCCCGATGGATTGGCTTTGGCTGCGTAAAATAGCTCGACATTTCTCGGCAAAACGTGACGCAGTTGTTTGATGTGTTCTTCTAAGGCGTTTAGGTCATACAAGTACGCGCACAAGGGTTGATTTTTCTGCTGTGCGAGCGTGTGAATTTGCTGGCTAACGCGTGTCGGTAGAGAGAGGGAATTAGGCATGTTGCGCTCCTTTTTCGTGTTGCTGCCAAGGCGTGGCGACTTGGGTATAGCCCGACTCTTTATCGGCTTTTTGCATCAAGCGCGTGGTGAAATTATTTTTGCTTGGGAAGTGACCGCCATTTAGCAACGCTTCTAGTTCCGGCTGTTTTCCATTCACGGATTGCCAACGCACAATGGCACTTTGCACCGCATTCCACAGCGTTTGCTCTAGTGGATCATCACCTTCTGCGATGAAGAAAATCGCTTCGCTGATGTTGTTTATAAAGGTGCAGTATCCGATGCGATTCCAGCCTTGTTCGCGACTGTAGTAAACCGATTGTCGCGCGCGTTCAGACAAGTCAGTTAATGTTTCTGCTGGCCAGAACTCCGGCAGTAATTTAGTGCCTTCCAAATCACGAATCCAAACACAACACGGCATCTCTTGCTCAAAGCCAATCAAAGTGTTTTGCAAATGCGGCTCAAACGCCACCCCGTGTTTGAAGTAGTAGTTAAACACACCCGGAATTAGGCAATGCAAATAGCGTTCAAACCACAGTGTCGCGATGTCGGAATAGCGATTTTGCGTAGTACGCGCTTTGTTTTTAAGGCGTTGAGCAATGCAACTGTTGCCGTTTTTGTCGTAAGCAAACAGAGCGCCAGCGAGGGTTGGTTTTAAGATATCGACTTCGCTCAGCGAGAAATTTTCGCGATACAAAATCCCAAACGATTCGCGCGCTTTGGTGTTGTCGTCCCAATTACGCTCAGCGACGCTTTCTAAATTCAACGTGGTGGCGTAAGGCTCTGTCATCACTTTAAATACGGGGTTGTGCAGCTGTTCGTTTTCTCTAATTGGTTTAAGAATCGACGTGAGCTGCACGGCGCTGTCGAGTTCGTACCACGCGTTTTTTCGCACGCAATTGGTTAATCGTACGTTGATGGAGAATTTCGCAAACCAATCCATATCTGGGTGGTAGAGGGTACGAACTGAAGAGGTCGGCTGCATCTTTTCACCACCTAAACCCAGTGGCGTGATCTTACCTTGTTCAATGGCACGCTTCACGCTTGGGTTGCTCAAAATGGTGTAGCTTTCCCAAGGATGACAAGGGTAGAGGGTCTTTCCATTGCTGGCGGCGTGTTGTGGCGCGAGCTGTTGTAGCATGCGCTGCGCAGGGTTAGCTTCTCCGTCTGAACTCAGCACATCAAGTAAGGACGTATCCACTTCAAACCAGTACAACGGCGCTTGCGCGCCGACTTCTGGAGAAAATGCCAAGAGATCATCCATGGTGACGCCCGAACGACTTTTCGGGGTAGGATGGAAAGTATGCCCCCAAATCAGAGATTGTTCCGAAGCGATAAATTCGTTGTGATGCGATTTGGGCGCGACGTTGAGAAACTGCTCGGTAACCAGCACGCTATTTTCCAGTTGTTCGATCAGCTCATGGTTAAATGGGATCGCCAATACCTGCTTGAGATAGTTAAGCAAAAGCGTAAGAGTTTGCGTGGCATCCAATTTCGCCCAACCAGATCCCGGCATTTTTGCCCAAGGCAGTTCTGCCAATTTGATTTTGCCCAGTTTGCTCGCGTAGTGAATCGGTAAAACCAGCAGGCCATTTTGTTGAGACAGATGAACGGCTACCCGTTGTTTTGCGGAATAGTTGCGCTTTAACGTTTGGGGGAGCGATGTCGATTGGTAGTGCCATTCTACTTGTTGATTCGGCAGTGCAAATTCACGTAAGTAACAATTAAGAACACCCATTATCGTGTTGAGTTGGGCCTTCTCCCGATTGAGCTGCACATCATGCGCGCGTAATTCGCTAGTCTGAGAAGATTGAGTTTGTAACATGTTGATTTCCAAATTTTGAATGGAGAACCAGCGCGATCAAGGTGATTACGCTGACTATCGCAGAAAGTAGGAAAGGAACCTCAAGTAGCCCCAAGCTAGAAATGAAAGAAGCGCAAAATCCCGCCGCCACACCCCCCCATTTGGACATGGCATCAAAGCGAGAAAATACTTTGCCACTGAGTTTGCGATCCAGATAGCTCGCAAGATGCTGATGCAATCCGTGATAGCAACACACCATCGCGATGCCGAAGATAATTCTCGCAGCAATGAGTGCGGTTTCGGACGCAATCAAATGCAAGGCAGAGCTCACGGCAAGCAATGCAAACCCGAGCCACAACGTGCGCAGCGGTTGATGGCGATTCAACCCATCTGACAACACGTGGATTTTGCCTGCCAGCAACAGATAGACGCCATGCGGCAGTGCGTACAAAAAACCGATCCATGCGTGGTTAGTGATGCCATATTGCTGCACAAACGGCGAGAAATAAGGAAAGGTCACCACCATGGAAAACGCAAACCCGAACTGAGCAAAGAAGATCCAGCGAATGGCATGCATTGCGTTTTTCTGTGCAACCGGTTTTTCTTGCTGAGATTCTGAGTTTGGCTTTTCGAGGTTTCGTTCGGCGGGTTTATCCGCAGGCAGTGTTAGCGTGATGCCCATAGCAATTAAAGGCAAAACGCATAACCACAGGTACGCGTTGAGTGGGTTGGTTTCGGACAAGCTCCAGCCGAGCCCAATGGGCGCAACGATCAGCGCCAAGCGAGCAGATAGTTGGGTTTTATTGAGTGACTTGCCGAGTGTTTTGGCTTCTTTAATTTGACTAGATAAGTAGCTGTTCGAGGCGGCCATGGTGCCGCCAAAGGTTCCTTGAACAATAAGACCAAACACAAACATGGCGAGGTTGTCTGCCAAGCCGCACAGCGCAAAACCTGCTGCAAGGCCAAGTTGCGCACGCAAGAGTGAGCGGCGGAGACCGTAGCGATCGGCAAAGTTGCCCCAAAATCGCGCCGCCAACGCAGTACAAAACGTAGGTAGGATAAACAATACCCCTGCCCAGTCCGCATCAATGCTTGCGCCTAACGTTGGCAATACGACGGGTAGAAATAGCGGCATACCTAACGCGGCAAACGCAGCGATAAAGTGGCACAACAACACACTGTAGATGAGTTTGGTCATAATCGTTTAACGTACGCTTTTTTTGATGGCTTCTAAGTAGGCGCGCTGCGCTTCTTCGCTAGAAAGCAGTAAGAAGTTCGGAGCCGACAAACCATAGAATTTATTGATGTCACTCGCGCCGGAGGCTTCTTTCGAGAGCAAACTGCCAGAGCTCAACAAGTACTTGGCGTACAAATCAGGTGCCTCTTGCAGTAACTCGCGTGCCAGTTTTGTCTCTAACCCTTCGCCTTCCAATCGGTTGAGTTGCTCTGCAATGCTTTTGGCCACGATGGCGTAAAGCGATGCTGAAGAGGCAATGCCCTTCGTAGCCATGGCTTCTACAATCGCTGCAATATCCAGTTGTAATGTGATGGTGGTAAACATCTGACCGAGCGCCAATTCATTGTCGACTTTGATGCGTTGGTCGAGCAGTTCATCGCAATTCACAGGAGTTGTTCCTGCGCCGTGTTTTTGGGCCGCATGCTCTGTTGCGAAGTTGAAGCGCTCTGGCCAAATTCGCGCCGCATCGTTGTCTTTCATCGCGAGCGTCATTTTGCCCTGTTGATCAAATGCAACGATGGCGTTTTGCTGGTTGGACTCTAATGCGATGCCATAACGAAGCCACAATGTGAGGTGCACTTGGCATAATAGGTCGACGTAATCTTGGAACCACGCCAGCGTATCTTGTTGATAGTACTGCTCTGCCAAATGTTCTAAGAACAAGCGGTCGTCAGGCATTGGGCTTGCCAGTGCGGCAACCGGAACTAACGCTTTGTCTTCGCAATGAGTAAGTGGGTACTCACGTACGATGTACGCGAAGGTTTTATCCTCGCCGACGTGTCCACCGTGTTTTTCGTTGCAATGGAACAAGCGAGTGTTTAAGTCAGCGTCCGTTTGTTCAAGGTGGCTAAGTAGGCGTTCAAACCAGTGGCCGTCATACAGTGTTGAAGGCTTGATTAAGCGAATGTTTTTCGTGCCTAGCGATCGCATGATCAGCGGAACTTTGATGTGAATATGCGGCGCGTCGTTGACGACCACAGTACGAACGGAAAGCGTCGGCGTCACGTCTAGATACGTTAAAGGCGCTTCTATCATACCTTCGGGTAAGGCTTCTAAAGAGCGAAGGGTGAGCGGATGCGCAGGGAACAGTACGTGGCTCAGTGCAAAATCAGCAGGAAGCCCAACTTGCTCCATTGTTGGCCAGCAATCAGGTTGTTCGCTGGTTAATGTCACCAGTGATTTTTCAATCGCAATCCAATGCAGAGCAAAGCTTTGTGCGAACTCGGGCGCGTACTTAGCAAGGTCTTCATCGCTCAGACCAAACTTCGCCCGCGCAGTTGGATAGTACGGGTGGTCAAGGTAAGAAGCGATCTGGTCGGCTAGCAGCAGTTTTTGATGCCAAGAACCAAGCTTGGATATTGGTTGAGAAATGTGGTCTGCGTGATGATGAAATGCTTGGTCACACAGCGCTTTGTGTTTCTCTGCACATTCCAGTTCTTGAAGATACCCCGCCAACAATTCGTGAGAGCTCTCATGCGCCAGTGTCGTTAGCAGCGCAATCCACTCTTGATAATGCTGCTGATGCTCGACTTGGCCATTTTTCTCCACCCACCAACCTTGTGGTGTTTCGTCATTGGCGTGACCGTAGCGCCAGTGCTGCATGTAATACGTTGGCGCAACGGGTAAATACAACGTGAAATCAGAGTTGGCAAATATCAGCCAGACTTGCTCGCCTTGAGGAACAATTACCCCTTTTGGCGCGTCGCTACTGAACTTGGCTTTCGACAAAATGCCAAACATGTCTTCGCGTAAGCAAGTGTCGATCAATCGTTGCGTTAGATACAAAGCGTTGTCGTTCATGCTGCCACCTCACGAGTCGGAGCTAGATCGAAATTGCTAAGCGCGTTCTGCAGCGCTTGGTCGAGGTTTCGCCCTGATGGTGAGACAATCGAAATTCGGGCGAGATAATCCTTATTGGAATAACTCTGCTGGAAGTGTTCTCCAGCGGCTTTTAGTACCTGTTGCTGGGTGATGATATCGTCATCGTGTTGGATGAACGACGTCGAACCTCCGTCGATCACACCACTGTGTTCCGCAACTACGTAGTGCACGTGCGCTGACCCATGAATTTGGTAATCGCCGTCCAATCTTCGACCCAGATGCAGACCCAAAATCGTGCTAAACCAGCCGAAGTGAGCGAGATTGTTGAGCAAGAATTCGCGACCATCTCCAATACTGCGGTAGTTAATTTCCACCAGAACCGGGCCATTTTCCGTAATGATAAATTCGCTGTGGCAAACTCCAAAACCAACGCCGAACGCTTTCAGTTGAGCCAAGCAAGCTTCTCGGTGAGCAATGCCGTTTGGTCCGTTCCAGTCTGCGGCTGTTTCGATAAAGTAAGGCGGCTCTGAGAGCGACACATCAAAACCGCCCACGGCGATAAGGCGCTCACCATCTCCCAGAGTTTCGAGCGTAACCAAAGGCCCTTGAAGGAATTGCTCCACCAGAATGGCGGCGTTTGGGTGTTTTTGCCAAAACGCATCGCAGTAAGCATCGAGCTCGCTTTGGGAGTCACAGCGCTGCACATCTAAACTTGCCACGCCTTCTTTGGGTTTTGCCACGACAGGAAAGGCCATGCCTAATGCCACATTCGAATGGCGGTGCAGCAAACAGCTTTGTGTGTTGGGTAGGGCTTTTTCATTTAACACTTGTCGAGTTAAGTGTTTGTTTTTGGCTTTTAACGTGACAGACCAATCTTTGGATGGGAGGCCAAAAAATTGCGCGCAGATGGCGGTGGAAGTTTGTAAGTGATCACTATTGCTGAAAATAGCGTCTGGATTTAATTCATGCTCCGTGATGGTTTCGATGAGTTCTAATGGGTTGAAGACATCACATTCTAGAATGGTATCCGGATTAAAGTGACTATCACGACTCGCCAGCTCTAAATGGCTGAGCTTATGGTCGGTGATAAGAACGACGTGAAGGTCCATCGCTTTAGCTGCAGGCACGAAGCCGTGAGTGACTGCATCGTTAACGACATGACTTACGATAATCATCGTAGATTTCATGAGCTTTCCTAATTTTCTAACATTTTCTTCTAACGTTGATAAAGTCGCTCACGGTCGTCTTCCAATGTGCCTCTCGCGAGAAGGAGGGCAGAAGTTTTAGTGTTTATTGTTATTATGTTTGGTTTTTTTTGTTGTTAGTTGTGTTTTTAGGGTAAATAAATATAGAGCATAAAATTAATATTGCAAATAGAAATAATATTTGTTCTTATTTCCATCCGTTGGCTTTATAACAACTAAACGGAATTATGGAATGAATAAATTATTGACCCTGACCCCCTTGGCGGTCGCGATTGGTTCTTCACTAGTAGCACCAAGCGCAGTGGCTTCAGAAGAGACGAACTCAACCTCATCAGCAACTGAAACGATTCAAGTCTTCGGGCATCAGTACGAAGGTTATGCTGAACACATGCCTCAATCAGGCACCAAAACCGATGTGGAATGGCTTGATGTGCCACAAGCGGTATCCGTAGTAACGAAAACAGAAATGCAAGACCGAGGCGCGGTGCGCTTAGTGGATGCGCTAGATGGGGTAGCCGGGGTCAATAACACCTTGGGCGAAGGCAGCCGCGATCAGTTCATGATACGTGGTTTTGATTCACTCAACGATATGTACCGTGATGGCTTGCGAGATGACGGTACGTTGCAGTCTTACCGCAGCTTAGCGAATGTTGAACGCGTTGAAATTGTGAAAGGCCCTGCGGGCGCTTTGTATGGCCGTGGCTCGGCTGGGGGCATCATCAACTTGGTGACGAAACGCGCTAACGGTGAGAATTTTACTCACGTAAACGGCAGTGTAGGTAGCAACAACCAGTATGTCGGTCAGGTCGACAGCTCAATGGCGTTCACAGATAAGGTCAACGGGCGTATTAACTTGGAATACCGTCAAGCCGACTCGTACGTTGATCATGTTGATTCAAACGATTTCTTCATTGCACCGACCATTCGTGTGTTACCAGCGGATCGTCACACCATTGATATTGACGTGGAATACGCTCATCAAGAACTAGTGCCATATCGTGGTGTGCCATCAAAAAATGGCAAGCCAGTTGATTTGCCAGTAAGCACTTACTTTGGCGGCACAAACGACTATCAGGAGTCAGACAGTCTCCGTATTGCGGTGGATTACGAATGGCGTCTGAATGATCAATGGGTATGGAACAACCGAGCGGCGTTCAACCATATCGAACTTGAGCAAAAAGGCACGCGTCAGGGCAAAGTGACGGGTAATGAAGTGTCTCAAACCGTCAACAACTTTGGTTACGATCCACGTACTACGACCACTTTACAATCTGAGTTGGTTTGGGAAACCAGGGACAATCAATTGATGGTGGGTGCAGATTTCAACCAGATCGATATCGACCTAACGTTGGCAAGTGACAAAACGCTTCCTCCGCAAAATATCTACGACCCAGTCGTTGGTCCAACGCCTGATCCGGGCTTTAAGCCATTTCGTGACAATACCACCACAACCACAGGTGTGTACGTGCAAGACGTGTACACATGGGGCGACCTTTCTTTGATTGGTAACGTGCGTTACGACTCGATGGAGCTCGAACAACAAAAAGCGGGCTCAGATAAGGAAAAATTGGATGATGACAAATTCAGCTACCGTGCTGGTTTGGTATACCGCATCAATTCCGACACATCCGTATACGCGAGTTTAGCGCGCTCTTGGCAGTTACCGTACGCTGGTATCTACATCAATCCAAAGTTGGCGGAATTCTTCCATACCGACTTAAAAGAAGTGGGGGCGAAAGCGTACCTGCTGGATAACGCATTAATGTTGAATGCGGCACTGTTCCAGATTGATCAAGAGCAACCACAAACCAACGTGGACGGCGATGTGATCGATAAAATTGAAGTGCGTCACCAAGGTATTGAATTAGAGGCTCGCGGTCAAATCACCAAACAGTGGGACATCTCTGTGGGTTACAGCTACTTGGACGCGGAAGACAAAGCCACAGGCAAAAAGCCGAACGATGTATCAGACCACTTGTTCTCTCTTTGGAGCACTTACCAATTGGATGACAACTGGCGTTTAGGCGGTGGTGTGAAGTACGTGGGCGACCGTTACGCAGGTAACGACGAAGCTGTCGCACTTGGCGATTACACAACGGTGGATTTGATGGCGGCGTACACCACTGGTCGTCACAAAATCCAAGCGAACGCTTACAACATTTTGGATGAGAAATACATTCTTGGCGCAACAAACGGCACGTCTGGCCTAAACCAGATTGGCTACGGCGCACCAGCCGAGTTCATGCTTAGCTACGGATACCAGTTCTAGGCTTGTTGTGCGTAGTTGGCGCACGTTAGCCGATTTTTTTCCTCTTATTGAGGATGTTTAGCCCCGAGAGCCTACGGGAAATGTTCTGCCCGAGGCTCAATTTCTCGCAAAGGAGATCTTAATGTCTTACCAGAATTTGGATGGTAAAGTGCGTGTACGTGCTGGTTTGTCTACCACTTACAGTGTGCTCGCGATTGCTATCGCTTCTGCCACCTCCATGAGCGCACTTGCCGCTTCTGCTAAAAAAGAACAAACTACCGCGATGGAAACCGTCGTTGTCACTGGCAGCGTGATTGGCAACTCTGAAATTGAAGACGTCAAAGAGTACCCAGGTGCTCGTACCGTCATTACCCGCGATCAAATCGAGAAAACCGCCGCAGGCTCGATTGATAACGCGCTACAGCGCGTGCCGGGTATTAAAGTTCAGGATGAAAGCGGAACGGGCGTATTGCCTAACATTTCCGTACGTGGTTTGAAAGCAAGCCGCAGTGGTCATGCGCAGTTCTTGATGGATGGTGTGCCGCTAACGCTCGCGCCATACGGCCATACTGGTCAGTCTATCTTCCCAGCAACGCTGTCGATGCTTGATCGTATTGACATTGTACGCGGCGGTGCCGCAGTGCAGTACGGTCCAAATAACGTCGGTGGTGTTATCAACCTAGTGACCAAACCGATTCCACACACTTGGCAAACGGAAATCAGTAACCGCCTTACCGTGTTTGATGGCGGTG
This sequence comes from Vibrio sp. RM-41-2B, assembly GCF_024744415.1. Classification (NCBI taxonomy): domain Bacteria; kingdom Pseudomonadati; phylum Pseudomonadota; class Gammaproteobacteria; order Vibrionales; family Vibrionaceae; genus Vibrio; species Vibrio sp. RM-41-2B. Next base: position 221,001 of record NZ_JAMQWD010000004.1, on the reverse strand, counting down.
ATGCGCCGCTGAATGATTTTTACCTACGCACGGGCGGTTGGTTAAGCGACACATTCGCGCTGCAGTTGGAGGGTAACTTCCTAAAAGGCGAAAGCTTCCGTGAGCATTCTGATACGGACGTGAAGAACTTTCAAGCTAAAGCACAGTGGCTATTGAGTGATACTCAAGAGATTCAAGCATTCCTGCAACGTTACGATGCTGAAACGCAAATGCCGGGCGCGCTCTCGCCACAAGATTACGAGCAAGATCGTCATCAATCGAAACGTCCTTACGACGATTATGAAGGCAAGTCGACGCGCTGGAGCGTTAAGTACATCCACGATTTGCCATTTGCCGACAGTGCAGAGTTAGAAGTGCTCACGTTTGGTCACAAATCAGAGCGTCTTTTCAAGTGGGGCTTCAACAGCGCAGGTGGTCACTGGGCGGATCCGGCTCTGCCTTCTACGAAAGTAAGTACTTCACCACGAGAGTTCCGTGTTTATGGTATCGAACCTAGGCTTGCAGTTTTTGTTGATGGAGGTGCCATTACGCAAAACTGGATTATAGGGACTCGTTATATTAATGAAGACATTCAATATAAAGTGACACAAACACCAGTGTCTGGCGGAGCCACAAATGTACCGCGAAACTGGCACCTTGATACCGATGCGTACGCAGGCTATGTGAGTAACGAAATCGGGTTGTTTAATGGTGCGTTAAAAGTCACGCCCGGACTTCGTTATGAATTTGTTGATATGTCCTATAAAGATTTGGGCAGCGGGCAAGAATCTGGAAACAAGGCGACTGAATTATTGCCTGGTGTGACGATTGCATATAACTGGAATGAACAATGGCTGAGCTATGCCAATGCGCAGAAATCTCTTCGCGTTCCTCAGCTTGTTAATGTTCGAGGAGTCGGTGAGGAAAGCAGTGAGTTGGCTTGGAACTACGAACTTGGCGTTAGGTATGTTCAAGATTTAACAAGTTTCAATGCAGCTTTGTATCGCATTGACTTTAAGGATCAGTTGCAGTGGCAAAGTGGAATAAACACGTCTGAAAATATAGGTAGAACACTCCACCAAGGTATAGAGCTTTCTGCTCGTTACGTGCCTGAGGCACTACCTGCACTGAGTTTAGGCGCAAGCTACAACTACCTCGACGCCACGCTAGAAGAGGCAGGTAAGAATAAAGGTAATCAGCTGCCTTACACCTCTAAGCATCAGCTTGGTTGGGATGCGACCTACGCATTTTACGGCATGGACACCACGCTATCGGGCTTCTACTTCAGTGATTCGTATACCGATAACGCCAACACCAGTGCCGAAGACGCAATAGGTGAAACGGGCAAAGTGCCGTCTTACATGGTGTGGAACTTCAATTTAGGCACGGATTTATACAAAGACGACAAAGGCAAGTTGCGCATGAATGTTGCGGTAAACAACTTGTTTGACGAGGAGTATTACTTCCGTGGGATTGATACCAGCCCAGTTGGTCGATACCCAGCTCCGGGACGCTCTTACACACTGGATCTGAACTATCAGTTTTAAGCGTTTCGTTCACCGAGTTTGAAAAGAAAAGTCGCCAATTTACCTTGGCGACTTTGCCGATCTTAGGTAATGGAAAACTCTTAGCACTGGAAAAAGCAAGATGAAAAATAAAAAACAATTTACGATCAAACACTTTTCAACCGTTTTGCTGATGCTACTGAGCTCAGCTTTGATGTCATTTAGCGCATTTTCTCAGGCGCGTAGCGTGCAAGATGAGCAAGGCACTTTTGAGCTAGAAGCGATACCTCAACGTATTGTGGTTTTGGAGTTTTCGTTTGTGGACGCTCTGGCGGCAGTCGATGTCTCACCGGTAGGCGTTGCCGATGACAACGATGCCACACGAGTCATTCCTGCTGTTCGTGCCAAGATTGAGCCTTGGCAATCAGTCGGCATGCGCTCACAACCGAGTTTAGAGGCGATTGCGGTGCTCAAGCCGGATTTGATCATTGCCGATGCCGAACGTCATCGTGCGATTTATCAAGATTTGCAGCGAATTGCGCCAACTTTGCTGCTAAAAAGCCGTGGTGAGACATATCAAGAAAATCTCGAATCCGCACACAAAATCGGGGTGGCAATTGGCAAACAAGCGCAAATGACACAACGAATTGAGCAGCACAAACAGACAATGGCGGAGTTCAAACAGCATTTTGCGACACAAGAAACCATTCAGTTTGGTGTGGTTTCTGACAAAGGGATGTGGCTGCATAGCCCGGTTTCTTACGCTGGTGGCGTTTTGAGTACGCTGGGCATCCAAAGCCCGCTGGCTCCATCTGAGCAAAAAGCGTATATCCCAACCAGTTTCGAACTTTTACTAAAAACCAACCCTGATTGGTTGTTAGTTGGACTTTACTCTCAACCAAACATTGTGGATGAATGGCGCAAAAATCCATTGTTTAAGTTGCTAACTGCGGCGAAAAAACAGCAACTTGTTGAGGTCTCTCCTGAACTGTGGTCATTAAATCGCGGAATGTTGGCGGCGGAAGAAATTGCCCACAACCTTGAAGCATTATTGGGGCGCTCATGAGTGCGTCGATAATCTCAGAAAGCCCGACTTCGGTTAGCAAGCCGCATTGGAAAGCGAGCTTATTTGTCTGCGCTATGGCGTTGTGTACGTTGTCAGGCTATACCGCCTCAATGATTGGCTGGTCCAACTTTTCTTTGAGCGTTAATGATCTGACAAGCTATTGGTTTGCGTTTGATGAGGGCAATATGCTGCATCAAATCCTCGCGACGCTGCGTGCGCCTCGTGCCTATGCTGGGTTATTAATTGGCGCTTCGCTTGCGGTATCCGGAGTGCTGATGCAAGGATTAACTCGTAACCCTTTGGCGTCGCCATCCATTCTCGGCATTAATGCCGGTGCGGCGTGTTTTATGGCCTTGGCGTCCATCGGCGTACCATTCTTTAGTCAATTGAACCCAATCATCAACGCAGTACTCGGCGCGCTACTAAGTGGTGGTGCGGTCATGTTGTTGGGCGGTTTTTTCTCCGCGCGTTCTCACCCATTGCGTTTAGTGCTAGCGGGCATTGCCATCAGTGCACTGCTGATAGGGTTAACTCGTGCGTCGGTAATTTTGGCGGATGACATGGCTTACAGCGTGTTGCATTGGTTAACGGGTTCACTCTCTGCGGTAGATTCTGAGCAGTGGCAGCAACTGTGGCCTTTTGCGACTTTAGGTTTGGTGCTCGCCATGGGCTTAGCGCGAAACTTAAATTTACTCGCGTTGGGGGACGAAGTTGCTGTTGGGCTAGGTGGTAACATTCGTCTTACGCGATTTATCAGTGGTTTAGCGGTTGTGCTGTTGGCAGGAACTAGCGTAGCGATTGCTGGGCCAATTGGCTTTGTCGGGTTGTTAGTGCCGCACTTGGTACGCCCGATTGTTGGTCACAACTATCACATTCTCATTCCGGTTTCCGCCTTGTGTGGCGCGGCATTGGTGACGTGGTCAGATGCTTTATCACGAGCGATTGCCTTTCCGGCTGAAACGCCAGTGGGCGTGATTACCGCGCTGTTGGGCACACCTTGCTTTATCGCGATTGCAATGAGGAAATCATCATGATGAATCAAACCAAACTGTTTGCATTAGTTGGATTGTTGCTGATTGCGTCTTCTCTCACGCTGTTTGTTGGCGCGGCGAACATGTCGGCTCAACAGGTTTTTGCATTACTGTTTTCTTTCTCTGGCTCGGACTTTGTGATTCACCAATATCGATTACCGAGAATGTTGCTCGCCATTGGCGTGGGCGCTGGGTTGGGGCTGTCAGGCGTTTTAGTTCAAGGCGTCATCCGTAATCCACTTGCCTCACCAGATTTAATGGGGATAAGCGCCGGAGCAGGACTGGCGGCTACCGCTTGTTTGGTGCTGTATCCGAATGCGCCAGTGGCAATGTTGCCGATGGTCGCCATGGCGGGAGGCTTGCTTGCTGCTGGCTTTATTGCTGTGCTGGCTTACTGGTCGAAACCAACACCAGCACGTTTGGCGCTGATTGGTGTTGCTGTCAGCGCATTTTTAGCCAGCGGTATCGATTTTCTTCTGATTGTGCACCCTATCGAAATCAACACGGCGATGGTATGGCTAACCGGCAGTTTGTGGGGACGAAACTGGCAACAAGTGCCGTTTATTTGGAGTGCTCTATTGCTGCTACTGCCATTGGCGTTTTGGTTGGCATGGAGGTTAGATGTGATGGGACTGGGAGAAGAAAGCGCCACTACACTTGGCACGAAACCAAGACAGATCCAAATTCTTGCGCTGATTGCTGCCGTGCTATTGGCGAGCATCAGTGTGTCTGTGGCAGGCACGATCAGCTTTGTTGGCCTGCTTGCGCCGCATCTTGCGCGTTTGCTGTTTGGCCACAACCACAAGTTGTTGATTCCAGCCGCTGCAACCCTTGGCGCTTTGTTGGTGATTTGCGCCGATGGTTTAGCGAGAGGCTTACAGCCGCCAATTGAGCTACCAGCGGGAGTGCTGACATCTGTTATTGGCGCACCATATTTCATTTTTCTTTTGTATCGTTATAGAGGTTGGTAAGCATGTTACGAACGCAGAACTTATCCGTCGCGTACGGCAAACAGACCATCATTCCAGATCTCTCTTTGTCGATTCCTCAAGGTAAAATTACCGCACTAGTTGGCCCAAATGGTTGCGGTAAGTCGACACTATTAAAAACCTTGGTACGCATCAATAAACCCGCTTCTGGCCAAGTGTTGTATGACGACAAACCACTAAGCAGCTACGGTGATAAACGCTTGGCGCGTTCGTTGTCTTTGCTGCCGCAGATTCTTGTCAGTCCTGAAGGTATTACCGTCAGAAAACTGGTCGAATATGGCCGCTCGCCTTATCTCTCTCATTGGGGCCGGTTAAGTCAACAAGACAAGACCTTAGTCGAGCAAGCAATGCAAGATACTGGCGTGATTGAGTTTGCTGACAAGCCAGTTGAATCGCTGTCTGGCGGTCAAAGGCAAAGGGCTTGGATTGCGATGGTAATGGCGCAAGATACCGACGTAGTGATGCTTGATGAGCCAACCACTTACTTGGATCTCTCTCACCAAGTTGAGCTGATGAAACTCATGAGGCAGATGAACGACAAAGGCAAAACAGTGGTCGTAGTGCTGCACGATCTAAACCAAGCGTGCCGTTACTGCGATCATTTGGTGGTGTTGGAAAAAGGTCAGTTAGTCACGCAGGGAACACCGCAAGAGGTACTGACAGAAGGTATGTTGGCATCGGTGTTTGATTTACAAGCGAGAGTATTTAACGACCCAATCTCAGGCACGCCGATGTGTGTGGCGGTGTAGGTTTACGTCTTTCGAAAGCTATCTGCAATAAAAACGTCGAGCCATAAAAATAAACCCCGCTAGTTATACATTTGCTAGCGGGGTTTGTTGTTTTTAAGTGCGTTCCTAGCGTGGCGTTTAAGCCAGTTTAAACGTTGCCACTTTCGAGTTGAGATCCTCGGCTTGTGATTTCAGCTCAGCAGATTGATTCATCGATTCTTCTGCTCCAACCACCAAGTGATCGGTCACATCTTTAATTGACGTGACGTTTTGCGTGATTTCATTGGTTACGTGCGTTTGCTCTTCGGCTGCGGTTGCAATTTGCGTTGCCATATCGCTGATCAGCGCAACGGCCGCGTTGATTTCATCCAGAGCCAGTGCTGCGCGATCGGCATCTTCCACTGATCCTTGGGCAAGTTGAGAGCTTGTATCCATGATGGTCACAGCGCGTTGTGTGGTCTGTTGCAAAGTCTCGATCGTCGAGCGAATCTCTTCGGTTGAGGTGTGTGTGCGTTGTGATAGCACGCGAACCTCGTCCGCAACAACGGCAAAACCGCGGCCTTGTTCACCTGCACGCGCCGCTTCAATCGCCGCATTCAGCGCCAGTAAGTTGGTTTGCTCCGCGATGTCTCGAATCGTTGATAGCACGGTTGAGATGTCTTGCGCGTGCTGGTTGAGCTCACCGATGACAACGCTCGCTTGGTTGACTTCAGAAGACAAATTGTTGATGGACGATTTGGAGTTGATCACTAACTCATGACCGTTTTGTGTGCTTGCTGAAGAGTCTTGAGCGGCTTTGGCCGTCTGCTCTGCATGTGCTGCAATCTCTTGCGTTGCCGATGCCATTTCAGTCACAGCGGTCGCCACCATAGTGATTTCTTGTTGCTGATGGTTCAGATCGGAAACCGATTGATTCGCGCGAGTCGTGCTCAGCTCCGATTGTTGGCTCAGTTCTTCCGCTTGGTGACGAATGTGACCAATAAGTTGCTGCAAACTTTCAACGAACTGGTTGAAATTTTCAGCCAGTTCACCAACTTCGTCACGGTTTTCTACTTTGATGCGTTGAGTCAGATCGCCGCTACCGTTGGCGATTTGCGCGAGCGCATTCGAAACATTGTAGAGCGGACGGAACAAGATGTTACATAGCAGGTTAAACAAAGCTACACAGATAACGACGACGATGGTGGTTGCGATGATTTGATCCCAAACAGCATCGTAAAGTGGGGCAACCAACGAGTTTTGATCTAACACTGTGACCGTTGTGAGTTTGGTGCCCTCAATATGGCGCGCGTAAACCACATATTCGGTGTTGTTAATCGAGACACGACGCTCTGTGCCGGAACGTGCGGCAGAGGTAATATCGCTGTTGTTTAGGCCCAGCTTGCTAACAGGTTGATTCAGCAGCTTACCGTCGTTATGGGTGAAAATATTGCCCTGGTCATTGGCAATAAACATATAGCCTTCACCCGGCAGGATCACTTGGTTGAGGCTGTTTAAAATATCTCCAATTTCGACATCAGCACCCAGAACGACGGTTTGACCATGTAGTTGCAGTGCTTTACCAAGCGACACGACGTTGGCCCCAGTGGCCGCTGCGACGGTTGGATTATCCATAAAGACTTTCGATGGATTGGCAATGGCGTTGGTGTACCAACCCCATTTGCGTGGGTCGTTATTACCTGGTGGCAAAACCACCCCATTGGCGTTGTCTTGTGAGCCGTCTGGGTAAGCGAGAAAGACGTTATCAAACGCGCCAGAGTCTCGGACTTGTTTCAAGTGCGTAACCAGAGAACGCTTCTCTGAATCGGAAGAGAGTGATGTCAGTGCTCGCTCTTTTGAGAGTAACCAGTCTTTTACGTATTGATTGTAAGATGCGCTGGTGCTTTCTAGTCGTTGCGCGACTTCTACATCCAGTCTGTTTAATGAATCTCGAAAAGACAGCCCTTCTACCAGCACTCCCCCGAGAATGATGGCAGCACTGGCAGAGATTGCCAGTTTGTTTTTTAATGATAGATTTTTGAACATAAAGCGAATAATAGATCTTTGAATAATAGTTGTTGTGTTTTTATTCTCATCAGGACTCACCGAGCCGTTGAATATGCAGCAGAAAGTCAGATTCGAATCTGTTCAATAATTATATTTTATTGCTCAAAATAAATACTGACTCCATGTCGCGATTTTGAGTTTTACATCAAATAAGAAAAAGGCTTTTAAGCTGTGTTATTTATCTATTTGTAAAGTAAGGATTTGTCTATTTTTGTAAATGATAATTGATTTCATTAAAAGGTGATTTACGTCACGTTTGAGTAGTAAATAATCCATTAAAAATGTGAAGGTCATGGAACGAGGATTATATTGATCGGCTTAATCATTGTTATGGGCAATAGTTATGCGCAGTATATTGTTAGTCCCCGCGTTATTACTGTCAGGGTGTGCTCTGACACAACAATCGACGCCGATTCAGCCTGACGCCAACTGGCATGTCGACCAGTTATCGAACGGTATGAAATACCATCTTTACCCAACAAAAGACCAAGAAGTATCGGTCCGTTTGGTTCTGAATGTCGGCTCATTCCAAGAAGAAGCCAATCAAAAAGGTTACGCTCACTTTGTTGAGCACATGGCGTTTAATGGCAGCACGCATTTTACCGGCAACGACGTTGTTAAACTTTTCGAGCAATCTGGTGGTAGCTTTGGTGCCGATATCAACGCCTTTACCACTTATCAGCAAACTTCTTACCAACTTGATCTTGCCAATAATACAAAGCTGGAAGATGCCCTGAAGTGGATGAGAGATATCGGAAACGGACTTGAGTTTGCTCCTGAACAAGTAGAGAAAGAAAAAGGGGTGATCCTTGGTGAATGGCGACGTGCTAACCCGGATGATAAGTCCTTTTCTATGCATGCTTATCAAGCGTCGATTGAAGGCACTATGTATGGTGAACACGACCCAATTGGTACTCGCGAAGCGATTCAAAATGCCTCATCAAGCAAGCTAAAAGCGTTTTACGACAAGTGGTACCAACCACAAAATGCCGAGTTGGTTGTGAGCGGTAATATCGACGTGGATTCACTGTCCAATATTATCAAAAACAAATTCTCGAACTGGGAAAGCACCTCGGATACCGTAATAGAGAAGCGCCGCGATATTCGAGTGAACAACCAAAACCGAATCTTGCCAAGTAACACGATGGAATCACCAAGCCTTCATTTAGTGATTGAGCGTGGTCTAAGTGGCAGCACTACGATTGAACAACAGCATCAAGTGTGGCGTGATGAAGTCGCAACACAGCTAATTCAACAACGTCTGATTCGTGTACTTAATGATGCCGCTGAACCTTTTCAGTATGCTTATGCCCAGCCTTACTATTCCAACTACCAGCGCATGATGTCGGCAGGTATTTCGTTTGGGCCTGAGCGTCGTGAACAAATGCATCAAACTTTCATCAGCACGTTGGCGTCACTGAGAGATTATGGTGCGACCCAATCTGAGTTAGAGAGCATCATGTCAAATTGGCAAGGTGAGCTCGCAAATATTGATTCAGACTGGGACCAACGTAAGCCAAACAGTTATGCAGAAGCGCGCGTTTTTCAAATTGACCAAGGCAGTGTGAGTCAATCAAAAGAGAGTTACGCCCAGAGTTTGTCTGAATTCATCAACAACGAGAATCTAGAGAGCATTAACACGCAATTGAATGCCTTGTTGTCTGAGCAACCAATCTTTGTGATTGGGTTAGGGAAAAGTGAAACGTCAGCTCAGTTCAATGATGTATTTACCGATCTATACAGTGCCTACCTCCAAACGGGCGAAAAACCGTTAGAGATGTATGACAAAGTGGATGGATTCTTACAGCCTACTCAAGAAGGTACCATCACCAGCATGCGTCAGGAAGCGGGTGGCTTTCAAGTTTATACGCTATCAAACGGTGTCGAAGTGTGGTTCCAAAAAGATGCCAAAGCGGGTGGCCGAGCTTATATTTACTATGCTAGCCAAGGCGGTAAAGCCGCCGTTGATCCAGCGTTATATGCTGCGTATGAAATCGCTGCAACGACGGCGATACGCAGTGGGTTAGGGGCATTTTCTGGTTCAGAGTTAGACAGTTACTTACGCAAAAATAACATTGCGCTTAGCGCGATTCTCGATGCGACCAGTCACGGTTCACAAATTACCGCGCCAACAACGCATTTAACTTACGCGTTGAATGGGTTGTACAACCTAGCGACGGAGATCAAAGTTGACGAGCGCCAGATGGCGGCAGCAAAGCAAGAGTTTAAACAGCAGAGTGGCGCTTTTTTTGAATCGCCGATGGGAAAACTGATTCAGAAAGCAAACGGTAATTCTTATTTGCCGGGTAGTCGTCATCGTATAGTGTCCAGTGACGATGTAGAGCAAGTGACTTCCGAGCAAATATTGGCGGTGCATGAGCAACTTTTCAAAACCAATGATGGTTTTAAGATGGTTATTGTGGCAAATGTCGAGCCGGAAGAAATTACGCCACTCTTGCGTAAGTATGTGGCCTCCATCGAGATGCAACCGAGTCGTTCGATTGATTACCATGTTGCGTTCAACACCGACGTGCCGGCGCGAACAGTCGTTGCGGATGGTCATGAACCTTCATCGTTGTACGTAATCCGTTTGACTAACACGAACGATTACCAACGTACGGCAAGGGATACGGTTATCGAAGATATTTTGCAACGTATCAGTAATGCGCGTGTCTTGGATATTGTGCGAGAAGAGTCTAGTCTCGATTACAGCCCAAATATTTACACCGTGACGCAAGATCGCGAACCAATCTCTGATTGGCTCTTGGAATCTCAAGTTGAGCCCGAAGACGTGGCAGTTTTAGATAGCAAGTTAGGCAAAATGTTTGATGACCTAGCTTCGAACATCACGCAAAAAGAAGTGGATACGGCAGCGAAGCAATTGGCGGTAGCGATGCAAGGATTAGATGATAACCCTGCTCAGCGCGCATGGTCGTATACACGCTACTTGGTGCATGATTACGGCGTCGATGTGTTACTTGACGTTGAGAAAGCGGCTAAGAGTGTGACATTAGAAGAAGTGAAAGCGCATGCGAAAGCGGCTTTTGGTCCACAAGCAAAGCGCTCGGTGATGATTTTAAATCCGGCCGAATAATCACTGTAGCTTCTGACGAAGCTCGTGTCTCTAGTAATAAAAAAGACGGCGTGAAAGCCGTCTTTTTTATGCACTTTAACCAAAGAGTTTATGCTGATTTACGCGCAGGTCGCTTTTCATTGTTGGTATTGTTTTCTTTCGTGCTGGCGTTTTCTTGAGCCTTTCCTTTCAGTGTCACCACTTCTTTTTCAGGTAATTCGGCCGCCTCACCAAAGAATTTACCACCAGGTTCGATGCTGAGGTTATTACTCCAGATCCTCCCACTTACACGTCCCTTGGCAAGTACTTGAATGTGTTCTGCGTGACAGTTACCATCCATCATACCATTGATGATCAGTTGCTTAGCGTAGATCTCACCGTTTACTCGGCCGCTTTCTGCAACGACGAGAGTGCCTTCTACATTAATTTGACCATCGACGATGCCATCAATCTGGACATCGTTTTCTACTTTGAGTTCTCCGCTAACAGCACAGCCTTTGGCGATGAGAGTTGAAGCTGCTGAGCTACTCGTTGTTCCACGGTTTTGATTAAAGATTCCCATCGTATTCTTCGCTCCTTAGTAAAAATGTCTTCGAAATCATTGAGGCTCCAATCGACAAATGGCTTCGGATTCAGTGCTCGCCCAACAAAACGCACCTCGTAGTGAAGGTGAGGGCCAGAAGAGAGCCCACTGTTGCCGGAAATTGCAATCAGTTGCCCTTTTTTGACGAACTGACCGCTTTTTACTTTGAACTTTTTCAAGTGCGAATAAGAACTCGAAAAACCGAAAGAATGTTGCAGCCTGAGGAAGTTACCAGAGCCTTTATTGCTGCGGCGGGTGACTTCCACAACCCCATCTGCTGGGGCATAAACCTTAGTACCGGTATTCACGGCAAAATCGAGCCCGCGATGCATCTTAGCGACTTTTGTCACCGGATGAATGCGCTTACCGAAGCGAGAAGAGAGCCGCGCTTTACCGACCGGAGACCCGCTTGGTATTTGGTTTAACAACACCATGCGAACGTTCGACGTAATCGCCGCCGCATCAAGTCGGGCATCCAAATTATCCGTGGTAGTATGTTCTCCAACTCCAAGGACTTTCTCTAACTCTCCCAAACGCTCCGAAACAAGTTGTACTCGTTCTTCTCGCTCTGAGAGATCACTTTCCAGCTCGGATTTTAATGCTTTCAGTGTGCTGAGCTCTTCACCCATAGTGCGCGAATGTTCTGTCAATTCAGCTTGTTTTAACGCGGCATTATCGACGCGAGTGTACAAGTGATGAATTAAGATCGCGGTTGCGGCCAGAGCAATGACAAAAAAGCATAAAAACGTTTTTAGATTGCGTTGCATCCTTTTACTGAAGTACCAATGTCTGGAGCCATTGATGGTTGATATAGAGATCGTCAACTGGTCTTTCATCGTCTTCTACTGCTCGTATCTGGTATACGTCTCGTCACTGAGTTAATGGGAATGTAAGGAAAACAAACGGGGACCGCTAGAGGCAAATTGGAAAGAAGTGTCAGGCCGTGAGGCGTTTTCAGATATTAGATAAAAGACTCAATAAAGATTTAATATCCTAGTGCTTTTGGTCGTAGTTACTCCAAATCGCTTTATTGAACTGAAGATTTTGATTTATAAGGTGGTTATCCGAGAAATTAGATTGTGAATATTGCCAATAGCATCCTCACGCAATTCAACTTACTTCACGGTTTACCTTATAAATGTTGGATAATTTATCAAACCGACATTCATTATATCGATAACTTGTTTATGATAGCGGTCGATATAAAAGTGCTATTCAAAGGCTTTAAACCTAAGCGTGATCTTTCGCTTAGGAACACATAACTATGACAACGGAGTTGGTCGTGAAAAAACTACTATTGGCTACAGCAGTGGTCGCAGCTGCAGGGGGCGCTGGCTACCTGTACCAAAACAATACTACCCCGAGTGATTCAGTATCACTACTTTCGCAAGTTCCTGCGGATTCGCTCATGGTGACGTATCAGACGGAACCTTTTAATCATTATAAATACATGAATGCATTTGGCACGGCTAACCAAGGCTCGATTGCTGAACTTTTTGCCGATGAACCACTTTCTCCACAGCAACAGTTTGCCGTTAACTTGTTTGATGGATATCTGGAGAGCGCTGCATCGCCAGAAACGTTAAAAGCCTACTTAGGTACCGGAGAAAACATTAATCCTGTGTTGTACACAATCGGTATGGTACCAGTGTACAAATTGAAGATTGAAGATCCTGCCGCGTTATGGAAAACATTGGATCACGAAGAGCAGATGAGCGGTGCTAAGCACGAGCTGGTTAAACTCGGTGAAGTTGAGTTTCGTCGTTACGAGATGACAGATTCGGTTGACCCGCAAGATGGCATTGGCTTGGTTGTTGCCGTGGTTGACAACGTACTTACGCTAACGGTTGATATTCCGCAACTGGGTGTTCAAAACCCGCTTAAAATGGCATTGGGACTTGAGTCACCAAGTCAAAATATTGCGGAGAGTGGACGCCTAGCGGCGTTGCAGGCTAAATACGGCGAAAACAATAACTCTTTCGGTTACTTTGATCACCGTGAATTGGTTAAAGGTTTGACGACGAAAGATGGCAATATCTTTGCGCGTCAAGTCAGTATGCTGGATGCCATTGATCCTGAGCCGACTATTCAGGAGATGCGCTCACCAGCCTGTCATACTGAACTTACTCAAGTTGCAGAAAACTGGCCTCAATCCGTCGCATTTGCGGAATACAAGTTGAAAGGCGAGCAGGCATTCATTAAAGGTGCTTTTGTTGTTGAATCGAAAAATAAAGTAATTCTAGATGCGCTTAAGTCGATTCGTGGCGTTTTGGCAGAATCGAACAATGATAAGAGCTTCTTTAGCATGGCGCTTGGTTTAGACATTAATACGCTAGCGCCATCGATTGGTCAGATTTGGAGCGACTTGACTCAGCCTCAGTACCAATGTTCTGTATTGACTCAAATGCAGCAAGAGATGGGTGGCCAAAACCCAGCCGCAGCTGTGAGCATGGGCTCCGGCATGGTTAACGGCCTGAAAGGATTAAGCCTGCAAATGTTTGATATCCACGTTGACACTAATGCTCAGCACGGTGAAGTATTTAGCCAGCTAGATGGTATGTTGTCTCTATCTGCCAATGATCCAATGATGCTGATTCAAACCGCGCAAATGTTTGTCCCTGAACTTGCTCAATTACAAATTCAGCCGGATAACCAGCCTGTTAATGTCAGTGACCTGCTAGAAATGCATACAGGCTTGAAGATGGATGTGTTTGCTCGCTTAAACGAAAACCATTTTACGCTCTACAGTGGTGAGAATGCCGAAGACGCGAGCAAAGAAGTGATGGCACAACCACTTTCTCCAAATGGCTTGTTCAGTTTTGACTTCGATTCAGAACGCATTTTGGAAGTGTTGGAAAGTGCGTCAGCCGTGACTGGTGAGCCGTTACCTGATGATGTTATGAAAAGCTTACAAGGCGAGCTTGTTGGTGGTATGACGATGGATGTAACAGATCAAGGTATTGGTTTTGAGTTTGATTACCGTGGTGCGACCAAACCCGTGACGGTTGCACAGCAGTAAAACATCGAGTAGAAAAAGGCGGCACTGTGCCGCCTTTATTTCATCGTCGAACTCAGGTTTGTTTACCATCGAGCCGTACGTTCATCAAGACTATGACTGCAACCAAACAGGGTTACTCCAGGCCGTGCTGCCGTCTTTATCTTCGACTTCTAAACTTATCCATCCCTCTGCGTCGCTAGGTATAGGTAGCGACAGCTCTATGCGTTGAGTATCAACTTTCGGGTTAATCGTCAGGGTATTCAGCACGTTGCCGCCTTTACCGATCAATCGAATTTCTTTTAGACCATCGGCTGCAACGACGTGGATGTCCCACGTATCGCCAGCTGTTGCTGTTTCACCAAACATAATGTTTTGCGGATAAAGAATAGGGCCTTGTGTTGCGTAGCCATGGCCGGCTTTAAGTGCTTGCGCAAACTTCGACGGCGTTAGCTCGCCATCGACTCTTGCCATCATTCGAATCTGCCCCGTGAGTTGGTTCCACGCATCGTGGGTGTCGGTTCCCGCCGTAAAGTACATTGCTTCACCTTGATCCCAGAGTTTATGTGCTTTCTTCAACGTTGGTTCATTGTCTACGCGCGCATTAAGCTCCATAAGGTCGAAACGATCCGTTTTACCACCAGGGACTGCATTTTTAGCGATATTCGTAAAGTAGCCATAATCGTTGTATGGATGGTTCATCGGTACGACTTCAGCCCCCATCTCATGTACGGCGTTAAGTAACGTGTGAACGTCAGCAGTGCCAGGATCGACCTTTAGCTCGGCGCCATTATCGATAGGAAATGGGTTCATATGTCCCCATGATGGCGAAACTTCGATCGACGGGATGAAAGGCACGCCACGTTTCGCAGATAGTTCTGCAAACTTCTGGTGGTTAATGGTTGAGTCATGATCGCTAATGAAAGTCAGGTCAAGATCCGTTGCCAATTGAGCGCGCACAACAATTTCTGGCGGAGTAACGCCTTCCAACACGTTGCCATGATGGTGTAAATCTGCGCCATACCAATGCTGACGGTTAGGAAACGTCACTTGAGGCACTTCTACTCGTTGCTTCGTCGTTTTACCGGACGTTAGGGTTACGTCTAATGTTTGGGTTTTAGCTGTAAAGCCTCCACCAGAGTTGATACCTAATTTGTATTGACCGGGTGCCAGTTTTAGCTCCGCATGACCTGCAGGCAGCAGATCGGTAAAGAAGGTGCGTTTACCTAAAAATTCAACCGGTGGCGCTTGACCTTCAAGGATGGTGATTCTCGCATCTTTGGCCAGACCTGATGTTGCCTCTTCAACTTGAAGTGAGAGAGTTGCTGGGCGTTTTAGAGACGTAAAATCGAGTGTTTGCTCGCTATTTCTCGCCACTTGAATCGATTGCAGCTCGCTGTTTGCGTGACCAGTCGCTGTGCCGTAGATTTGGTACTCACCCTCAGGCAGCGCCATGCTGTACTGGCCATCTTTGGCCAATGTCCAAGCATAAGGTTGTCCTTCTTTTTCGATCATCACGATGGCGTCTTCAGGAATACGACCATTATCCGCGCGTAATTGGCCGTTGATGGTGCCTGTCGCTTGTCCTAGTCGGTCAGCTTCTGCCTTGACAATGGGGGCCATGTCTCCATTTGGAACCACTTGTAATCGGGATTGGAAAGTGCGGCTTTCACCTGCTTTCAAGGTATGCCCTAGGTACATGTCACGACCATTGTATTTGACGCGATCAAAATAAGGAGCATGAAGTGCAAAGGCCCAGTCTCGATCATAAGCGACCATGCGATCGGCGAGGGCATTGTCGGCCATGGATTCTTCTTTCCCTTCCAATCCCGGCACGGCAAATTGGTAGCCAGTGTCTGGCCAAATGGTGTGCCCTGATTCTAACGCGAGATCTTTTTTACCTTGGTTGGTCATGACCGTTTTAAGCGCAATTGAGTCAGATCCAGACGCGAGTCTATACCATGTTGTGATATCAACGTTATCGAAGTTGCGGCTCACTTTAATGACCGCTTTATTGTCGCTGTCTTCGATAATTTCAATGGATTTGCGATCATTCGGCCATGCGGACCAGCTGTTAGGAATGAAGTCAGCAAAGGCAACACGGTCAAGGTCTACTTTGCCATTCTTTACTGCTGCCAAATCGACCAATGTTCCTCGCGGTACGCCCCATGGTGGTGCTGATTCAACAGCGAGAGCGAAGGCGACATGTTCGTTTTGAACGGTAATGTCTTGAGCGTGTGTAGCTTCGCCATCGGGGATCGTGGTCTTTCCTTGTGTGATACTCACTCCCGCATTCGCTGAAGTTCCAAGCAAAAGGCCAGAGATTAAAGTTGCCACTGCACTTTTTGAAAAATTATGCATGAAGACACTTCCTTTTTTTCATGATTTATTATGTGAGTTGTCGATGGCATTGTGCGTTAACTTGATTAGACGTTCAATTAAAAAGCGAAAGAAATGAAGAGGTCAACTCGTTTCTATTATTGTTTTACAATTGATTTCTGAACTTTAAGTTTTGATTTTAAAGGTTTTTTTGTTGTTTGATTCGTTTTTGTGTAGAGTAATAAAAATATTTAGAACACTAATTATTTTGGGAGGGGTGTGAACGATTCTTGGCAGCATTGAGCAAACAAAATGATAACAATTACACTGTATATGTGAGAAAAAAGGTCAAGATAGTTCTGAGAACGCATATAATATTTTGAGTTAAATTTGACTTTTTATTCTTTATATTTGGGTTTTTATCTTGTCTCTGACTAAAAGGCCTTTAATAAAGATTAGAGCAAACATAGAGACACTATGTTTTTTGAGTGAACTATATACGGTGGCAATATGTCGAAAACATATCAATTGATTGCTTGAGGTTTAGATGGGGTTTATTCGTAAATATAAACTGAGCGTAGTTTTATTTTTGAGCGGTGTGACATGTTTAATTGCGTACCACGCTCAGGGCTCTTACGTAGATGAAAATGGCTTATTAGTAGAGTCATTTGGGTTTATCCCTTTGTTTTGGCTCTTTTTAGGGTTAGCCTTCGCCTCTTTTGTGGGCACTTTTTTCAAACACCGTAATCGTAATTAAAGAGCAAACGTGAAGTTTACTCCTTTATCTGAGGATGGGAGTATTGCTGATATTTTGGTAACTCTTTCCTTAGGTTACTAAATGTTGCTCGTGCACTTTGTTTTGATAGTTTGTTGATTAGCCAGATTGGCAAAAGGCCTCCGGGGTCAGCAAACGCTTTGTAGTCAATGAGTGTCGTGCCATTAGTGAGCTTTTGTAATTCCCAAGTTGCAGCAACCGAACGAATGCGAACATAGCCCTTTTGTTCAGCAAGATATGAGTCTGGTGCGCTTTTGATTTTTATCGTGAACCCAAGCTCATCGACCCAATATTCAGAGTAGGTGAGCATATCACGATTTTTTGCAGGCCATGGCGCCGTAAATTGGGTATAAACGATGTTTTCGGTGGCTGATATTTGATTTAAAACCCGGCTATGACTGGCATTGTCAATCCAGTTCGGGATGTTGTCACTATCTTCCAATAGCGTTAAAAATGCGCCATAGCTGGTGGGTGTGAACATCCGAGCACGAATCTCAACTAAACCGTCGGTATGCTCTCGAGAGTAGATAGTGATTCCGTTATCGTCACTATCAAATTGCCAGTACTCGTTGGCTTTCGCGGTGGTGCCAGTGGATATAAAAGTGGCGAGTAGTAGCGCGCCAATTCGTAAATGCAACATCATGTTAGTACCCGCCAACTTATCCTTAGTTAAAGCTTATACGATGTGTTCTTAATTATAAGGACAATAGTCAGTCTTTTCGTTACTGTTCTGAAGGTTGATCTGCTCCAAAACCTCGTTGAATATTGGTGAGCGTTATGGCTGCAAACACCACAATAACGATTGATAGATGCCAGGCTTGGCTTAAACCAAGCTGTACCAATGTTAAGCTGACCAATGAGGATACGATCATTTGTCCACCTCCAGACATGGCTGCTGCAGCACCAGCCTGCTTTTTGTAGGGTTGCATTACCATGGCTTGCGCGCAAGGTAGGGCAATGCCGTTACCTAAGATCATTAATAGTTGCCCCAACATTAAATACAGCGGTTCTACCGGGCAGAAGAACAACCATATTGCAGCACTGAGATGCAGGAATGGACTACAAAGTAGCATTCTTTTGTTGCCGATAATTGGCCTTACTCGGTTACAAATCGTGGTGCCGCCTAACATACCTAAAGCGGGAATGAGTGCCCACATTGCGTATTGATCGGATGTCATGCCAATTTGGTCTTGCATGATAAATGGCATCACGGACACGGTCGTTATCATCAGGCTGAAGTTTAACCAACTGATGCTGGCAAAACTCATAAAGTAACGTGACGTCACCAAGTCTCGATACTGGAAAAGCATGTTGCGTGGTGACGGAATAACAGATCGTTTCGCTATGGTTTCTGTAAACTTAAAGGCGATGATTACCCAAGCGAGTGAGACATAACCTAGCAGTGAAATGAACACCATACTCCAACCAAAGTGGAAGTTGATAAAGCCGCCAATCACAGGCGCAATGAGTGGCGTGATCGAAGCTGCCATAGCGATATAAGACATGGCTACAGGGAGCTCATCACCGCTAAATCTATCTCGAGTCGATGCTCTCGCGAGTACCGCGCAGCACCCAGTTCCTAAGCCTTGTAGAAAACGCCCCATCACCATGCCTGTGAAGGTGTCACTAAGGAAAATGATCATCAATAGACCAGACATCGCGATGAGCAAGCCCGTCAGTAGCACTTTTTTTCGACCCAAAGCATCCGATACCGGACCGTAAATGAACTGAGAGGGACCAAAACCGAGTAAATAAATACTCACAAGCAGTTGGGCTTGATCAAGGGAGATAGAAAAGTCTTTTGCGATCCATGGCAAAGACGGCATAACAAGCCCCATGCTCAATTGGCCAACACTGATAATAAGACAGGCGAGTAAGATAGTGCGAAAGTTGATTGGGCGACTCATGATGGATCACCATCAGAATAACCTCTTTGCTTTCGTGTTCTGAGGCAGCCTTCATCATCCACTTCATTTAACTTAGATTTGACGCGTTTTACGGTAGATAGGCTGACATCACACTGCTCCGAAACACTCTTCAACGTATAGCCTTCTAACAGCAACGTTGCGATCTGTTGATGTTTAGTTTTGTCTGCTGGGCGTCCGCGAAATTTCTGTTTCCACAAATCTGGTTGATCTTTAATGGCTTGCCGTCCTTGCTCTGCGGCAAATAGGCGATGTTCAGTCTGCACTTTTCCATATCCAGATAACACGGTGAGTAGCGTTTGAGTTTGAACAGAATCCGGTTCAAATGTGAGTGGCTCACAAACGGTTTTTAGTGTGACCCCTTTTGCTAGTAACACTTTGATTGTATTTAACGCCTGACTAAAATCTCGACCAAATGCCGTTAGCCACCAGAGCACAATCGTATCACCTGCTTTGACGATATTGAGTAGCTGTTGGAAAGCTTCTCGTTCTACTGGAGGCATGCAACCGCGAACCTTATCCTCAAAATGTTGGGCGTCAGGCACGAACGCTTTTAGGATACCGAGGTGCTCTTGATAAGCTCGATTCTTTGGCGAGTAACGTGTGTAAAGATAAGTAGCCATATGGACTATACGCCTTTTTAATTTGGTTCATATACTGTAATGGCTCATAAATATACAGGGGTTCATTAATGCTTACAACACTAAATGGACCCGAAGTCGTTAACGGACTTCGGGTCTTTTACTATTAAGTCGTGTATATAAGCTTTCCGGGCGGTTGCCTATGATTGATCCGATTTCGGCTGGTAATGCAAAATTACCATCGAAGTAGGTGATAGCAAAACCTCACCTTCAGCATGTCCTGGGTTGAGGTTACGTACGTTTGTGTCGCAGATCGTTACCCATTCTTGCTTTCGCTCATTGGGGAGCTTAAAGCGCGCTGTGGCGTTAGTTTGGTTGATGAGATAGACCAGCTCTTGTCCTTCTTTACCGATACCAAGGTGAAGTGCGACAGAGCTTAAACGGTTCCAATCATCGTGCTCCATTAAGCGACCGTCTGTTCGGCGCCAGAAAATGCGGTTGTTATTGCGGTTTTCGCCACTGAAAGCTCGGATAAATGGCACCATGTATTGATTTCGGTTGGCGACCATTTGTGACATCCACGTTTTGAAATGTTGCTTACGCTCCGTTTCTCCCCAGTGAAGCCAACTGGTTTCGTTATCTTGGCAATAGGCATTATTGTTACCGCCTTGGGTGTGAGACAGCACGTCAGCAGTGAGAATGTGTGGGATACCGAAGGCAAACAGCAAGCTAGCAATAAGGTTGCGTTTTTGCTTCTCACGCGTGGCGATGATCATCAGATTTTCGGTCTCGCCTTCAACACCGTAGTTTTCTGAACGATTGTCGCCGTGACCGTCGCGATTTTCTTCGCCATTGGCTTCGTTATGTTTGTGCTTGTAAGACACTAAATCTTGCAGTGTGAAGCCATCGTGATACGTGATGTAATTTACGGTGAGTTTGTATGGCCAGTTCGCTGCACTGTAAATGTCACGAGAGCCCATTAATCGAGTGGCAAACTCTTTTAAATAGCCTTGATCACCGCGCCAAAAACTGCGGGAAATATCACGCAGTTTGTCATTACACTCGTTCCAGCCAAATGGAAAGTTACCCACTTGGTAGCCATTTGGACCAATATCCCAAGGTTCGGCAATCAATTTGGTTTCACGCAAAATAGGGTCTTGCGCAACGGCTTTAAAGAAAGCTGCTTCTGGGTTGTAATCATCGCCCTGTCGACCTAACGTTGCAGCCAAGTCGAAACGAAAACCATCGACTTTAAATTCGCTAACCCAGTAGCGCAATGTATCCATTACAAGGTTTAAAGCGGGTTGATAGGTGAGATCGACCGTGTTGCCACAACCAGTGTAATTTGCGAAGTGGTTGCCATGTTTGATGTAAAAACGGGAATCGAGCGCTTTCAGGTTGAAAATTGTAGGCCCTTCCCCCCCCTCTGCGGTGTGGTTGTAAACTACGTCGAGAATCACTTCGATGCCGTTTTTGTGCAGTTCCCGAATCGTTGTTTTGAGCTCTGTGACGGCGTCTTTTTCTGCATAGCGCGGATCAGGCACCATAAAGAGATAAGGGTTGTATCCCCAATAGTTGACCTTTTCCATCTCTAGTAGGTGAGGTTCATGCATACACGCAGCGACAGGTAGCAATTGCAGCGTGTTGATGTTTTGCTGTTCATAAAAGGCCAGCATTTCAGGTGATGCAAGACCTAAATAGCGCCCCTTCAGTTTGTCCTCAACTTCTGGGTGGAGTTGGGTAAGCCCTTTGACGTGTGTCTCAAACAACACCATCTCTTCTCTTGGTATACGCGGATGATCCGTCTCTTGCCAGTCAAAATTATCTTCGATAACGATGCACTTCGGCATATCGAAACTTTTGGCTGGAGAGTAGGGAGGGTGGTAGTGGAGGGCTTTATCAATTGACTTTGCGTAAGGGTCAGAAATTAATAGTGGCTCTTCCTTGTGGGAGACAAGGTAACCGTATTTTTGCCCCGGCTTAATATCCGGAATAAAAGTATGACGTATGCCAGCGTATTCATTCGGTAAATCATGAAGCGCGTAACTGCCATCGTCTGCAAACAGGGCGAGTTTTATGTCTTTATTCCCTGGTGCGTGAATAGAGAAGTTACAACCTTCTTTATTTACAGTTGCACCCAAGGGGTATGGGCGAGAGAGAAGTCGTGTCATCGGAGATACTTTATTTAATATTTATTGCTACCTTTAGGAAACTATAAGTTAAAAACTTTGTCTTACTAAGGTCAACCACCCTAAATATAAAAATATTCATGTAATTTAATTACTTTATGTGACGGCTTAGAGTCAAAAATATGAAATGGCTATCACTTTGTAGCGGCTCAAAACCGAATAAACTTACTAATTCCTCCCTAGATTGGTGATCTGACTCGAAAAAACACCATTCGGTAAATTTTCTACTCCCTTCTCATCCCCCCTAAATTAGTTTGGGGCGGAGGAAGTCATCCTTGTACGCCTCGGGTAATCTCAAAACTGTTGAAACAAACGGGGATTCGTTCCCATCTTACCTCTCTTTCTTTAGGTGTGTTTTTACTGCCTATATTCACCTAAAAGAGTGAGCAGGGAAGACAGAATTATAAATACCCTTAATGGAGTTAAGAATGAAAAAAGTAAGTGCAATTGCTGCTGCTGTAGCTGCAACTTTAGCTGCTGGTTCTGCATTCGCAGTGGATTTCCACGGTTACATGCGTGCTGGCGTTGGCGTGAACGCTGACGGTGGTCAACAATTAACATTCGAAAAGAACAAGATCGGTCGTCTAGGTAATGAAAGCGATATCTACGGCGAGATTCAACTAGGTAAAGAAGTTTACAACAACAACGGCAAAACGTTCTACGTAGACTCTATGGTTGCAATGACTTCTAACGGTTCAAACGACTGGGAAAGCACTTCTGCTAACTGTGGTTTGGATAACGGCGAAGTGAAATGTGTAGACGATGCACAATTCGCACTACGTCAGTTCAACGTTCAAGCTAAAGGCCTACTAAACTTTGCTCCTGAAGCAACGCTTTGGGCAGGTAAACGCTACTACCAACGTCACGACATTCATATCTCTGACTTCTACTACTGGAACATCTCTGGCGCGGGCGCTGGTGTTGAAGGTATCGAAGCTGGTCCTGGTAAAGTTTCTTTCGCTTGGGTTCGTAACGACCGCGGCGATATCGCAGACCCAGGCAACGATGGTGGCGCAACAAACGTAAACACTCTAGACGTACGTTACGCAGGTCTTCCTCTATGGGACAACGGCTCTCTAGAAATGGGCTTGAACTACGCAATTCTTAACGAAACTGACGCTGCGCCAAACGGCACTAAAGATGCGAAAAACGGCGTAATGTTCACAGCAGAATTGACTCAAGGTCTAGACGCTGGTTTCAACAAAACAGTGCTTCAGTACGGTACTGAAGGTTACTCAAAAACAATGGCATTCTACGGCGACGGTAGCTGGTACGGCGCAGAAGCTGACAACGGTGCATCTGGTTACCGCCTAATCAACTGGGGTGTAATCGGCATGGGCGACAGCTGGGAAATGGGTCACCAGTTAGTGTACGGTGTTGGTGAAGACATGTGGGCTGGCCAAGACAAGTGGGAAACAATGTCTGTTGTTGTTCGTCCAATGTACAAATGGGATGACAACCACAAAACTATCTTCGAAGCTGGTTACGCTATCGACGATAACGACGGCGAAGAAAACAAATACGGTAAGCTAACTGTTGCTCAAGCATGGTCTGCTGGTTCTAGCTTCTGGGCTCGTCCTGAAATCCGTGTTTACGCTTCTTACCTAACGGCTGACAAAGAAGACAACTCAAACACATTTGACAACGGTCGTTCAGACGATACATTCCAATTCGGTGTACAAGCTGAAGCTTGGTGGTAATCATCTAACCACTAAGTCCTAAATTGTCCTAGAATGATACAGCCAGAACTTATCTGGCTGTATTTATTTAAAAAACAATAAAGAGTCGAGGTAGACAGTAATGAAAAAATGGCTTGCTCCCGTACTGCTGGGCATGTTGGCTACTGGTTGTGCGTCTGTAGAACAAGTAGAGATGAGTCCAAAAGGTCAGCAACAAGTGATCACGCAATCGGGTGATATTCAATGGGTACCGCTTAACGTGCCTGTGGTTACTGAATTCGCTTTGACTGATAAAAGCCAAATGTTGTTGGATGGTAACAGTGCTGGCGCTATTGCAGCGTTTGCTCTTCCAGGTAACCGTGGCAGTCTCGATATCAAATTAGAGACATTCGTAAGTAAAGAACTTCAATTTTATGCTCCTAATGTTGCAGTGATGAACTCGGCAGGAGAAACCATTTACCAAGCAGATTTTTCAAAGTTTAAGTACGAACCAGCAAAACTGTTGGACAACGATAAATTCGTACTTGATCTCAATGTGATTCCAGACATGACAGGTAACGATCTGCATGTGTTGGTTTACACTACTTCCGCCGATCTAAAAGGAAGTACACAAGTTTTACACCCTGCAAAAGCCTTCGCCATGGCGCGTCACACTCAGCCGCCAGATATTGCAGACCCTCTAGCGAAACATAGCCCACTAGGTCAGTTCCGCTTTTCGGTATCCGCGAATGATATTGTGAATACTAAGATTGTTGCGAAAAACGACAACATTCCCCAAGGTACGGACCTTACTAGCTACTACTACAGCTCAATTGAAGCGGCAGTGGCAGCGAACGATATTCCTAAAGCACTCACCTTGCTCGATGAAGCAAAAGAACTGGGTATTGAAGGTGCGCAACAAGTGTTTGTGAAAGCCGTAAATAAAAAATAACTGAATATAAAAGGCCAGCAAAATGCTGGCCTTTTTTCATAGAATATAAACCAATAAAAATACCCCTACATAGAGTTATCTTATTCACATAATTATTTTTATTGTTTTGTTTTTTATATTGGTTAGATCAATAATTATTGACAGTGCCTAACTTGTTTTTTTACTTAGGAAATAAATAAACTTCTCGAAGTAATTTAAATTCGAAATCCGACGATATTTATTTATCGTTTGATATTTCCATTTTAATAACGATTAATATTTCTTTTAACCGTTGAGTTTATTTTGCTTTGGATATACTAAAAAGGAATTACGTGAAATGAACATGATGAAGACCTCTCTTGCTGCTGCCCTACTTGTTGCCTTAGTAGGTTGTCAATCGACGGCAGAACCTGAAGCGGCCGCAGAGCCAGTTGTTAATATGTCTCAAGACGAAGTGGTTGCTTTCATGAAAGCGTGTGACAACCCTGATAGCACAGCGAAAGGACCTATTTCTAAACCACTATTTGTGGTGGGTACGTTTGCGGATTCCGATTGGAAACACGTGCCTCAGCGTCAATATACCTACAAAGGGAATAATTTCTACCAAGCAGTGGTTCAAGAAAAAGTAGGCTCCTACAAAATGCAGTACGCGACCGAGTTGTGGTTCCCACAATTTACCGCAAAAGGCAATCGAATGAACGTTGGTGAATTAACACCATTAACATTTGGTGGTTACGGTACGGATACTTCGGTTGATATTAAAGAAGATGGTAAATATGTATGGAGTCTTCAGTTTGAAGGAAAAGGTAAACCTGTTCATGTCATGGTAAATAAGTGCCAATAATATTCCATTCAGTTATTTAAAATCTATTTTTATTTATTAACCCCTGCATAAAACACATGTCGGGGTTAATTTTATTACTCAAATGTCAGTAGTTTATTTGAGTAAGTTAGGGAGAATAAAATGCGTAATATCCTACGTAACCATCGCCTGTCTCGCTCGTTGCTTGCGTTAAGTGTGATTGGTGCTTTATCTGCGTGTAATTCTTCTGGTGGTGGCGACACTAATAGCAGCACTCCGCTACCGGATACCAGTTATGCTTGCCAAGCCAATGTCATGGCGCAAAGTAACCAACTTCGTACTTATCAAATCATGGTAGAGAGTTTTGTGGATGGTGATGCGAGCATTGGTCACGGTACAGGTTATGGCACCAGCCATCATAACGGCGATTTGCAAGGAGTGATTGATTCACTCGATTACATCCAAGATTTAGGGATGAACGCGATTTGGTTGACGCCAGTTTTTGAGTCTGAAGCGATAGCAGGACAAGATCACTGGGCCGATCGTTTGGATGCCACGGGCTATTTTGCGACAGATTACTTTAAGATCGACCCAAAATTTGGTGATTTAGCGACCGCGAAAACCCTAGTTGAAGAAGCACACAAACGTGGTTTGTACGTATTTTTTGATGGCGTATTTGGTCATCACAAAGATGGCTTGATCAAACCCTCACCTTCCGGTTTGCTGCCATCTGGATCAAGCAACCCGGTTGATTATCCGGCCAGTCTCGATTTCTACAAAGAAGTGGCGACGTATTGGATCAAAGAGCTCAAGATTGACGGCTGGCGTTTAGATCAAGCCTATCAAGTTCCGACAGACGCTTGGACACAACTTCGTAAAGCTGTCGATGAAGCCTCGCAAGGTGTGACGTACACCAATAGCAAAGGTGAACAAGTGAATCCGTTGGGTTACATGGTGGCAGAGATTTGGAAAGGGGAGTCTGAGATCGCGAATGAGGCGTATGGATCGAACAGCGATCCAGCATTGTGCTCTGCATTTGACTTCCCAATGCGCTATCGCATCGTAGAAACACTGGCCGTGAATGAGAGCGGCGTGGGTGGTCGCGGTGTGGATTGGCTAGACAACGGCTATAGCACACACAACCAATATCCAACGCATGCGCAGCCGAATTTGATGATCGGCAACCATGATTTAGTGCGCTTTGGTGACTTGTTGCAACGCGGAAACTTGGCGGATGTGAATGATGCAGAATATTGGTTACGCCATAAAGCCGCATTTGCTTTCCAAGCGGCGTACACCGGGCCAATCACGTTGTACTACGGTGATGAAATCGGGGATCAAGTGGATGGTTTTGCCGCAAAAGAAGACAACAGCACCTGTGCCATTCAAGGTTTGTGCGATGATCACGTTGCGCGCAGTAGTGCGAAAATTGAAGGCGTGACGGCGACGCTTGATGCAAACCAAGCCGATCTCAAATCTTATGTGACATCGCTGATGACAATGCGCGATGCGCATCCTGCACTTTATCAAGGGTCACGCACGAATTTAGTTGCGAGTAACGGCAGTTATGTGGACTTGAAACAATCTGGTTCGGACAAAGTCTTGTTTGCGCTAAATACCTTAGAGAGCGCTAGAAGCGTCACTCTTACTCAGGAGAGTGTTGGTACTGGTGAGTTGGTGGATTTGCTCACGAATGAAAAAATTACTCCGAGTAATGGTCAATATCAGATTCTAATGTCGCCACTACAAGGACGATTCTTTGCGGTAAAACCTTAAGGAATTATCCAGAATTGATGCTCACCAGTTGAGCTGACCACAAGCTTTCTTATAAACAAGCCAAGTGTTGTTGCTGACCCCCATAGGCGCACACTTGGCTTTTTTCCGTCCGTTTTACTTTTCCCTTAATGGTTTTCCAACGATGTGGTCAACAGGTCGCTTCGCTTTTTGTATTGGCGTTTGTTTTCAGCCGGTAGATATTTGTGAGATAAGCTGCACATTAAAAAGTAAATTAACACTTGTGCAACGTAAAAGTGTGACCGAAGGATTACTTATGCCTTACTAATATGTTTATCGTGTTTGGGATTTACATAACTAATGGAAAAGTATAATGAAATCCATAACGAAACCCCTCTGTCTTCTTGCTGTTATTAGCTCTCCGCTTGCATATAGCCAAATTCTCAATGGTGACTTTGAACAGTGGAATGGCAGTGCGCCTACGCAGTGGTCAGTGATTGACGCTGGCATCGCGGTGTCGCCAAGCAGCGAACAAATCAAATCGGGCGGCCTGGCTGCTCAAGTCGTCGTGAATACAGGTACCCAAAGCAACACTGACCTTTTGCAAACCATTAATGTGGAGCAAGGGAAAACCTATCCGTTTTCTGTCTCGGTTTATCACACCGAAGGAAATGTAAAAGCACGTCTGGTGGTTGATGGTTATCACAATTACTCAGATCCGCAGCAGGTAAACCAGTGGCAAGAGCTGGCGCATAACTATACTGCGAGTTCGAACAAGACCATCAATGTCGGGTTGCGTTTTTATGATGAGGCCGGGTTTGATGGCTCAGAAGTTGTCTACGTCGATAATTTTCAACCGACCGAGACAAGTACACAACCTCCTGTAGAAAGCTGTAGTGATCATGAAGTGCTTCTTACACTCACGACGGACAACTATGGCTCAGAAACTAGCTGGGAGTTGAAAAATAGCCAAGCGCAAGTGCTTTTCTCTGGTCAGGGGTATGAGTCGTCAACCACTGTTGAAAAGACCATGTGTTTAGCCGATGGTAACTACCAATTTACGATTCAAGACAGCTATGGCGACGGCATTTGCTGTGGCAATGGGTCGGGGTCTTACGCGTTGAAGGTGGGTGATAATACGCTTGCCTCTGGCGATGAATTTGCGAAAAGCGAAACCACCGACTTTACGTTAGGTGACTCAACCACGACCCCACCAGTGGTTGATGGTTACTACCAAGCGGCGTCTGGCAAGACGGGCTACGCTCTAAAAACGGCGCTGTTTAACATCATCAACAACCACACTAGCCGAGGTTATTCTGCGGTGTGGACCTTGGTAAAAGATGCCGATATTGATCGTTATTACGAAAATGATGGCTCCATTCTCGATATGTATTCAGAGAAACCTGCGGGCAGTGATGCTATCAGCTTCACGAAAGTGACAGACCAATGTGGTCAATATAGCCAAGAAGGGGATTGCTACAACCGTGAACACTCGTTCCCGAAAAGCTGGTTTGGCGGTAAAGTTGAACCGATGAACTCCGATGGTCATCATTTGTTTGCGACCGATGGTTATGTGAACGCGAAGCGCAGTAACTGGCCATTTGGTGAAGTTGCCACCGCGACGTACGTGTCTAGTAACGGTTCTAAACTTGGCCAAGCAAGCACTAGTCTGGGCTACTCCGGTACGGTGTTTGAGCCGATCGATGAGTTTAAAGGCGATTTTGCTCGTGCCTATTTCTACATGGCAACCCGCTATGAAAATGTTGTAGGTAACTGGGAAGGCAATTCAAGCAATGCGGATGCTGTCCTTGATGGTTCAAGTTCAACGGTTTTTGAACCTTGGATGTTAAACATGCTGAAACGTTGGCACAAAAATGATCCCGTTAGTGAAAAAGAACAAAACCGCAATCAACAAGTGTTTGAGTTTCAGGGCAATCGTAATCCATTCATTGATCACCCTGAGTTTGTTGAACAGATTTGGGGAAACTAACACCTTCTTGATTTTGGTATCCACCATTTAGTGACGCCAACAAAACAAAGGGGAAGCGTGATGCTTCCCCTTTTTCATTACGGATGTTTTTAAATGAAACTAGTTTTTCGTTACCGTCACGATTGGCGCCGACTTGTCAGCCGCGTTGAAGTGGAAGTTGTAATTTCCCGCTTCTGCAATCGCAATTTTGAGGTTTGCACTATCGCCACCGACTTCCATCGTTAGCGCTTTACCAAGCTCAACACTACCTTCGCCACCGAAGTTGGTGTCTGCTGCCCAGTCTGCGCTCGCAACTTTCATCTCGTAGTTGCCCGCCGCTAGGTCAATGTCTAGCGAGTAAACGTCATTTGCTACATAGCTGAACTTCGCAGTTGAGTCTTGCACTGGAGTATCCCATGTGGTGATAGTGCCACGTAGGTAAAGTGCTGTTTCACCGAACGTTGGTGCATCTGCTGACTTCGTCACTGAAACGACAGGTTTTTCTACGCTTTCATCTTGAACATGTAACGCGTTCAGAGTGAAGTTGTACTTACCAGTTTCAGCGACAGACAACGTACAGTTCCCCGCAGAGCCTAAGTCTAGTGAGCCAGAAGCCAAATCCGCAGCATCACAACCGATGTTTGGATTTGCCCATCCTGAGTCTGCAAATTTGAACTCGTGTTCACCTGCTTCAAGAACGCCAGTTACAGAGTACATGCCGTTGCCAATAAAGGTCATCGCCCAGTCACTGCTATCTGACCACTCGTTCATGGTGCCTTTGACGTAAACCACGGTTTCGCCGTAAGGAGGAATGCTCGATACGTCTTTATTGTCCGTGTTTACTGGTAGGCCTGCACCCTGCGTGCCGTCTTGTGGCTGTACGAATACCGCTGTTGTCAGTGCTGGTACTGTGAACGTTTCATTGGCGAAGCTTGCACCTTTGACAATGTCATCCGCAGAGTTTTGTTGAACTTCATGCAGCTCGAAACCAGTTGCGCCAGCAACTTTGAAAGATTTTTCAGTTGATGTTGAGTTCACAACGGCCACGATTGCATCGTAGTTCGAATCCAAATCGGCACCTGCTGATGTGCCATCGTCGATAGACATCACAATCAAGCCTTCTACTTGGTCTTGGCCCACGTTGCGGAAATCAACACGATTCATCACTTCTTGCGCGGTGTCTAAGCGGAACAGTTCGCTTGTACTGCGGATTTTTAGTAGCTCTAGGAATTGTTGCTTAGTCAGCTCGATGTCCGTTGAGTCTGGTTTCGCCGTGCTGTCACCGACGATGGTTTTGATCAACTCCCAGTTTGCACCGTCTTTGTCTTCACGTGGTAGACCAACGTTCCAGTTATTGTCGCTTCCATCGAAGAATACACGGTTGAACCAGTCACCAGAATCGTACGAGTCACGCTGCATTGACTTAGAGCGCAATAGCTCAGAACCCATGTGAATGAACGGAATACCTTGACCTAGCATCACCGTTGATAGTGATACAGACTGCATTCGTGCTCGCTCAGCAGATGAAGTACCTGTCGCAATCTTGTAAGCGTTGTTGTCCCACAGCGTTTGGTTATCGTGCTTAGACACGTAGGAAATGTTCTCTGATGGCACTTTTGTGTAGCCTGCTGGAGCACCATTGTAATCAACATTCTTACCAAGTTTGGTTTCGCCTTTGTAATCCAGAAGGACGTAGTCAGCTAAGTTACCAGCCATACCTAGACGAACCAGATCTTGGTTGTGTAGGCGGCCATTCACAGATTCTGCATCAGTTTTAGTTTCTTCGTTCGGGTAAGCAGCGTTACCAAAGCCTTGGTTGAAGCGAAGTGGGTGCTTACCTTCTGAATCTACACCGCCATCAAACGGGCTTCCGCCACGAACTGCGTCACGCAGACGATCAGAGAAAGTACCGATTTCTGTCCCCGCCATGTTGACTTGTGTTGCTTGATCGAAGCGAGCGTTTTGCGCGACTTCACCGAAGTCCCAGCCTTCGCCGTAGAATAAAGTATTCGGATCAATTTCACGGACTTTTTCAAGTGCGTAAACCATGACATCTTTCGGCTGGTGGCCCATAAGGTCAAAACGGAAACCATCGACTTTATAGTCATCCGCCCACACCATCAATGAGTCAACCATCAGTTTACCCATCATTAGGTTTTCGGTGGCGGTGTTATCACAACAGGTTGAGTTTTCTACGCCGCCAGTGTTGACGTTTAGGCGGTGGTAGTACCCAGGGACAATCTTATCCAGTACTGATTTTTCGTTCACACCAGATGCATTTGTGTGGTTGTACACGACGTCCATGACCAGTTTTAGATCCATTTTATGCGTTGCTTGAACCATTTCGCGGAACTCAAGAATACGCTTAGACCCGTTAGGATCGGTCGCATAACTGCCTTCTGGCACGGTGTAGTGGTAAGGGTCGTAACCCCAGTTGAAGCTGTCTAGCATGCGAAGATCGCTCATCAACGCTTGTGCTTTGCCCGTTGTTGGGTCGTAGCTATTTAATACCTCTTCAATCACTTTGCCGTCATCTTCGGTCTCACAAATGGAGGCTTCTGGCTTGATGCCACAAAGCTTACCCACGGTGTCGGTGATATCGACTCGCTGGTCAGCGTCTTCATCCACGGTTGCAATATCAAATGCTGGCAGGATATGCAGCGTTGTTAGGCCAGCATCTTTTAAAGCTTGTAAGTGAGATACAGACTCACGCTCAGGTTCTGTAAGCGCCAGATATTTGCCATCAAGACTTGGTGTGCCTTTGCTGTCGTTAAAGCTGAAATCACGAATGTGTGACTCGTACAGGACGTGGTCTTCGTCTTTTTTAACCGTTGGGCGTGCGTAGTTTTTCCAATCTTGAGGCATTAAGCTTGGATCATTTAAATCAACCACTTGCGAGTATCGTGAGTTCTTAGACAAGCTCATTGAATATGGGTCTGTTACCAAACGAGTTTCAACGACCCCAGTTGTAGGGTGGTACACCTTAACTTGGTAGCGATAGTATTTGTTAACAACATTACTTTGTGCCTCAGAAGCCCAGATACCTGTTGCTGGATCTTCTGTCATTGCAACGGTCGCTTCTTCTGCTAAGTTTTCATCGTAGATAATAAGATCAACATCTTGAGCAGTTGGTGCCCATAGTTTGAAGGTTGCAGCACCGCCTTCCACAATCGCGCCGAGTTCTTGACCAATCGCGTTACCTGCCTTGGAATCGGCAAATACTGCATCGAGAACGCCCGGCTTTTGCACTTCAGTTGCAGAAATGACGTCACCATTTGCGTTGTAAGCTACCATAACGATTTGTGATTTCAGGATCGTGCGTAGAGTCGCGTCATCGACATCAATGCCTGCAGCTTGGAGGCTAGCAAGGTGACGGAAGCGTGATTTCAGACCATCAGATAAATCACCTGCTTTCGTCAACTCAACCGCCGTGCCACCAGAGATTTGCTTGTCTTCATCCATTTTAATGTCGTTGCTGAGGCTGTAGAACAGCTTCATGGAATCCGCATTGGCCGCCGCTTCCCACGCGATGGTGTTGGCATCTAGCCAATGCGCTTTTTGACCATCAATATCAACAGGGCGTTCTTCGATTGGCTCGTAGTAAAGCTCACTGCTGCCGTGGAAGCCAAACAACCCTTTAGATTCGCCGATTTTCGTCAGCTCCACTTTTGAGTTTGCACTGCCGAATGCTTTCTCATCACCTTTGTGCAGAATGAAGTTCATGCATTCGTGTGGGTCAGAGGCATCTGGGTTCACTTTCAGTACGTAGTAAGCACCGTAGGTGTCGTTGATGCCATCGAATGGATGCGGTGCCGACCAATCCGTTCCTGTGCCAGGAATGCCCATTGCGTCTAAATCTGTGCTGGTACAGCCTTCACCGTTCCACAGGTGCAAGCCCCAACCTTCGTAGTCGCTGGCCGTTGAAGCGGACGCCACATCGCGTTTGTAATAAATGACGACCTCGTTCTCTCCCGCAGGGTACAAGCCTGAGCCTGGGTTCGTCGTATCTTCGTTCGTGCTATCACTACCACAACCGCTGATGACTGCGACGGAAATCAAAGGCAGTACGGTTTTGGCAATTGTTGATAATTTAAATGTCTTATTGTCCACGTTTACAAATCCATTGTTATTGAATTGATATTGAGCTGCGCGCTGCCTTCGCTGACTCAGTCATCAAGAAGGTTTCGCACACGCTAGAAAGGCAGATGCCGAAAAAGGAAATGTTCAACTAGATGCTAATACACTGAATCATCAGCAAAATGTGAGAGCAGGCAGTTAAGTTTTTTACAAGTGAAAATTTTCTGTCACAGTCGATTTTGTTCACAAATTAAATAATAAAACAGACGCATAGTGAGAGCTTCTGCACATCATTAAAATGTAAATTTTTATAGGAGGAGCAAGGGGGGATGATAGGGGAGGAGAATATCTCAGCCCCAAAACCGTGACTAAGTTCTATAAAAATCACAGTGATATTTTTCAATTAAAAATAAGTTGCAGTGATATTGCATAAAATACCGCCATTAAGTCTTGGCAAGCTTCAGATTTTCGCTAAGTGGTCGTTATATAATGAAGGTAGTCGGCGTTATGTCGGCGCGTAATCTTAATATTTCCCTGAGAGGGAGATGAATTGGGCCCTGAAACCAAAAGAGGCTATTTATGAGTAGTATGGGCATTGCCATTGCGGCAACTGGCCTTTCACTCGTCCTGATATTTGTGTGGATGATCTCGTTGTCGATGCGGAAACAGAGACTCGAGGCAGAGAGGAAAGCTCGCGAAGCCGCTTATCGAAAGGCGATGCAAAAAGCGCGAGAGCAAGAGCGTAAAGAGCGTGAGTTCAAAGCAGAAACCGGACATATCCCCACCATTTTATTTCTAGCGAAAGAAGCTGAGAAGGACAACATTCGTCAAGCGCTGTATTGGTATGATAAAGCCGCTAAGTTGGACAATGTGACGGGAATGTACGGTATTGTTCGCTTGAGTGAGCGCATGCGTGAAGATGTGATTTTAAAAGAGCAGGCAAACTTTTGGCGTACCGCCATTGCCGGAATGGAAGGGGATACCGAAGCAAAATTTGCGACAGGCAAAGCGTTGGTTTTTGGTCGCGGAACGGAAAAAAATATTCCCAAAGGTAACCAACTGATTGAAACCGCAGCCGAGGAAGGCTGCATTGATGCCATGCTTTACATGGGTGAGTGGCAACTTTCACCAGACAATAGTGCAGGACGCAGTGCAGATGCACTTTATTGGTTTATGAAAGCGGCTGAAAAAGACAGTGCGGACGGAAAGATCCAAGTTGGCTTATGTTACCTAAATGGTGTTGGTACAGAAAAAAGCATGGTCAAAGGCTGCTATTGGCTTGAAAGGGCCGCAGAAGGTGGCAGCGCCGAGGCGATGTATCATGCTGGCGAAGCGTGGAAGGACAAAGGTAAAACAGGCAATGCGATTGCTTATGTTTGGCTGTTTCTTGCTGCCAATATGGGGTATCAGCCAGCGCGTACGTTGCGTGACGAAGTGGCGACCAATATTGGTGTTGACGTCGTCGTTGGATTGCAATCTATAGCGAAACCGTTGCAAAGAAAGCTGGCGTCAGGGATGGTAAGAAAGCATTCCATTATTCGGGCGCTGAACAAGGTGTACAAACGCGAAGCGTATTTTCCTGCAGAGGAGGAACTTAACGCGGTGTTGAGTGACGAAAATAAAGACGATGCTAACGCATGGGATGAAGCATCGGCGCCGAACTTCCAGCCAGACATGACCACAGCAACGACGGAAGGACAGACAACCACATCGTCTACCGAAAAAAAGCTCTCTAAAGAGGCGCTCGATTTCACGCAGAATTTCCTTCAACCATAATTTATCTTATCCATAAGCCTCATAATTGAGGCTTTTCTTTTGCCTTTCTGTCTCAGTATCTCTGTCGGTTACAACTACAGACTGTAAACTTATCTAAGCGATTTATTTACTGGATTGCATACTATTTATTCGATTTTTCAACACATTTTTAGTACTTCGATAAGGCGGGATATGTTTATCTTCAAATAGAGGGATTTCCCTCTTTATCTACTTCTCCTGTTGGGCTCAAATCAAGTCTCTTCAATTGATAGTAATAATGATTGAAGAGCAATACTTGATGCCCAGAGTAATAGGTGAATAGTATTCATTACTTTATCTAATAATGTAAATTAAAAATTGTATTATAAATCTTAAATTGTGTTTTTATATTTAGGCATGGATTATTGATTTTATAATTAATTAGGCGCAAGATGACATACAAAATAAAATAGCATAGATAATATGCAGAATTACACTAGGAAGTAACTTTTTCATTACATGTTTCAGCAGAAATGGAGCGAATTAGTTTGCTCTGTTTTTATTTCTATTAGAGATTTGTGTATGTTGAGAATCATTAGTGCAGATAAATTCATCTCTTCAAGATTTATCTTAGAGTACAGTAAGGCTGAGTTCGCTTCTTTATTAGGCGTTTCCGTTGCTAAGATAAGTAATATTGAAAGTGGAAAATCTTCAATCCCCCCGGTGTACGATTACGCCATTAATTATTTACTTAGTGAGCATCCTTTTAAAGATAGTGCTGTTGACGCTTTATGCTCTCACGAAACGTTAAACTTTGCTCGGCGTATTGACGTCAACACCAAAGTAAAGCGCCTGTCCTGCAAGCGCTGCGATAGCCGAAGGCTGCACGTTATGGCAGGAATGAGTGGGTTGTATTTTGTTGAGTGTATGGATTGTAAACATACCATGTACTCGTCAGGCATGTCTGTAAAGCGTTATCAACAATGGTCGAATGGTGGAGTCAAGCTAGATAGTCATTTATTCAATTAAGTTGTTTTTTCTTTATATCCAAAGTAAAGAGCCATCAATACATGTGTTGATGGCTCTTTTATTATGTGTTTAAATTTGGTTAAAAGTGGAGTGTTTTAAACTGCAATAATATAATTTAACTTATTATATAGTGATGGAAATCTCAAAACTTTATTTTCTTATAATAACCTTCTTTTTAATAATGGGCGTTGTCACATAATTATTGAAGGATCTTTCCTTTTAGGTGCGTTTCAATATCATTGAGATAGAAATTGGAAAGTGATGAAAGTCTCTAAATTTTAATTCGATAAAATAAGTCTTTTAAATATGAAAATTTAATCACGAAATTTGTAATTTGAATTTTAAATAAATATTTCGTTTGTAATATCTGTCCTTGTCATTTTTAAAGAACAAAAAAGAGATATTTCAAATGAAACGTTTAATTATAGGTGTTAGTAATTACATGCCTGAAGACTTTAGCTTATTAGCTGAATCTTTAGATGAACAATTTAATCGTCACTTACTGCCTTTAGAACAAGTTGAATTAACCGACGTTGGTGCAGCTATTATTACGTCAGCAGACATTAAAGCGGGTCTGCACAGAATGATCTCGGAAACAGGGTACGGAATTCCTGTTTTCTTAGTGACCGATGAAACTCCAGTTTCGGCAGAAGATTACGTTTGGTTAACGGGGGTTATTGATTTAGAAAGACAATCTATCGATTACTACTGCCGTCAAATTAATGAAGCCGTGACTAAATATGAGTGTCGTCTGCTCCCTCCTTTCTTCAAGCAATTAACGCACTACGTTGAGATGGGTAACTCGGCGTTTGACTGTCCAGGGCACCAAGGTGGTCAGTTCTTCAAAAAACACCCTGCTGGTAAACAATTCTACGATTTCTTTGGCGAAAACCTATTCCGTAGCGACTTGTGTAACGCGGACGTGGACTTAGGTGACTTACTGATCCACGAAGGTTCTGCACACCAAGCGCAAGCACACGCTGCAAAAGTATTTAACGCTGACAAAACTTACTTCGTACTTAACGGTACTTCTGCTTCAAATAAAGTGGTGTGTAACGCGCTAGTAACTGAAGGTGATTTGGTATTGTTCGACCGCAATAACCACAAGTCGAATCACCACGGCGCGTTAATCCAAGCGGGTGGTATGCCGGTTTATCTAGAAACGGCGCGTAACCCTTGGGGCTTCATTGGTGGTATGGATGAGCACTGTTTCGATGAAGAGTATATTCGTGCTCAAATCGCGAAAGTATCTCCAGAGCGTGCACGCGATGAACGTCCTTTCCGTCTTGCTATTATCCAGCTTGGTACTTACGACGGTACTATCTACAACGCTCGCTACGTGATGGATAAGATCGGTCATCTTTGTGACTACATCCTGTTTGACTCTGCGTGGGTTGGTTATGAGCAGTTCATCCCTATGATGAAAGACTGTTCGCCACTGCTACTGGATCTGAAACCAGAAGATGCGGGTGTGATCGTGACTCAGTCTGTTCACAAGCAACAAGCTGGCTTCTCTCAAACGTCGCAAATCCACAAAAAAGACCGCCATATCAAAGGCCAAGCTCGTTACTGCAATCACAAACGCTTTAACAACGCGTTTATGATGCACGCATCGACATCTCCGTTCTATGCGTTGTTTGCAGCATTGGATGTGAACGCGAAGATCCACGATGGTGAAGCAGGCTTACGTTTATGGAGCGACGCGGTTAAGACAGGTATCGAAGCGCGTAAAGAAATTCTCAAAAGTTGTGAGTTAATTCGTCCGTTCATTCCAAATGAAATTGAAGGTCAACCTTGGGGCAGTTACGACACTGATGTGATCGCGACCAACAAGAAGTTCTTCATGTTCGAGCCAGATGCAAACTGGCACAAGTTTGAAGGTTATGGTGAAGGTCAATACTTTGTTGACCCATGTAAATTGTTGCTAACCACGGCAGGTATTGCCGAAGACGGCAGCTACGCAGATTTCGGTATTCCGGCAACGCTATTGGCTAACTTCCTTCGCGAAAACGGCATCATCCCTGAGAAGTGTGACTTGAACTCCATCTTGTTCCTACTCACTCCTGCCGAAGATATGGGTAAGATCCGTCACCTTGTCGCGCAAATCAACCGATTTGAAAAATTCATTCGTGATGATGCACCTCTCAGTATCGTGCTACCAGGCGTCTACGAAACGAACAAAGAGCGCTACCGTGGTTACACCATCCGTCAGCTATGTCAGGAAATGCATGACATGTACAAAGAGCTGAACGTGAAACAGCTACAAAAAGCGATGTTCCGCAGTGAATACTTCCCACAAATGGTTCACAAACCAGACGTGGCAACACGTAAATACTTCCGCGGTGAATGTGATTACCTACCACTTAAAGAGGCCGTCGGCCGCGTAGCCGCCGAAGGTGCACTACCTTACCCTCCAGGCATTATCTGTGTGATCACTGGTGAAATCTGGACTCAACAGGTGGTGGATTACTTTTTATCTTTAGAAGAAGGCATCAACCGATTCCCAGGCTTCGCGCCAGAAATTCAAGGTGTGTACCTTGAAGATGTCGACGGTCGCACTACCGCACATTGCTATGTCCTAAAAGATTAATCTACCCGTTCGCACCACGCTCCGGCGTCGGTGCGAACCGCTTATTCGTGGAGAATAATTTATGAGTACTGAAACTAAAAAAATGTCGGTGGTGCAGTTAACCATTTTGACGTTCATCAACATGGCTGGCTCCGGTATCATTATGCTGCCAAGTAAACTGGCGCAAGTGGGCACCATTTCTGTGTTATCTTGGCTGATCACGGCAGCGGGCTCTTTGGCGTTGGCTTATGTGTTTGCAAAATGTGGTCGCTTTAGTAAACGTGACGGCGGTATGAACGGTTACGCGTCTTACGCATTCGGTAAATCGGGTGCGTTTATGGCGGGCTGGACTTACGGTTTGTCGCTCCTTATTGCGAATATTGCGATAGCGATTACCTGTGTGGGTTACGGCTCCGCATTTTTTGAAGTGACCCTATCTCCGGTCGAAACCTGTTTGTACACCATCGCCATTCTTTGGATTTGTACTTTCGCTAACTTCGGTGGTGCGAAAATTACAGGTCAAATCGGCACCTTCACGGTATGGGGTGTGATCCTACCGGTATGTTCGCTAGGTATTGTTGGTTGGTTCTGGTTTAACCCAACCATGTACATCGAAGCTTGGAACCCACACCACCTGCCATTTGGTGAAGCTGTGAGCGCTTCTATTGCCATGACACTATGGGCGTTTCTTGGTCTTGAATCGGCTTGTGCGAACTCTGAAGCAGTAGAAAACCCAGAGAAGAACGTACCAATCGCAGTATTGGGCGGTACGTTGATTGCTGCGGTGGTTTACATTGTATCGACAAACATCTGTTCTGGTATCGTTGCAAACTCTGAGCTTGCCGCTTCTACCGCGCCATTCTCAACCGTATGGTCTGTGATGCTTGGCTCAGCAGCAGGTAAAGCGGTTGCTGGTATGGCGGTATTGGCTTGTGCTGGTTCTCTATTAGGTTGGCAGTTCACTATCGCGTCAGTGTTCAAATCATCTTCTGATGCGGGCTTCTTCCCTAAATTGTTCTCTCAAGTGGACAAACGTGGTACGCCAATCAAAGGTATGGTGGCCATCACGGTTATCCAATCGGTGCTGTCTTTAATGACTATTTCTCCAACGCTGAACGAGCAGTTCGAAGCGCTGGTTAACCTAGCG
Source organism: Vibrio sp. RM-41-2B (assembly GCF_024744415.1). Taxonomy (NCBI): domain Bacteria; kingdom Pseudomonadati; phylum Pseudomonadota; class Gammaproteobacteria; order Vibrionales; family Vibrionaceae; genus Vibrio; species Vibrio sp. RM-41-2B. Next base: position 181,567 of record NZ_JAMQWD010000004.1, on the reverse strand, counting down.
GTAGTAACGAACGTAATTCCTTACATCCTATGTATGGGCGCAATTTTCATCATGCAGCAAGTGGCGCACGTGCCAGAGCGCGAGATGAAAACCACCAACATTATCGCTCTGATTGGTTCCCTATACAGCTTCTACGCGCTATATGGTTCCGGCTACGAAGCGATGATGTGGGGCTCAATCGTAACCTTCCTAGGTTGGAGTGCTTACGGTCTGATTGCTGCCAAGCATGAGCCTTTAGCAAATTAAAAAATAATAATGAAAGAGCCTTCCCAAACGCGGTGTGGAAGGCTCTTTGTTTTTAGGCGCTTATGCCAAGCCCAAGTCAGAACAAGGCTCTTGGGAATAAATATCCAATGATGTGAAAACTCATTTTCGACATTTGGAGGACGAAAGATGATAAGTCAACCTGTTAAAATCGGTGACGATACCGCCGTAGTCATTCCAAGCGTAATCCTGACTCAACTCGGGATAAGGGAAGGAGATACCCTAGAAATCGCACTGAATAAAGACAAAATGGAAATCAAGAAGATGGTGTTGAAAACCAGCGCTCCAACTTACTCTGAAGAAGTTAACGAGAATTGAGTTAGAGAATCTTGGTTTGTCGGATACACTACTGGTTTCGCAAAACTGGCGCTTGCCGCTGTCTTTGAACTATCGATAACAACAATAAGAGGTAAGGTACTATGCAAGGTATCCTCTCTATACAATCTCATGTTTCTTTTGGTCATGCTGGTAACAGCAGTGCCGTTTTCCCAATGCAACGCATGGGCTTCGAAGTATGGCCGATTCATACCGTTCAATTTTCTAACCACACGCAGTATCAAGAAGGTTGGACTGGGCGAGCGTTTGCGGCTGAAGACATTAGCGAGTTAGTGCGTGGTCTTAGTAACATCGGTGCATTGGAAAAGTGCCAAGCGGTGTTGACGGGCTACCAAGGCAGCGCAGAGCAGTGCCTTGCTGTTGAAGAAACCGTGACGAAGGTGAAGCAAGCGAACCCGAACGCACTTTATGTTTGCGACCCTGTGATGGGCGCGCCAGACAAAGGCTGTATTGTGGCGCCGGGTATTGCAGAAAACTTGTTAAACCGTCTGATGCCAATGGCAGATGTGATCGTGCCTAACCAGTTCGAGCTAAGCCAATTTGCAGAGATGGAAATCCACTCGTTAGACGATGCGATCACGGCATGCCAACGTGCACTAGCGAAAGGTCCAAAAATAGTGCTAGTGAAGCACCTTTACTGCCTAGAGAATGGCAGCTTCAACATGTTACTGGCAACGCAAGAAGGCATTTACTTAGCGAAGCGCCCTCAGTTTGAGTTTGCCAAACAACCTGTGGGGGTAGGCGATCTTATTTCGGCTATCTTCACCGCTGGATTATTGAAGGGCTGGTCTCCTAAACAAGCTTTCCAACACTGCCATGACGCGTGTTACGGGGTATTAAGCGCCACTTACCATGCAGGGGAGTGGGAGCTGCAAACTATCGCGGCACAGCAAGAATTTGTTGAGCCAAGTAAGCATTTCTCAATTGAAGAGGTGGTTCTGGCCACCGCGTAATTGAGCGCAAATAATTAGTATATAAAAAAGGGGAGCCATCATCGGCTCCCCTTTCTATTTGTTCTGTCAGTTTTACTGAGCTTTTTGCTGTTCTGATTTACAAACTGCTGCTGTGAAGACAACGTCTGTTGAACTGTTTAGTGCAGTTTCAGCAGAATCTTGAATCACGCCGATGATGAAGCCAACCGCTACAACCTGCATTGCTACGTCGTTTGAGATACCAAACAGACCACACGCAAGTGGGATAAGTAGTAGCGAGCCACCTGCAACACCTGATGCGCCACATGCAGAAACCGCAGCCACAATACTTAGCAGTAGCGCAGTCAGTAGATCAACTTCAATACCCATAGTGTGCACAGCTGCAAGCGTTAGCGTTGTGATAGTGATTGCAGCACCAGCCATGTTAATGGTCGCACCTAGTGGGATAGATACTGAGTATGTATCTTCGTCCAGTTTTAGCTTCTCACATAGTGCCATGTTTACTGGGATATTCGCCGCACTTGAACGAGTGAAGAACGCGGTTACACCACTTTCACGTAGGCAACGGAATACAAGTGGGTAAGGGTTTTGCTTAGTTTTAACGAACACGATCGCCGGGTTTACAACGAGTGCGATGATCATCATAGCGCCAAGAAGAACCGCCAGAAGGTGTGCGTAGCTTGCTAGTGCGCTAAAGCCTGTTGTTGCGAACGTTGAAGCAACCAGACCAAAGATACCAAATGGTGCAAGACGAATGATAAAGCGAACAATGTGAGACACGCTGTGGCTGAGATCTTCAAACACGGCTTTCGTTGTTGCAGATGCGTGGTGTAGCGCAAGACCCAGACCCACACCCCAAGCAAGAATGCCAATGTAGTTTGCTTCTACTAGTGCATTTACTGGGTTGTCGACCAGTTTAAACAACAGTGTGCGTAGAATTTCAGCAATACCTTGAGGCGGCGTTGCACCTTCAGCGCCGGTGACAAGCGTTAAATTGGTCGGGAAAAGGAAGCTTAGAACCACTGCTGATAGCGCCGCGAAGAACGTACCCATCAGGTACAGTACAACGATTGGACGCATGTACGTGTGCTGGTTTTTCTTTTGGTTCGCAATTGAAGCGGCAACCAAAATAAACACAAGGATTGGCGCGATCGCTTTAAGAGCACCAACAAAAAGGCTACCAATTAATCCTGCACTTTCGGCATGGCTTGGGGAAATTGTGGCGAGCAAAATACCAAAGACAATACCGACAAGGATCTGGACGACGAGGTTACCACGAGCAAATCGGGCAACGAGGCTGTTGTGTTGCATACATCATTCCTGCAATTTTATGCCAGAGCGAGCAGGGCAATAGTCCATCATTACACGGCGATAATGCCCTTGTATTGCAAGGGGTGAGCATTGCTTCTGGTCACTAAGACACATGATTATCAATTATCCTGTTTTTATAAATTCAGCCATTTTCTTGCTGAATATCACATATCTTAGCTTGGTAATATTTTGTGTCTAGTTTTAGTTTGTTTTTGGATTAAATGTTTGCTCAATGTTATTTAAATAGGATTTTTATGTTGAAAATTATCATTAGTTATGAGTAATGGTTTTTAATAAAGTTGTTAAAAAGGAGACTTTCGTCTCCTTTGATTTTATTGACAACTCAAACGTAACAAATCAGTAACTTTGTTGGCGCCTGCGCTTATCACTCATGGCATTTCGAGTGAGTTTCCCGAACTGTCGACTTTGAGCTCGTTGCTCTGCCAAAGTCGCGCCGTTAAAGGCTTGTTCTCGCAATAGTTTTTGATAGTTATTGAAACGACGAACCTCCAGTGTGCCATTTTCAATCGCAGCTTGAACTGCACAGCCCGGCTCAGTTTGATGCTGGCAATCACCAAAGCGACAACGTTGAGCGAGACCCTCAATGTCAGAAAATGCCTCACTGACGCCCAGTTCGCAGTCTGCTAGTTGAAGCTCGCGCATTCCCGGAGTATCAATCAAGATGCCGCCATCAGGTAATAGATGGATAGAGCGCGATGTGGTTGTATGTCGCCCTTTGCTATCGTCTTCACGAATATGCCCAGTCGCCTGTTCTTGCTGCCCGAGTAATGCATTCACAAGAGTTGATTTGCCAACGCCTGAAGAACCGATAAAAGCGACGGTTTGTCCTTCTTCGCACCAGCTCATGAGTTTGGAAGCACTCTCTGCTTCTAAGCCGTTGACTGTCTCTATGACTAATAGAGGATCGAGTTTCTGTACTTGGCTTTTTAGTTCATCAATGTTGCCACACAAATCGGCTTTGGAAAGCACGATGACGGGTTCGACTTCGGCTTCATGAGCCAAGGCGAGATAGCGTTCAATACGACTTAAATTGAAGTCGTCGTTAAGGGAACAGACGATAAAAACGGTATCCACATTTGCGGCGATGAGTTGCTCTGCCACTTTGCTACCTGCTGCTTTGCGGCTAAAGAGGCTCAAGCGATCCAGTAAGCGAACAAATTGCTGATCGTCATTTAAGATAACCCAGTCTCCGACGGTCATATTGGGTAGAGAGTGGTGGGCATTGAGGTGGACTTGCCCCGTTTCTGTCGCCAATAGGTAACCACTTCGGTGATGTGCAATCACACGTGCAAAGATAGTGTCGTCGTAATCGTCTAGTGTCAGTTGTTGCTGAAAAAATGGTTTCCAACCCAATCGTTTTAGTGGGTTTGAAGTTGAAATTAATGTGTCACAAAAAGTATGTGTTTGATTCATTGTTGAATTATCCCAGACGCAAAAAAGCGCCTTAATACAAATCGCATTAGGGTCTAATTCGGATAGAGTTGACCCCGGTGAAGACCGGGCAGAGAAGGGGAGTTGTGGCTATGCCACGCAATTGGTGCGGTTAGGGTTACCCTTGCGATGCCCAGTTAGTGTTATTCAATACAATCATCATGTGTCCTCTTCGTTGGTTAATAAATAAGTGAATTAATTAAGCCAAGAGAGTATAGCCGCCCTTTTTCTTAGAGGGTAGCTATACTGCGAAAATATTAGCTTTGTTTGTTGATGCGCTCTTCCATTATCTGCGAATACGTGTTGGCTTTTAAGCCGTATATGATTTGGACATGACGCTCATCCAGTATCACGACGCCATGCGCGCCATGATTTTTGAGTGCATTTTTATCGATGATGGACGTCGTTCTAAGGGTAAGACGCAGCCGAGTCGCGCATGCCCCAGTTTCTAGCAGGTTTTCTATCCCCCCAATGGCGTCAATGATCGTATCGACGTCTTGTTCGACATTGGGGTTGGTTTGAGTTAGGAAACTGAAAAACTGTTTCAGCACTGACTTAACTGTCATTTGAGGAGCCTTCAGTCGTCAGTTTTGAAATGGCTTCAACAATCGGTGCCGGCGAGAGTGTATGCGGTACCTTGGTGATTAACGTGCCATCCGGCTTCAAGAAGTAAAAGTAAGAGCTGTGATCAAGCGTGTATTTGAGCTCCGAGCCTTCCAATTCGGTTTTGCGGAAAATAACACCATAGTTGTGTGCCAGAGGTGTGGTTACATCAAGCGGTGCCGATAGGCCTTCAATCATTGGATGGAAGTAATGGGCATATTTCGCCGAGGCATCGGCCTCATCACGCTCTGGATCTAAAGAGATGAACATTGGGCGCAGTTGCGCTTTTTGCGCTTCATCGATTTGATTCAGGGCTCCTGCTAGCATAGCAAGCGAAGTTGGGCAAACATCCGGGCAGCGAGTAAAACCAAAATAGACGACTCGAATGCGAGGGTCATTTACATCGAAGATATTGACGGCTTGGTTATTTTCCCCAAACAATACCGTTTGTTGAGACGTGGAACTATCCACTTGCTCTGGCTTCGTTTTCTGATTATCTAAATAGCTTTTTACGCCAAACCCGAGGGCGAAAGCAACTACGAGAAATAGGGACCAATTGCGGCTCATAACGATTCCTTATCTTTGCATTTTTATAGCAGGGTAAACGGTACTCTCTCCATCACTGAGTTCACCAACCCAGGTCATGGCGTCTTGAGTGCAAACCGGCAGAATGATGTCACCTTGATATCGACCGGGAGCGACTTGCTTCAGTAAAAACTTGGGTTCTCCCATCTCCATTTCTCTTCCTGAAAGGCTTAGGACGAGTTGCTCAGCATCGCTTGTGCGCCACTCAACATTCAGAGTAGTAGGGACCAAGGGTTGAGCAGTATCTGCGTTGAGCGTCATCGTAACATTCTCTTGAACGCACGAGGCAGTAGAGAGAAAGCAATACTCATCTATCGGTTTGATCGGAGTGGATGAAGAAAAGCTTTTTAGTAAAGTCGGGGCATAAAATCCCGCAACCAGTGCGGCTGAAACAGCGGCGATTTGTAACACTTTCATTAAGGTTCAGCATTTATCACTTAACATTACCTGCATCGTAGCACAGAAGCGTCATTCGCCAACTCGTGGCCTAGATAAATTGTGCGTTGTGCCTCGATGACAGAGATCAAAATAACCGCGCGGCTTAGGGGCTGTTGAATCAAGCCCATAAAGATTTTCAATTGCGATGATTTTCTCTTAGCCAACAAACAAAAACGAAGCCAATTGGCTCCGTTATTGTTTGTTGATTCCGTATTGATTTGATACCGCAGTTACTTGTCTGAATCTGCGAATTTTTCGAGACTCAAAACCAGCGCAATGGCAGCAAGCATCATCACAACGGCAAGCACTAACTGAGAAGGTTGTGACGTCACGTGTTCAAATTCAAATGGTGATAGGTTGTGCTGTAGCAAGGGCACTTGCTCACCCTTTGAATTGGTGCGCCAAGTGATGGTTTCTTTCCAAGGCCAAATCTTTGGTAACGTACCAATCATTAAGCCTGTCAAAAACATCAGAGTGAAATCGCGGAACTTGCGTAGTAACCACGACAATAGATGCGAAAAGGACAGCAAACCAATCACACAACCTGACAAAAACAGCGCCAATGTATCGACTTGGAAACCTTTCACGGCGGCTAATACAGGTGCATACATCCCAATCAATAACAAGATAAAGCTGCCAGAGATGCCCGGTAAGATCATCGCGCAAATCGCGATAGCACCAGCGAACAATGTGTTAATAGCTGTTGGTTCCATGTGCAGAGGTTTAAGCACGGTGATGCTGTAAGCAAACCCGACACCAACAAGTAGAGTCACAAAGCGGATAAGATCACGTTGTTCAACCTGACGAATAATGTGATAGACCGATACCAAAATCAGACCAAAGAAAAATGACCAAAGTGGGATCGGGTGTGTGTCAAGAAGCCAAGTGATCAACTTTGCTAGCGTAGCAATGCTGGTGAAAATACCGGCAAACAGAGCGATAAGGAAGAAACCGTTGATGTGATTAAAGGCGGCTTTAACCCCTTTTTTTCGCCAAATAGAGAAAAGTGATGGGTTAATGCGTCGAATGCTCTCAAGCAGCGTATCGTAAATGCCGGTGATAAACGCGATGGTGCCGCCTGATACGCCAGGAACAACATCTGCTGCGCCCATGGCGATTCCTTTGAAGAAAGTAATTAAGTAGTTCATTGCTCTAATGCTAAGTCGTTTCGATGGCACAGAGTATACAAACATTGCGACGAAAAAAGTATGAAATAGTGCTGTAGCTACTGGGTTTTATATCCAAGTAATTGCTTATTTTTGTTACAGGTTATGAGGTGATTCAAATACAACGATATCTTAATATTTGGTTTACATTATTGAGATGATTAACTGTACTATCAATGGCTACGTTTGTTGCATTATGCAAATGCAATTTGATAATTGAATTTGCGTTTTGCTATATTTTATATAGACAAATTCACTTTATATGAGATCCTGTGCCCAAAAATAAGTCTTTGCATTCTGGCATGATTAATGCATAATACTGCTCGACCCTTCTTAAGCCGAGGGTCACCTAGCCAACTGACGTTGTTAGTGAATACAATTTGTTCACACTAAATATAAGCCAATCGCGATTATTGCGGTTGGCTATTTTTTTATATGAACAACGTTACTTACGTGCTTTGCAAATTGCACTTCCCTCGTTTTAGACTCATAAAAAAGGGCTGACGCATCACGCCAACCCCTTGTATTTCACTTTAGGTTTTAATCTGTTTTCTTGAGCTGATCAGTACCCCATCAACTGGAGTAAATTTTCAGCTGTCACAATGGCCTCTTTACGATTGGCGATATTGAGCTTTTGGTACAAGTTGCGAATGTGGGTTTTAATCGTGGTGCCTGCCACATCAAGCTCTTGCGCGATTTGCTCATTACTGAAACCAGAATAAATCAAACCAAGCACCTGCCACTCACGTTGAGTCAGTGGGCTTGTGCGAACCAGTTCCGGTACGTTAGGGTGGTTTACCAGCTTCTCAATGAAGTCTTCATCAAAGTGAATAGAGCGGCTGCGCTGATTGGACGAAATATCCTTCATCAATTGTTGAGCGCGGTGACGTTCTAGATCGCCTAGCTCATGGCGTAGGCTTAACTTCTCCAGTAGCCCGCCAATGGTGGCGCCATCAATGAGGAAATTACCTACCATCCCCGTCTGGTTTGTCATCACTAACGCTTCTTTTAGCAAAGCTTTTGCTTGCTCTTCGTCTTTTTGACGAGCAGCAAACACCGCTTCGACCACTAAGTTGCGATTAGTATCTGTGATCAGGTTGGTTCGACGAGCTTCACTTTGGAGGAAATCCAATGCTGCGCGCGCTTCGGTATATTGACCTAAGTTGATGTGTGCGCGTGCAATGTTACGCCATTGCAATTGTGAAAAGTGGTTGCATGCCGATTCAGGACGAACCGCAGTGTTGAGCCATTCTTGCATTGCATCGGTGTTACCGCGCGCTTGCCAAAATAGGATCAACGATAGTGAAGCGTTTGCTGTCCAATCTACGTGGTAAGTCGACTGCTTCATCAAATGTTGAATGTGCTCAATGAATTTACCGGCTTTGTCTAGCTCGCCACGGCCAACCGCAATACGCGCCAGCATCGAGTAGCTGTGTAAGTGCTTACTTGGCGAATGGTTTTCGAGAATTTGTAGACCTCGGTAGGCACACTCCTCTGCTTCATCAAGTCGGTTCCAGCACCAAAGCACTTGCGCACGAATACGCAGCAAAAACTCGTGCAGAGGAACATGTTGAAGTTGCTGATCTTCAATCAAACGGAATGCGGAATCTTGCAGCTCAAAGGCGGCTTGTACGTAACCTTGCGCAATCAAAATCTCGCTTTGTTGTAAAATCGCCCATAACGCTTGGTGGTAAACTTGGTACTGACGAGCCAGCTTCTCGGTTTGTTGCATCATCGGTAACGCGCGGTCGAGTTTACCTAGCACGTGGTTAACTTCGCCAACAACCGAAGTTGCCACAATGCGGCTACGGTAAATCGTGTTATCAAGTTGGCTAAGTGCTAGCTCCGCTAATTCGAGTGCTTTCTCTGGCTGGTTGCTGTTGATAGCCACTTGAGCAAGCAGCGCGTTTGCTTGACCTTGATAATGAATATCTAACTCAATGTTACGCTTTTTATGCTCTTCTTCCGCTTCTTCAAGCAGGTGGCCTACTTGGTTATAACGGTGCTGACTTTGAGCCAACCAAGCTCGGAGCATCGTAAGTTTTGGGTGGCTGAACAGAAGCTCAGCATCCAACTTATTAATTGAGCTCTCCAGCGTGCTGAGCTCGCCTTGGTTAAACATCTTCCAGCCGAATTCGTTTAGAATTTCTACCACCAAATCTTTATCGTTCGACTTTTGTGCATGGTGAATCGCTTGGTGCGGTGCTTTTTGTTGTAACCAGGCAACAGCTGCATTGCGGTGGAGGTCTTTTTCTTGCTGGGGAATACGCGCTTGGCGCTCATGAGACAAAAACTCGCCAAATAAGTTATGGAATCGGAACCAGTTTTGCTCCCCTTCGAGTGGGTAGATGAATAAGCCGTAGCGGTTTAATGATTCGATCAAACCAAGCGCATCTTCGCGTTGGGTGAGGGCAAACACCAACTCATCATTGAAGTGGTCAAGCACGGACACTTGCATCAAGAAGTGACGAGTTTCGTGATCGAGCAAGTCGAATACTTCTTCGACTAGATAATCCCACAAATGCGCGTGATTGAACTGCGATACCGACTCTACGGTTTGTGCCAATGTACGGTTTTGATGTTGCGCTTGTAACGCGATCAACTGCATCGCCGATGGCCAACCTTCCACATAGGTTCTGAGGCTGTTTGCCATGTCTTCGTCGATGCCATCGGCAATACGCTGATTAAAGAAGCGAGTCGTTTCTTCGGTATCGAACGCCAACATCTCGTTGCCGATTTCGATCATTAAATCACGAACACGTAAGTTTGCAGTACCCAGAGGCGGCGCTGCACGACTTGTTACCACAACGGTGAGGTTGTCTGGCATGTGTTTTAAGAAGAAACGCATGGATTCATGGATTTCATCGTTGGTGATCAAGTGATAGTCATCTAGCACCACGTAGCACTCTTGATGAAAATCAGCCATTTCCGCGAATACTTCGCTGAATAAAGAACGTAGAGAAGAGATCTGGCGTTTTTCCGCCAGTTTTTGTGCGTTAGAGCAACTGAAGTTGGTGGCTTTGTTTAATGCTTGAAGCAGGTAATTTACAAAGCGAAAGCCGTCGTTATCGCTGTCATCAATGCTGTACCAACCGACGTTTGGTTTATCGGATAGCCACTGCGCTGCCATGGTGGTTTTTCCGTAACCTGCTGGGGAGCGGAATAAAACCAATTTGTAGTAAGGCGCTTGCTGTAGTAAGTCCAACACTCGTGGGCGCACGATGGCATTGTGCAGGCGTCCTGGTCGAGTAAGCTTAGATGGAATCCACATTAGTAATTATGTCCTTATTTATGTATACCCAAGTGATTGCGACGTGATCATTTCAGTAAGGCCCCCTCGAAAGCTTCGTCTTACTGAATGATGCCATCAGCATCAAAAACTGCTTGAATGCGGTTAATGTCGCCTCTTGTTGGGGCTTGCATCCGTCTGGAAAACCATTCCATACGGTCACTTAGATATAAAAGCTAGCGAAAACTAGAAATAACTCACACCGCCTAATTCTAGTTTGTATAAAAAGCGTACAATCCTGTGAGCCGTGTGGGATGTTACGACATCAGAAATGTCCGTTACTTTGATCCACTTCCTAATTCTCAAGGGTTGATGGATTTACCATCAACTACGCCCTTTATTTGTGATTATTGTCACTTAAATATCTTTTGTGTCGAGTGTATTAAGATCTCGTTGCACATCGATTATGAAAAATCTTTCCATGTTAACCAAGTTAATGTGACCAATATTGCAATTTTCACATCATCAGATGAGTGGGCTATAAAAAGCGTCATGAACGGGTTTTAACCTTTCTCATATTCCATTGTGATCAAAATCACTAAGAACTAGAGCAAAGTTCACTTTGTTGAGATTTGGATCACTAACCTAGCAATGGTACCCCCTCTACGCCCTCAGCCCTCCTCCTTCAAAGGAGGAGAATTAGGAGGATGTTTATTCACAGAGGTAAATGCACGATGTATGGCAGATGAATTACCAAAAGACGTGAGAATTTCGTAATGAAACCTACTCAACAAAAACAATTTGACAAGAAGTCGTTCCAAGAAAGCGTAAAGAAACACCTATCTGTAACTTACGCTCACACGATTGAAAACGCAGACAGCCGCGCTTGGTACCTAGCAATGGGTCATGCACTGGCTGAATTCACTACTTTAGATTTGCTTGCTACTGAAGAAGATCCACGCATTAAAAGTGCGAAGAGCGTTAACTACCTTTCTCTAGAGTTCCTTATCGGTCGTTTGACGGGTAACAACCTAATCAGCATGGGTCTGTACGAACAAGTAACAGAAGCAATGGCTGAACTGGGTTACAACCTAACTGACCTGCTAGAAGAAGAACGTGACCCATCATTGGGTAACGGTGGTCTTGGTCGTCTAGCGGCATGTTTCATGGATTCATGTGCGGCGCAAGAATTCCCAACCGTTGGTTACGGCTTGCACTACGAATACGGTTTGTTCAAACAGTCTTTTAAAGATGGTCGCCAGCAAGAAGCACCTGACGCATGGCGTGGTGTAGAAGGCTACCCTTGGGAAATTGCTCGTCCAGAACTTGCTCAAGAGATCGGTTTCTACGGTCACGTTGAAGTAGTTAACGAGAACGGTAAAGAAGTTCGCAAATGGGTTCCTGGCATGTCTGTAAGAGCAATGCCTTGGGATCTACCAATCGTAGGTTACGAATCAGACACGGTTTACCCGCTACGTCTTTGGGAATGTCAGGCAATTGCACCATTCTCGCTAGCAAGTTTTAACAACGGTGACTACTTCGAAGCGCAGCACGCACTGATCGACGCGGGCAACATCACTAAAGTGCTTTACCCGAACGACAACCACGAGAAAGGTAAAACACTGCGTCTAATGCAACAGTACTTCCACTCAGCTGCGTCTGTACGTGACATCCTACGTCGCCACGAAGCAGCTGGCTACTCGCTAGCGGATCTACCGAAGCAAGAGACTATCCAGCTTAACGATACGCACCCAACGATTGCGATTCCTGAGCTAATGCGCATCCTGATGGACGAAAAAGGTTTAACTTGGGAAGCGGCTTGGGAAATCAGCTCTCAAACCTTCGCGTACACAAACCACACGCTACTTCCAGAAGCACTAGAGACATGGCCAGAGTCGCTAATCCAGCACCTACTACCACGTCACATGGAGATCATTTACGAGATCAACCACCGCTTCCTACAAGACGTACGTGCAATGTGGCCGGGTGATGTCGCGAAACAACAGAAGCTTTCTATCATCGAAGAAGGTTTTCACCGCATGGTTCGCATGGCAAACCTATGTGTAATTGGCTCTTACGCAGTAAACGGTGTAGCGGCACTTCACTCTGAATTGGTTAAGAAAGACCTATTCCCAGAGTTCCACGAAATGTACCCAACACGTCTACACAACGTAACGAACGGTATTACGCCACGTCGTTGGTTGAAGTTCTGTAACCCAGGTCTTTCTAAGCTAATCACAGAGAAAGTCGGCCCAGAATGGCCAGCGAAACTAGAGCAACTAGAAGGCATCGCTAAGTACGCCACTGACGAGAAATTCCAGAAAGAATTCATGGCAGTGAAGAAAGAGAACAAAGAACGCCTAGCTAACTGGGTGAAAGAGAACATGGGTATCGAACTCGATACTAATGCGATCTTCGATGTTCAAATCAAGCGTCTGCACGAGTACAAGCGTCAGCACTTAGACCTTCTACACGTACTGTCTCTGTACCATCGCATTATTAACGAACCAGGCTTCGAATGTGTGCCTCGCGTTGTGTTCTTCGCAGCGAAAGCGGCACCGGGTTACCACCTAGCGAAAGAAATCATTTTCGCTATTAACAAAATTGCTGAGAAAGTGAACAACGACCCTCGCATCGGCAACAAGCTGAAAGTGGTCTTCATTCCTGATTACCGCGTGAGCATGGCTGAAATTATTATTCCTGCGGCGGACGTATCACAACAAATTTCACTTGCGGGTAAAGAAGCATCAGGTACTGGTAACATGAAGATGGCGCTTAACGGTGCCCTAACGATCGGTACGATGGATGGTGCTAACGTTGAGATTCGTGAAGAAGTAGGCGATGAGAACATCTACATCTTCGGTCTAGACGTTGAAGGTGTGAAAGCGCTGAAAGCTCAAGGTTACAACCCATTTGATTACTACAATGCGGATCATCTACTCAAAGCGTCTATGGACCTACTACTGGGTGAAGAATTCACTCCAGGTCAACCAGGCTTACTGCGTGCAACGTACGACAGCCTACTAGATGGTGGTGACCCGTACTTATGTCTTGCGGACTTCGCATCTTACGTGAAAGCGCACGAAGACATGAGCGAACAATACAAAGACCAAGCTGGCTGGGCGAAGAAAGCCATTCTTAATACCGCCCTTGTCGGCAAGTTCACCTCAGATCGCTCAATTCGCGACTATGTGAACAACATCTGGAAACTAAAAGCGGTTCACCGTTAATAGAACAGAGTTAAGACCAAGGTAGCCAAGCGCTACCTTTGGTCATTTTCCAAAAGAAGTTATTGATAACAATAAAACCCTACATGGAAGGTGTTGGTATTACCTTCGGAGAAAGCGATGAAAGAACAAACAGCATTAAAGAAAGTCGCGGAAATGGCGAGATTGGCTGATAGCTATGTCAGTGCTTGGGGAGATGAGGCAAAAGTGTCTGAGGAGACGCTACGCCGCTTGCTCGCTTCGCTTGGCTACGATACTAGCAGCGATGAAAAACTATTGGCTTCTGCTGAAAAGAAACATAAAAAAGACGTACTAGCCCCTGTTCTTGTTTTACGCGACGGCGAACCAGTCGAAGTGGAACTAAACCTAGGTACGAGTGCTCGTGAGAGTGAATTCAGCTGGCGTTTAGAAACAGAACAAGGAGAGGTACTTGAAGGCTATCTTCAGTCCCAAATTGTTCGTGATGAGCGTGCTGAGGGTGGCCCTCTAGTGTTTGCATTGCCAAAGAACTTGGCTTGGGGTTATCACAAATTGATTGTCAGCCGTAAGCGTCGTAAAACGCCTTACGAGATGTCATTGATCATCACGCCGAAAGCGTGTTTCAAACAAGACGATCTAAACCAACATAAAAAGCTATGGGGTCCTAGTATCCAGCTTTACACACTGCGTACTCAGCACAACTGGGGTATCGGTGATTTTGGTGACCTAAAACAGTTGGTGAGCGATATCGCTTCTCGTGGCGGTGACTTCATTGGTTTGAACCCGATTCACTCACTGTTCCCAGCGAACCCAGAAGGCGCGAGCCCATACAGCCCGTCTTCTCGTCGTTGGTTGAATATCATGTACATCGACGTAAGTTCTGTACCTGAATTCGCACTGAGTGCTGAAGCTCAGCAACGTGTTGGCAGTGCAGAGTTTCAACAGCGTCTACAAAAAGCACGTGACTCTCATTGGGTGAACTACACAGAAGTTTCGCAACTGAAAATGAGCGTTCTTCCGCTGCTGTTTAGTGAGTTTAAAGCTCGCCATTTAGACAAAAACACCGACCGCGCTCGTGCATTCTTGGATTTTGTAGAAAAAGGCGGCGATAGCTTGTTACACCAAGCTGCATTCGATGCGCTTCATGCGGATTTACACGCAGAAGATTCAAACATGTGGGGTTGGCCTGTATTCCCTGAGAAATACCGCACATTCGACGCAGCCGGCACTCAGAAATACATCAAAGACAATCAAGACCGCGTTCACTTGTACATGTATCTTCAGTGGATCGCAGACGATCAAATCAAAGAAGCGCAGTCACTGGCAGAAGAAAAAGGCATGGCTGTGGGCTTATACCGTGACCTTGCTGTCGGTGTTGCCGACTCAGGTAGCGAAACATGGGCCGACGACGGTAACTTAGTGTTAGACGCCAGCATCGGTGCGCCGCCGGATGTACTTGGTCCTCTGGGTCAAAACTGGGGTCTGCCTCCGCTTAACCCTCAAGTTTTAGAAGCGACGGGTTACGACGCGTACATCAAGTTGCTACGTGCTAACATGAAGCATTGTGGTGCATTGCGTATCGACCACGTACTTGGCCTGCTTCGCCTTTGGTGGATTCCAAAAGGCGAGAAAGCGACAGAAGGCGCATACCTGTACTATCCAGTGGAAGACATGCTAGCAATCCTAGCGTTGGAATCTCACCGTCATCAGTGTTCAGTGATTGGTGAAGACTTGGGTACTGTGCCAGATGAAATCGTCGATATCCTACACGATGCAGGTGTGCACTCATACAAAGTATTCTTCTTCGAAACTTCGAAAGAAGACGGTGGGTTCATTTCTCCGAAGCACTACGCAGAGCAATCGATGGCGGCACTGTGTACGCATGACATGCCAACCCTGCGTGGTTTCTGGCACTGCGATGATTTGAAAATGGGTCGTGAGATTGGTCTTTACCCAGATGAAAAACAGTTGGAAGGCTTATTTGCTGATCGCTTGAAGTGCAAGCAAGGCATCTTAGACAGCGTTCGCTGGCACGGCTATTTGCCAGAAGGCATTGGTCATGATGCTCAGTACGTACCGATGGACTCGTACCTAAGCGAAGCGCTGCAACTGCACGTAGCAGCGGGTGACTCTGCACTGCTTAGCGTTCAGCTTGAAGACTGGCTAGAAATGGATCAACCGGTCAACATTCCAGGCACGGTGGATGAGTATCCAAACTGGCGTCGTAAGCTGTCGATGAACCTAGATGAAATCTTCAGCCGTGAAGATGTGAATCGCATTTCTAAACGCCTCACTGAAGTTCGCGCACAGGCGAGCAAATAAGATGCGTAGAGTGACGTAGATGAATGAGCGGATTACCAATTTTGTTAGCTCAGAGGTACGAAAGTTCCGTCTAGGTCACTCATTCCGAAAACACAATCCGTTAGGATGAAGTACCGTTATTATGCCCGCGACAATAGCGGGCATTTTTTGTTTTTGACATCGCTTGATGCATACATGTTTTAAGCGAAGTCTTTTGTGAGTTCACAACGTTGGCTGTGGAGAAACCGATGTTTGATTCAGATTTCTGGTCTTGAAAAGGATATTGGCTCTAGGGAGAAAGATTTGAAAACCACCAAAACCAAGAAAATAAAGAAACAACACGAACGCGCATATGAACTGCTTGCTGAGGCGGCTTACTCAGACCCATTTTCGGCGTTGGGGCCATTCATTGATGATGGCGAAGGATCGCTGCGAGTGTGGATGCCGGGCGCAAACAAGGTTGAACTGCTTGTTAATGGCGAACCTCGCGTGGCGCTTGAGCGTGATGGTGACAGCGGTTTTATCTTAAAAGAACAACTCGATTTACACCTGACCCACTACCGTTTGGCGGTCTATTGGAATGGTGTTGAACAAATTATTGATGACCCGTACCAGTACCACAATATTTACCAAGAGTACGATCATCTGCATACGCCCAAAGACATGTATCACTATATGGGCGCACACTTTGTCACGCTAGAACGTGGCGGTGAAAACATCTCCGGTGTTCGCTTCCTTGTCTACGCACCGCATGCATCGGCTGTTAGCCTTGTGGGTTGCTTCAACCAATGGGACGGTCGTCGTCACCCAATGCAACGTTTAGATTATGGCATTTGGGGTTTGTTCATTCCTGGCTTAGAAGAAGGCGTTCAGTACAAATTTGAGCTCAAAGGGCCAAATGGGGAAGGGCTGCCACACAAACAAGACCCTTGGGGTTTCTACTCTGAGCAGTACCCATCGTTCGCATCCATTACTTACGATCACAAGCGTTACCAATGGCAAGATGCGAAATGGCAAAATCGCGCAGTGACACAAAAGCGTGATGAAGCGTTATCGTTTTATGAGCTGCATGCAGGGTCATGGAAGCGCAACGAGAAAGGCGATTTCCTCAACTACCGCGAACTCGCGGAGCAGTTGGTGCCATACCTTGTGGATATGGGCTACACCCACGTTGAGCTGATGCCTGTGTCTGAGCATCCATTCTACGGTTCATGGGGCTATCAACCCGTTGGCTTGTTTGCGCCAACCAGCCGTTTTGGCTCACCTGATGATTTCAAATTCTTCGTGGATGCGTGTCACCAAGCTGGTATCGGTGTAGTGCTGGATTGGGTTCCGGCGCACTTCCCATCGGATGATCATGGCTTAGCAAACTTTGACGGCACACCGTTGTTCCACGACCCGGACCCACGTCGCGGTTGGCACCAAGATTGGAACTCATACATCTACGATCTCGGTCGTGAACATGTGCGTCGCTTCCTTGTATCGAATGCGCTGTACTGGTTTGAACAATTCCATATTGATGGCATTCGCGTGGACGCAGTCGCATCGATGCTCTATCTCGATTATTCACGTAGCCACGATCAGTGGGTACCGAACGTCGACGGTGGCAACGAAAACTACGACGCAATCGCAACCTTAAAATGGATGAACGAAGAAGTGTACAAGCACTTCCCGAATGCGATGACGATTGCGGAAGAGTCAACGGCGTTTCCGGGGGTGTCTGCGCCAACCTTTATGGGTGGTTTAGGTTTTGGCTTCAAATGGAATATGGGGTGGATGCACGACAGTCTTTCATACATCAAAGAAGATCCTGTTCACCGCAAATACCACCACAATACCATCACATTCCCGCTGGTTTATGCGCACAGCGAAAACTACGTCTTGTCTCTCTCTCACGATGAGGTGGTGTACGGAAAAGGCTCTATCCATAACAAGATGCCAGGTGATGAATGGCAGCAAACAGCAAACCTACGTGCATACTACGGTTACATGTATGGTCAACCGGGCAAAAAGCTGAACTTCATGGGCGCGGAAATCGGCCAAACGGCGGAGTGGAACCACGATGATCAGTTGCAATGGTTCTTGTTGGAATACGAACGTCATCAAGGCGTTCAAAAGCTGATGCGCGATTTGAACCACTTGTACCGAAATGAAGCGGCGATGCACGATCAAGATTGTGTTCCTGCTGGTTTTGAGTGGCGTCTACAAGACGAAGCGGATGCGAGTATCCTAGCGCACGAGCGTATCAGTAAAGAAGGTGAGCGTATTTTGATCATCACCAACTTTACGCCCGTACCACACGAGCGTTTTCGTTTAGGCGTTCCAAATGCAGGTCAATACGAACTACTGCTGAACACGGACGACAGCAAATACGGCGGCAGCGATTTTAAAGTGCAGACCAGTGTGAAAACGGAAAAAGTCGAAAGTGAATCACTGCCTCAATCACTTGAGCTTCGTTTACCACCACTTTCAACCGTGTTCTACAAGCTGAATAAATAATTCAGTCTAATCAAATTCTAAGCCCGTTTTACATTGTAAATCGGGCTTTTTTTGACCTATTTTTTACCTCAAAAACTTGTTGTTCCTGATTGAATCAGGCAAGCTCGCTGGTTTGTTTATCATCAATCGCTAATGCATTGGGGAGCCACACATGTTGAAAAGGCTTAAGTCATTTCTATTTAAAATGGTGTTGATCTTGCTGATCGCCCCAGTCGTTTTGGTTGGTGTGGTGAAATATATCGATCCGCCAATATGGGGATGGAAGTTAAGCCGCATTGTTGTGCCACCAAAGAACTATCCAGACAGCAGCCAACACGAATGGGTATCCTTGTCGCGTATTTCAAAAAATATGCAGTTAGCGGTGATTGCGACCGAAGACCAAAAATTCCCTCATCACTATGGATTGGACTTCGAATCGCTATTCGACGTGATTGCCGAGGCAGGTGACAATGGCCCGTCGAGAGGCGCGAGCACGATTACCCAACAAGCCGCGAAAAATGTGTTTTTGTTTCCTTCTCACTCCTACGCTCGCAAGGCTTACGAGCTTTACTTTGCTTTGCTGATGGAGCTGATGTGGAGTAAAGAGCGCATTCTCGAAGTGTATCTAAATGTGGTTGAATTTGGTCCCGGTATTTACGGTGCTGAAGCAGCGGCGCAGAATTATTTTGGTGTCAGTGCAAAGCAACTCTCGAAGTGGCAAGCAGCGCGTTTAGCCGTGGTGTTGCCAAACCCATATCGAATCAAAGTCTACCCACAAAGTGATTACACTGCTCGCCGCACAAGATGGGCGATGAACCAAATGAGCAATCTTGGCAGCGTGCAACTTTAAGTCCCTCAATCCATTGCGCTTAAATAGAACTACGCCCCTATATCAATAAAATGTGAAGCGTCACAACCTTTGGGGCGTAGGCAATTAGAATGATGTGTTCAGTTTCTTATCTAGGCACAATTAGTGTGAATAAAACTAATAAATGTGCATGGTTACCATGTGCTGCCAATGGACTGAACGATGAAACTGAACCTGATTACCACTACTTTACTGCTTGCGTCGGCAAGTGCCATCGCCGAGCCTAACATCACCATTTCTACCACGACCAACAGCCGTGACTTCCCGTTAAGTGCAGAGCAGCCTTTGGTTGTGCCTCTAACCAAAGACGGATACACGCTTAAAATCACGGGCGTTGAAGGTGATTGCGTTGCACCCGATGGTCAGAAAGTGAAGTTCAACAAACCTCTTGCGCTGAACTGCGGAAAACCAACGGAACTGCCGTTAAAAATCCGCTTTACCGGCGATTACTCTTTTGCTTTTGATGCAGAAGCCAAAACATTGCGTTTTAAGCGTGAACCTAAGAAAGCCGCCAAAACTGAATTCAAACGCCCAATCCCACAAGTGCAATGTGAGGTTTACCAAGGCGGTGAAGTGACGATCGATCTGGGGGATAGCTTTCCTGAAGGTACCAAGTTGCGTGATGCCTATTCTGGTCAAATGGTTGAAGTGCAAGATCAGCAAGTATCGCTGACGCCAAGCAAAGACTCTGGCGGCCTAGTGCTTTTAGAGCCTGTACAGAAAACCAAAGAAGCGGTGCTATTTGATTACCGAAACGCGAACATTTACTTCGTGATGGTTGACCGTTTCAACAACGCAGACGCAAGTAACGACAACAGTTATGGTCGCAAAAAAGACGGCAAAGAAGAGATAGGTACTTTCCACGGCGGTGACCTTAAAGGCGTGATTGAGAAACTGGATTACATTAAGAGCCTAGGTACAGACGCGATTTGGTTGTCGCCAATCGTTGAGCAAGTGCACGGCTTTGTCGGTGGTGGCGATAGTGGTTCATTTCCGTTTTATGCATACCACGGCTACTGGACGCGCGATTTCACCAAGATTGATGAGAACTTCGGTAACGAAGAAGATTTAAAAACGCTGGTGGAAGAGGCGCACAAGCGTGGCCTTAAAGTCTTGATGGACGCAGTAATCAACCACACTGGTTACTCAACGTTAGCCGATTTGCAATTTGACGGTATTGAGGTGTTAAAGCCTAATGCCGATCTGCCCAAGAAATGGGGCGACTGGCAACCAAAAGCGGGTGAAAATTGGCATAGCTATCACCAGAATATTGATTATCAGAGTCCTAACTGGTCGAAATGGTGGGGCGGTGACTGGGTAAGAACAGGTCTACCGGGATACCCAGCTCCGGGTAGCAGTGATATCACTATGTCATTGGCGGGTTTGCCTGACTTTATCACCGAATCAGACAAAACCGTGAAGCCAGCGCAATGGCTATTGAATAACCCTGGCACTCGCGTAGAAGCTCGTAACAACTACACTGTGGCGGATTACTTGATTGAGTGGCAAACTGACTGGGTGAAACGCTTCGGCATTGATGGTTATCGCGTCGATACGGTGAAACACGTCGAAGGTGAAGTTTGGAAGCATCTAAAAGAAGAAGCATCGAACAGCTTAGAACAGTGGCGTAAAGAAAATGGCAAATCAGGTCAGCCGTTCTGGATGATGGGCGAAGTCTGGGGACACACCGCGTATCGCAGCCCTTATTTCGATGATGGTTTTGACGCGTTGATCAACTTCGATATGCAGAAGAAGCTAGACAAAGGCGCGGCGTGCTTTAGCCAAATGGCAGACACTTACCAAAGCTATGCGGAAACTATCGCGAACGAGAAAGACTTCAACCCAGTGAGCTACATGTCTTCCCACGATACCGAGTTATTCTTCTCTCGCTTCAAAGACCACGGCATGCAGCGTAACGCCGCGAATGCACTGCTTCTGAGCCCAGGTGCTGTTCAGGTTTACTACGGTGATGAAGTGGGTCGTAACATTGGTCCTTACGCGGATGATTTCCACCAAGGCACACGTTCAGACATGGTTTGGAAACTATCGGATGAGAAGCAAGCGCTGCTCAAACATTGGCAAACCCTTGGTCAGTTCCGTCAAGCACACCCTGCCATTGGCGCAGGTCAGCATCGAGTGATTGAACAGGAAGGCGCGTACGTTTTCTCTCGTTCGCTTGGCAATGACAAAGTCGTCGTGGCGTTTGTAGGACGTGATAAGTAACTAAACGCTCTTTATGTCGATAAATAAAAAGCCCTTCCTTGAGTTATCAAGGAAGGGCTTTGTTGTTTTAGTTCGCCAGTTCTTGGTCGATGACTTTTTCTAGCTCGTCAAACGGCACATAGCCAGGAATGACTTGATCATTAATGATCAACGCAGGCGTGCCGCGTAAACCAAGTTGCGTGAAATACTGATAGTTCTTATCAAGCAGCGCTTTGGTCTCTTTGTCGTCGACAAGCTGCGCTTCTGTCCCCGTTTTCTTCGCGATTTGCTTTAACGAGCGTGCATCATGTGCGCCCGGTTTTTTCACCAATAACTCATGCACTTGTTCGTACTTATCTCGCTGGTTTTGCCAAACATTTAATGCGTAACTTGCCGAGTTGTAGCCGTTTTTCTCGTATTGTTCTTTAAAAGAGACATTGAGGTTAAGCACTTTTATCTGCGGATATTCCTCACCAACTTTGACCAGTTCTCCTTCTAAACGTTTACAAAAAGGGCAACTGTAGTCCGTTACGTTAATAATGGTTAACTCAGGGTTTTCAGCACCAAAAGAGGAATGTTTGCCATCACTTAGATAGTGACGAACTTCCTTCAAGGTGTCTCCAAATGACTGTTGATACGCAATGTACTCTTGAAGGTTTTGGTGCAATGAATCAAGAATTTGAGGATTCTCTTTTAGTATCTGAGTAACTTCCTCTAGCTTTTGTTCTGCGGTCTTTTCTGATGCGAAAGATACGGCAGGTACGATAGCCATCATTAACGTCAAAAGTGTACGAGTGAATGTCATAATATTTCCTAAAACTTTTAGATTTCGTTGTTTGTTATGTGAAGTGAATAAAATACGTACAAAAGTCAGGCGATAAGGTCTTTCGCCTTGCTAGGTTTATTCTCTAAACACGCAAAGTTTTAGGTGAACCCGACACTTTTCCGGTATCGGTTCTGTGTATTCCAGATAATGAATTGCTGTGGATGCCATCGGCAGCGCCACAATCAAAGCAAACAGAAAAAATGGAATAAGAATATGGTCCAACTGGTGTTGGTACGCTTGAACCAGCTTCTCTGAAAGGTCGCAAGATGGTGATAAATTCACACTTTCATCTTGCTGACTCTGTATTTGGTGAGCCTTAGGGCAGCTTTTCGAGAAGCCGGAGTTTTGGCTTAAACATACCATCACCACCCAAAACACGAGGGCGAGTGTCCACTTGGCTATTTTAGGTTGTGAGCGTAACAATGGGCTGCCTAGTCCTGTTGATTCTGGTTTATGCCGTTTGTATATGACCGGACAATCCTAACCTAAATTTCATTATGGAATGTTACTTTCGAGTTAATCGATATCGCCTCAATGCCAAAGTATGAAGTACGTCATGAATGTTGTAGAAAGCAATGTTCGTCAGAATCATTGGTCGGGTTGATGAAGAAGTCCTGAGGCATCGATATAGATTAATATACCTAATTGTTAGCACAAATTTTTATTATCTTTCAAATGTGATTAAAATCATAAAACAAAACTTCATAACTGAGTCGCTAGAATGTTCGGCAGGCGGATTGATTTTGATCATCTCTCTAGCACATTATTCGAGTGAACATATGTGTCCTGTCCCACATGTGTAGGTAATGTTATGAAAAATCCTGTTCAAACCGAGCGCAAGGTTACGCTGGGGTG
This sequence comes from Vibrio sp. RM-41-2B, assembly GCF_024744415.1. Lineage (NCBI taxonomy): Bacteria > Pseudomonadati > Pseudomonadota > Gammaproteobacteria > Vibrionales > Vibrionaceae > Vibrio > Vibrio sp. RM-41-2B. The sequence goes on along the minus strand of NZ_JAMQWD010000004.1, from coordinate 158,515 downwards.
CTACGTTGCACTGGCGTTTGCGGTCGTCTTCTTTTCTGGTCTCATGCAATCGAATGAATGGTATGGCGTATTTGATTTCACCACGTTGAATGGCTCTTTCGGCAAGGTGGCTTATGGCGTCACCGAAACGGCTGACGGTGTGCAAGTTGCAACAACGTCGCTTCGTGGTACTGGTGGTAGCGGTGCACGTGACGGTTTCATTTTTGCACTTACTTTGATTCCTACCGTTATGTTCGCATTGGGTATGATCAATGTACTTGAGCACTATGGCGCACTAGAAGCAGCACGCAAACTGTTAACGCCGCTTCTTCGTCCAATTATGGGTATTCCGGGTAATTCTGGTTTGGCTCTTATCGCTTCGCTGCAGAGTACCGATGCAGGTGCGGCGATGACTCGTCAGCTTAAAGATGAAGGCCATCTTACCAAACGCGAAACCGATGTGTTCACTATGTTCCAGTTCACCGCTGGTGCCACCATTGTTAACTTTTTTTCCTCAGGTGCGGTGCTGTTTACGCTGACGATGGCGGATGGCTCGCTTGCCGTAACGTCTTCTATTGGTTTGGCGGTTGTGGTGATGTTCTTGTTTAAAATTGTGGGTGCGAACTTATTCCGTATCTATCTGAACATCACAGAAGGTAAAGAAGACAAGCAAGAGCAAAACAAATCTGAGAACTTAAAAGAGGAGACGGCGTAATGAGTGACGTAAAAGTAAGTAAGCCGATGGTGACAGATATTTTCGTTGAAGGCGCTAAAAAAGGCTGGGTTATTGCGACAACATCAACTGTGCCTAACGTTCTTATGGCGTTTGTCATCATTAAAGCGTTGCAGATTACTGGCGCGTTGGATTTGATGGGCTCGGTATTTTCTCCAGTAATGGCGGTTTTTGGTTTGCCAGGTGAAGCAGCTGCGGTGCTGATTGGTGCTTGGATGTCGATGGGCGGCGCAGTTGGCGTGGTTATCACATTGTTTGACCAAGGCATCTTGAACGGCACGCACATCGCGATTCTTGCACCTGCAATTTACCTAATGGGCTCACAGGTTCAGTACATGGGTCGAATTATGGGACCTATCGGTACTGAAGGTCGTTACATCCCAGTCATGATTGCGATTTCCGTATTGAACGCATTTGGCGCAATGCTAGTCATGAACTTGTTTGTTTAGGGGGCAATCATGCAGTTTTCTCTCAATGAATATCTCGAAGAACTTCGTCCTCTCATCAATGTCGATTGTGGCACGTACACCACTGATGGCATTGAGTTCATCGCTTCTCAATTTGAAGGGAAGTACCAAGCGATGTCAGGTTGGAGCGTAAAACGCATCGACTGTGGCAGAGCGGGTATCGGTCTTGAAGTTCGAAACAAGCCTGAAGCTGAGCAAGTTGACGTGATGCTGATTGGTCACATGGATACAGTGTTCCCTGTCGGTACCGCTGGATTACGCCCTATGTCTCAAGACGCTGAAAAAGCGTACGGTCCGGGTGTGTCGGACATGAAATCTGGCTTGCTGAATATTGTGTACGCGATGCGTAACCTCGACCAAGCGATATTGGATAAACTGTCGATTTGTATCTGCATGAACCCAGACGAAGAAACCGGATCGTTAGATTCGGTCGACTGGATTCAATCTGTTGCAAAAAACGCGAAAAACGTATTGGTGGCAGAAGCAGCACGCGCAGACGGCGGTTTAGTCAAAGCGCGCAAAGGCATGGCGCGTTATAAAATCACGTTTAATGGCATTGCAGCCCACGCTGGCAACGAGCCAGAAAATGGCCGCAGTGCAATTACCGAGATGGCGAACTGGATTCTCGCAATCAATGCTATGACGAACTTCGAATCTGGCACCACATTAAACGTGGGTATTGTGTCTGGCGGTAACGGCGCAAACATCGTCCCTGAGCACGCTGAAGCGATCGTGGATGTGCGTTTCTGGAGTAATGAAGAATACGATGATGTCGATAGCAAGCTAAACGGCATGCTGGAAACACCATTCGTTGATGGCGTTAGCATCGAGTTGGTTCGTGAAGCTTACAAACCTTCTATGGTGCCAAGCGCGCAAACCGAAAGCCTGATGGCATTAGTTGAAGACGCAGCAAGTGAACTGGCTATCGACATCAACTGGAAAGAAGTGGGTGGCGGCTCTGATGCAAACAATACGGCAATTCTTGGCGTTCCAACTTTGGATGGTCTAGGACCTATCGGTGCAGGTTTTCACAGTGACCAAGAGTACTTGTTGCTTGAGTCTATCGAACCACGTATCAAAATGCTGATGCGTGTACTGGAGAAGATAGCTCAGTAGCGCACTCGACAACTTAGTTCCCAATATCACGATCCCCAGACTTCGGTTTGGGGATTTTTCTATCTGTGTTTTTGTTTCACTTTACTATCATTTCTTGTTATTAATCTTGCGTTCAGGTTCGATTTATTAATATGTTGGCCACAGTCATAAATTTCGGAGGCAACGATGACCACAACAATGTCTGTAAAATCGGCGCCGAAAGACGCCAAAGATCAAACGATGCAAGCGCCAGATGAGAAAACATTCTGGCGCAAAATGAAAGGGTCGGTGAAGAAAGCGGGTGAAGAAATTGCCGTTATGGGCATCAAATCATGGCTCGCGATGACAGATTCCAACACCGCCGTTCGCCATAAGGCGATTTTAGGTGGCGCATTGGCTTACTTCGTATTACCCACCGATATGGTGCCAGATGTGTTAGCAGGCGTCGGCTTTACCGATGACATGGCAGCGCTTACCTTAGCCGCTAACTCAGTCGGCAATGCCATTACTGAAGAACACGAAGAACAAGCCAGAGAAAAATTGAATTCGATGGCGGATTAGAAAGAGCGTTTCTAGACGCGGAGAAAACAAAAGCCCCGATGTTTCCATCGGGGCTTTCTTTTAGACAGGACTATATAATTTCAGAATGGTAATCGTAGAACGATTTAGGCGTCAGCGCGTTTAAGATGCACTTCTTCTTCGGCTACGCCTGCCATTGGATCGTTGAAGCGAGCTTCATCCAATGCACCTTCTGATTTTGCGACAATGACGGTAACTGCACTGTCACCAGTGATGTTTACCGCGGTACGAATCATATCAAGTAGACGGTCAACACCCATGATGAGCGCGATACCTTCAAGAGGCAGACCAACTTGGTTCAATACCATGGCTAGCATTACAAGGCCAACACCAGGGACACCCGCAGTACCGATAGATGCCAATGTAGCTGTCATGATTACCATTAGGTAATCGCCCATAGTTAAATCAATATTGAAGGCTTGAGCAATAAAGGCGGTTGCTACACCTTGCATGATCGCCGTACCGTCCATGTTCACGGTTGCACCAAGTGGTACTGTGAACGATGATACGCGGTTCTCAACACCCATTCGGTGCTTAACCGTTTCCATTGTTACTGGAATTGTTGCGTTCGATGATGCTGTAGAAAAAGCAAACATGATCGCGTCTTCCATCTTGCGTAGGAACGTAATTGGGTTTAGACCTGTGAAACCTTTTAACATTAAGCTATAAGTAACTAGACCGTGTAGGACAAGCGTACCAGCCAGTACTAAGAAGTACTCTGCCAGATTGACGATCGCGCCCAGACCAAGACCAGTAAATAGCTTCGCCATTAAGAAGAACACCCCATAAGGCGCCAAGTTCATCAAAATCGCGACCAGTTTCATGATCACTTCATTCAGATCAGAGAAGAATGCTGCGATGCGTTCGCCTGGTTTACCCGCAGCACTGATCGCGATACCGAATAGCACGGCGAACACGATAACTTGCAGAGTTTTACCTTCTGCCATTGCGCTGATTGGGTTGGTCGGGAACATATCGATGATCACCTGACCTAAAGATGGCGCTTCGGCTGATTTGAATGAACTTGCTGCCGTTAGATCTGCCCCTGCACCTGGCTGGAATAGAGTACCCATAGTTAGAGCAAGCGTAATCGCGATAGCCGTTGTCGTAACGTAGAAAGCGAGGGTTTTACCGCCCATGCGACCCAGTGTAGAGAGGTCTTTGAGGGAGCTAGTACCACAAACTAACGAAACAAATACTAGCGGTACAACAAGCATTTTTAAGCTGGCAACGAAGATCTGTCCACCAACTTCGAATAATCCATTAACAATGTATGCGTCGACAAATCCGTTGTCGGCAAAAAGTGTGCGAATTGCAAATCCTGTCAAGATACCTGCTACCATCCCTAAAATTACGCGGCTGGTAAGCGACATCGGTTTCTTGGTATTCATGAGAACACTCCTTATAGTTATGCACCTTGAGTTCACTTCAAAGCGGCGAGCAGATTAGCAGCGGAGTGAGAAAATACGAAAGAATAATCCTCTAAATGGTTAATAGATGTGAACTTTATCACTAATAAAAATAGGATTTTAACCAAATATTAACGAATTGGCCGGATGAAAAGTTTGTATTTTAACACTTTTATCGAATATACAACCGATAACAAAGAGGATTTACAATAAATTTTAATAAGAGATAGAGTGCATACTCTCTTTGAGTGGATGCATTTCTGCATAACTATTTAAGTTATATTCAGGCTAGCGGTCGCTTCTTTAGGGATAATTTAGTATTGAGTGTTCATCATAGCCAACGAACCCTTTATGCTTTCATATTTGTCTACTCAATGATGGTTGGCAAGTGTAGTTAGTTGGAGGTGATCCCAGCTCCAATAACTTTGACTGGTATTTTTAATCCCTCCAACCCAATAGCATTGTTTCGCTCGTATTAAACCCTCCAAACACTGCTTGCCAGCCTCAGTGATACGGACGCTCTGTTCCCACCAGTGCCTTTCACGTGACTCAATCGTGATCAAAGGTGTTTGACACTGTGCTAGAGGGAGGAGTAACGCGTAAAACATCACGTCTCCTAGGTAAGGAAGAGGTTCTAGTTGTTGATATTGCTCAAACCAATCTTTGATGGGAATTGAACGATTTTGCGAGCTCAAGACCTTTAGTGCGAGGTGTTGTGTCAAGCTCAATCCAGTTTGTGAATTAGGTAACTCTTGCAAATGGCGTTTAAGCACGTTGAGTATATTGGGCAAGCAATCCAGGTTATGCTGCTGAATCAAATTAACTATGGAAATAGGTGTCGGTGATGTAATAGCGTGCCAACACCGTTTAGCCTGACTGAATAATTTTGCTGTCACAGGTTTACGATATCGCCAACAAGAACGAATAGCTTCTTCAGGCAACTGCCCAAAGCCGATGAATCGTTCAGTGCCCGGGAACTGGTTCAACTCAATGATCTCTATCACTTTATTCTCTACATTCTCTAACTGTGTTAGAGCACGAATTAGCATCAATTGATCATAGCTGTCATGTTCGACCCAAAAGACGATTCGTTCAAATGTATCACTGAGCAGCGTATCAATATTAGCTTGCTCAAATTTGACAATATCTTGCACTGAATCCTCACGCTTCATCACGGGCAGCAGAGTCTCTACGACATATTGGGCACGAATGGCAAGGAAGTTTTTTGGTGTTGCTGGGATTGGACCCATACAAAGCGGATCTATCAGGGCTAAAAATGTCCCCTCGAATCCGCTGTCTTTATGCCGTTGCTGAATATCATGCCCACAGCGGACATGGAGCGTTTTTAGTTCGCTATCAAGAGGAGGGAAGTGATTTTTGATGGCGTCTTTGTGAGCTTCTAACTCTTCGACATGCGCTTTTAATTTACTCCAACTTGGTAAACCTAATTCTCTGGCTAGCGAATGTTGAACGTCAGCTAATTGAATTGTATTGGGAGCTAATGATTCTGGTTTGGAGTGAAATCGCTTAACTCGATCCAACATCTCATCATCGTGTTGACGTATAGCTTTGAGCCTTTTTTTAGCAACGGATTTTTGTTGGTTAATGTTGATTAAGAAGCTATTTGTAGAGTTCATTTTTCACCTTTCTTATCTCTTCCACACTCGCCTAAATAGAAGCTAAAAAGAAGGTAAAAACAGATTGTTCCTGCTATACAGAGCAGGGTGGAAGAGTTGCCGTGAACCAAGTTCTTTCCGCGAGTGTTGGGGGCTTTAGGCGTGAGCAGACTGATAGTAGGGTTTCACAATCCATCATGCAACTATTCATGAGAGAACCGCATCACAAAATATCAGCCCCATTAAAGAAGTGCTGAATAGTTTGACAGCCAATGCCTATGTAGATGTTAAAGACCATCCGTTTTCTAGTAGATATGCATTACAGGATCCAGTAATAAAAAAGCCCTGCTAGGTCTAGCAGGGCTTTGTAATACATGTAGATATTAATTACTCGCTCTTGTAAGCGTAGTTATAGTAACCGTAACCATATCCGTATGAGTTTGACGCTTTCTTCTCTACGGCGTTTAGAATCACGCCTTTTACTTCCACGCCGGATTGTTCAAAGCGGCCTTGTGCGACTTCAATTTCCTTCAAAGTCGTTTGATCAAAACGAGCTACCATCAGTGTTGTTCCTGCGATTGCACCAACAATGCTTGGGTCGGTAACCGCGAGTACAGGCGGCGTATCGATGATCACAAGATCATACTGCGCCGACATTTCGTCAACAAAGCTCTTAAAGCGAGGATGCATCAAAAGCTCTGACGGGTTTGGTGGTACTTGGCCACGAGTAACCACATCTAGATTGTCGATGGATGTTGATTTAATAATATTGCTATGGGATGTCTTGCCGCTCAAATAATCAGAAAGGCCGTTATCCCAACGTAAACCAAAACATTGCTGCAAATAACCTTTACGCATATCCGCATCGATAAGCAGTACTTTCTGACCTGTTTTCGCAGCGACGGCTGCAAAGTTTGTCGATACGAACGTTTTACCGATAGATGGTGCTGGACCTGAAATCATAAGAACATTGTTCTTCGCTTCCATCATCGCAAAGTGCAGGCTAGTACGAAGACTACGCAGGGCCTCGATGGAAAGATCGGCCGGGTTAGCTTCAGCAAGAAGGACTAGCTCATCGTTGCTGCCTTTGTTTCGTTTAAGCTTGTTTGCAAATTCCAGTTGTTGAATAGATTTTGGAACGCTAGCGTAAACAGGCATACCAATCTGCTCAATTTGATCTGGTGTTTCTACACCACGGTGGAATGCCGCTCGAATTAATACGAAAGCCACGCCTGCCATGCCGCCAAGCAGTGTTGCTAGCACAACGATAAGCGCTTTTTTCGGCTTGATTGGCTTCGAGAACGATTGAGCGTTATCTAAGATTCGAACGTTGCCAACGGTTCCTGCTTTAATGATGTTGAGCTCTTGAACCTTGTTCAATAGCTGGATGTAGATTTGTTGGTTTACTTCTACATCGCGCGTCATGCGTAGAACTTCACGCTGTGTTTTCGGTAACTTTTGAACTTGTTTATTAAGACGCTCTTTCTCTTTGAGTAGCGTCTCACGTTTATCAAGCAGAGACTTATAAGCCGGGTGATCTTGTGTAAAGCGCTGGCTGATTTCACTCTCTTTGAATGTCAGCTCATTTAACTGCGCTTCTAATTCAACCATCACTTTCAGCGTTGATTGAGCTTCAAGGCCTAAGTCGATAGATTCATTTTCTTGACGGAATCGATTTAAAACGTCTTCAGAAGCGGTCAGTTTTGTTTTGATGTCAGGAAGGTGGCCTTTCAAGAACTCGAGACTTTGTTCTGCCTCTGCTGAGTTTCTTTGAACGTTTTGCAAGAAGTAGTTCTGGCTAATATCGTTCAAGATAGCTTGAATCTTAGCGCGATCTTCACCAGAGAAGCTTAAAGAAATAATCCCGGTTTGCTTACCACGTTCGCTAATCGATAAGTTTTGTTGCAGTGCATTGATTGCATCTAATTTGCTGACTTTACTCACGGTAAACGATGCGCCGTCTTGCGCTATCATTTCTGTAGCTAAGAATTGATAGCCGTTCTTTTCAATGAGCTCGCCAACCTTACCTTCTAAAATGACGTTATTGTCATCTTCTATAAGTCTGAACGTCTGTTTTTCAGAATCAATAACTTCGAGAGTTAGAGGAATTCCAACTGCGTAAGAAGGGGTATTAAATCGTGAAACGCTCAGACTGATTTGTTCGCCTTGCAGTCGAGCTAAGCCCTTACCGATGATAGGCATGTAATTCGGAGAGACGACCGTGGTTAAGTTGAACTTATCAACTGTACCACCCAAAATCATACGAGATTTAATGATCTCAATTTCTGTTGTCGCTGATGACTCTGCTGAAAACAGCTCTCCCATATCACCAACCATCGCTGAAATACCACCGGAGCTCTTACTTTCAATTTGGATAAGAGCGTCAGCTTTGTAGATAGGTGTTGATAGAATGGCAACGCCGACGCCTATAATTGAAAATAGGACTACGGTACATAGAATGAGCCATTTGGCATCAAGAATGATCCCAAATAACTTTCCCAAATCGATCTCATCGTCGGCTTGACGTGATTGCTTAATAGTTTGTGTTGTCATTACTTTAACTTCTTAAATACCTTGCCATTGGCGTTTATTTATTTAGCCTTGCGGCTTATAGTTTTTGAGACCACGCTTTTGCTGCTTTTTCTATAAGCGTATAAGCATGTTCGAAGGCTTCTCTACTTTGTCTGTATGGATCTGGGATGTTTTTTTCATTTATCCATTGTCCAAACAGCATCGTTTTACCTCGTGCCTCAGGAGCGACTTTGGTTAAGGCTTCTAAATGACCTTTTTCCATAACCAATATCAGATCGTATTGAGCGCAAAGCTCAGGTGTTAATTGTCGTGCTTCGTGTCCATCTAAGCTTACGCCATGTTCGTTCGCGATGGTGGTTGCCATATCATCAGCAGCTTTTCCTGTTAAATGACTTTTATCCACCGCGATTCCCGCTGACGCGACATGTTTGTTTGGTAGTAAAGACTGCAAAAGCCGCTCTCCTGTTGGAGAGCGGCAAATATTACCTACACAGACGACAAGAATATTAGAAAACAAATGCTTACCCTATTTTAAATTGTATGCCTATGATCCCAACTGAATTGCTTGCTTCTTTATATTGCACAATTGAGCTACGTAACTATTGAATGCATGCCGCAAGAGATAACTTTCTTGCGGCACGTCGTTTTTACGGCCAAGTGCGTACTCGTAGTACACCTTCGGTTAATTCGTTAAAGCCGGAAATGGTTGGAACAAGTTGAGCAATAACGCGGTTCCAACGGCTAACAGGCGCAGCTGTTACATAGACTATGTCGTATGGGTTGAGATCAAACTCTGTTCCAATCACCAAAGCAGAAGCATCAGAAACATCTAACTGATAGATGTCCGCCATTTTAGCTTCTTCTTTTGAACGTCTGATGACGAAAACGCCAGTAGCATCGGCGGAGATTTCATTAATACCACCAACGCTACTTAGAGCTTCAGTAAGGCTCATACCGCTGCGATCAATTTTGAGTAGTTTTGGATCGTTAACTTCGCCCATAACAAATACTTTTTGTGCATCGTTACGGGGAATATGAACAATATCACCTGGCTTTAGAAGACGGTTTTGAGTTAAGTCGCCTTGTTGCATCAGAGCATACAAAGAGACATTTTCAACCACACCGTTTCGCGTCAGTGTTGCATTACGCCAATCGGCTTCGGCTGCCAGTCCGCCTGCTCTATTCACGGCATCAAGAAGTGTAAGAGGAATGTTTGTGATTGGTTGTTGCCCTGGCTTGTTCACTTCGCCAGTCACATAAGTCTTTTTAGAGCGAAATGCTGCAACGCTTACATCGACTTGCGGGCTCTCAATGTATTTTGCAAGACGGTTGGCAATGTCTGCACGAATTTGGCGAACGTTTTTACCTTCAACGTGTACAACGCCAATGTAAGGGTAGAAGATCGTGCCATCCGAATGCACCCAGTTACCTGCTTCGGCTGAACTACGATATGAGCCAGCTGGGATCGTGAGCTCTGGGTGGTCCCAAATAGTAATATTTAAGATATCGCCAGGTCCTACTTCGTATTCATACTTGGCGATTTCAATATCTAACTCTGGATTTGGCTTTGAAAAAGGATCTATTGAATTTAAAGAGGTCACTCGCTCCAAAGTTAAAGGATAAACCGTAACCTGCGATTCTATATCACTCGATTCAGTGCTCATTACTGTTTTGTCACTGACCGAAAGGTGGCTACCAGGCAGAGTACACCCTGTAAGAAGGATAGGAAGTACTGATATCCCCAAAAATTTATTAAATGTGTTCATTGGTTTATAACTACCGAAAGAAAGTTTGCCGACTGAAATTGGTTCATTCTAATTGAACTGCATTTCATCAATGTTGACGATTTACTGCAGTTTTAAGCCTTTAGAAAGCGAGTCCATTCAGAATTATTTGTGTAATAAACACTCCAAATGGCTGCTAGCGACTTAGAGCTCTTAGTTTCATTTATGAAGGTGAAAAATCTACCCCACAAAAATAGTCAACCATTATCCATCTGGTTGCAATAAAGGCAACTACATACTTAAAAAATACTTACGAATACATGACAAAATTATGTCTATTTAGCGTTATTGAGATGAATGCATGATTTTGCACATGTAAACAGGCAGGAATGTGAAAAAACTCATGCCAAAGTTGTATGCATCCTATTTACACCATATGCAACTGCCGTTATGCTTCCTGTTGCGGTCGGATATAACAACAAATATTGGAGCTAATTTTGAAAATCAAACTTTTAACGGCAAGTGTGGCTGCAGTCCTACTAGCAGGTTGTGGTAGTGACAGCGATCCTGAGGTAAAAACATACTCAGTACAGGCTTATGATCCAGCTGTTATCGGCATGGAAGTCTCTTACGACTGTGGTGGAGATTTAAAAGGTAAGGCTGATGAACTGACAACAAACTACAAAGGTATGGTTGGCTATGCGCGCATTAGTCACATAGATGTAGTTAGTGCTCCAAGTGAGTGTACTTTCACATTAAAGCACACTGATAAGAGTGTAGATGCATCTAATGGTAAACGTATTACAACTGATTACAAAATTCCAAAAGGTCTAGCGCAAGCAGATGCACCTGTAACAGGTTCACCGTTTACTACTCTAGTAACGGATACTTTGGAAGAAGGTGCAATTTACACGCCAGAGGTTGCAGAGCAAGTGTTTGCTGACTTAGGTCTTGATGTTAATGCGATGGGCGTTTCCGTTAATGATTTGCTTCGCAATACTGAAAGTGTAGTTAAGCAGTTAGATGAGAGTGGTGATGCTGCAACAAAAGCATTAGCGACTAAACTGGTTGCTACAGCGAATGTAGTTTCAGATGTCATTAAAGCGAACCCTACGGCTTCTCCGAAAGCAATTTCAGTAGCAGCTAAAGCTGTAACTGAAGAGGTAATTAAGAAGAACCCAAATTACCCTAAAAATGATTCTGGTGAGGTTATTTACGTAGAGGTATCTGAAGAAGATACTAAAGATGTTGTTAACCAGGTTGAAAAAGAGATCGAAGCAGGAAAACCTGTAGATGATTTCAAACCGGTAGTGCCACCGATTCCAGATGCGAAGCCAGGCAAACCAGTTGATCCTGTTGATCCGCCATCAGGTGGTTCAGGCGGTAACTAATTAACTGTACTGATAATTAAAAGGCCTCTCAGAGGCCTTTTTTGATCCTATCGTACTGTGGTCATCACCTTTTAGTGAGTCCTTTACTGTTCAAGTAAGGCAGGATGTGCGGACGTGATTCGCCAGCTAGTTTACTGGTGACTTCTTGTGACCAAGTGCTTTGTTTTTGATTGCTCGAACGGTTTGCATAGTAGTTTTGCATGGTTTGGTCATAAGCCTGAATATCATCCAAATTTAGGTCTTGATATTGATTCTCATGCACCACGACATGAGCAGGTAGACGTGGCTTAACTTCAGGGGCTTGATCTGGATGACCAAGACACATACCAAATAAAATGGCTGTATTTTTAGGTAAGCCTAATAACTCGTCGACTTTTTGAGCATTGTTTCGTAAGCCACCAATATACACGCCTCCTAGTCCCATAGACTCTGCTGCAAGTAAGCAGTTTTGTGCCATGATGCCAGAATCAACAGCACCGATAAGTGTTAACTCGGTGAAATCAGCTTGCACATCAGGATTGATACTTGCGTGGCGCTGGTAATCAATGCAAAACACCAAAAACTCAGCAGCGCTTTCAACGTACCCTTGATTCCCCGCATATTGTGCCAATAGCGTACGCTTTTCTTTGTCGGTCACGCGGATAATTGAGACGACTTGCAACATACTTGATGAAGACGCCGCAAGGCCAGCTTGTAGAATCGTTTCTAATTGTTCGCTTTCAATAGGTTGCGAGGTGAACTTTCGAATTGAGCGGTGATTGAGAATTGTTTGTATCGTACTGTTCATGGTGACTTAACATCCCCTGTTACATGTAAAGGCTGAAGCCTCACCTTAGCGATATTTGATGAGTCGGTAAACTATCTCAAAAGAAAAACAATGCTTAGCGCATAAGTGTGAAGATGAATAGAGAATACATCACTCGTTCTGCTTGAGAGCGTATATACTGTTTTTAGAATCAACAATTTAACTGCAGTGGAAAATATGAAAGAACTCATCGTTCATACAGTCACGGTGTTTATGGGCTTCTTTGCGATCATGAACCCCATCGCCAATATTCCTATCTTTTTGAGTTTAACGGCTGATGAGGATAGAGAAACCGTACGTTCCATGGCGCTTCGTTCGGTTTTTATTGCATTTGTCATCATTGCGATATTTTCGATCGCCGGTAAATTAATTTTTGATTTGTTTGGTATCACGCTGTACGCCTTGCGAATAACGGGCGGTATCTTGGTGTTTTTGATCGGTTTTAATATGCTTCAAGGTGATTCGACGCATCAGAAAACTAAAGAGAAAGCGTATTCTCCAGCGCAGCAGCAGGCGGCGTTGAGCATTGCCGTTTCTCCACTTGCAATGCCGATATTAGCAGGGCCTGGAACGATTGCTACCGCGATGAACTTTGCTACGGCGGGTGGTTTTGATCAAACCATTATTACCATCGTTTCTTTTGCTGTGTTGTGTGTTATTACCTATATACTGTTTTTATTTGGAGACAAATTGGTCAAAGCAGTTGGACCGAGTGCTCTGAACGTCGTGACGAAAATGATGGGCTTAATCCTAGCGGTTATCGGTACTCAAATGTTTATTGATGGCGCGGGCGAAGCCTATAAAACTGTTTTCTCTTAGGCGTTTCCATCTCGTCTAAATCCCCACCTACATTTCTAGCTGGTGTGGATTTTTTGAACTTTAGTTTTCACTTTCTAAGAAAGAAATAAATAGACTTCACCTATTTCAATAATAAGAATATTCAATTGTTTTGATTGCACGAATTTCATTACTCTTTTGGCAAGAATAATGGGGGAAATATGGCAACAAAAGCAATTGTAGTGGAAGGTGGCGCGATGCGAGGTGTCTTCGCAAGCGGAGTGCTAGATGCTTTTTTAGAGCAGAGTTATAAACCGTTTGATTTTGCCATTGGTGTATCTGCTGGCGCATCAAACTTGATTGGTTATTTGACCGACTATCCGCATCGCAGCATTAATGTCATTACTAAGCTGGCAACGAGTAAACGCTTTTTTGATCCGACTCGATTTGTTAAAGGTGGGGATCTCATTGATGTGAAGTGGCTGTTTGAAGAGTCTAATCGTTTGTATCCCGTCGATGAAAATCAACTGTTTAATGGTATTCCTTTTCTGGCAGCGACGACGAATGTAGATACAGGACAGGCAGATTATTATCGCGTGACGCGTGATAATTTTCACCATGCGATTGAAGCGACGACAGCGTTACCCATTGCATACAAGCACACCCCTTGCTTTTCTGGAGGCTGCTATACCGATGGTGGGGTTGCAGATTCTATCCCGGTGCGTGAGGCTTATCGTCGCGGGGCTCGCGACATAACCGTTGTGCTTTCTCACCCGCTAAATTATGCCAAGAAGCCAGTAAAAACCACATGGCTGATGAAGAAGTTATTTGCCGAACATCCTAAAATGGCGGACGCGATGTTAAGACGTGCAGATAACTACAATCAATCGTTGGAATTTATTCGTAACCCTCCACCGGGAACGCATGTCAGAGTGATTGCACCACCAGATAATTTTCCTGTTCAGCGCTTATCAATGCGACAAACCGTTCTATTGGAAGGTTATGAAATGGGGCTGATTGAAGGGCGGGCTCATTTGGCTAATTTGTCAGGTGTTCATGGGTTAGATCGGGAAAACTGCCATTTTTGCGTTTGATAATGAAAGAGCCTCATAGCGAGGCTCTTTTTACTTAACGTTCAAAGGGCGATTTAGTTGACTTTATCCCAAGCCATTTCCCAGTGTGAACCAGTTCCTGGTTCGTATTGGTTTGCGCTTTCTTTCCACTGTACACAGTAACCAGAGTATGGGAAAGGTTTACATTGGTAAATGGCACCGTCGCTTGCAAGCACGTTTGTGCCCGCCGTGTAGCTAGATAGCCCTTCAGGAAAGACAAAATCGTACTCGCCAGATGGTGGTGGCGTTACTGACTCTTCTTTTAAGTGAAAGTCGAGCGTTTGCTGATCCACCAAGTTGCCATCTTTGTCTTTAATACGAGTCACGAGCATATGGTGACCAGGCTCTGATTTGCTTAAAGCGAGCGATACAGCCTCCACCGAACCGTCTTTCATTTCATCTGCCCAGCTTGCAAGTGGCTCACGGTGGTGATTGTACACGGTGAGTTCTGCGTTTAAATCGCCTTCAGCAGTGAGTGTCAGATCCAACGTTGTCGGTGTTGACTCAATAATATATTCGTCTGCTAAGCCATCTACTGTGAGTGAGTACTCTGGAGCGGGAGTTTCTATCTTGTAGCCGATTTCTACACGCTCAAGGCCGCTATTAGCTTGCAGGTACACCGGGTTAGTACCATAAACAGGAGTGAATTTATCCTCGGCATACTGTCCAGCTTGCAGTTTAGTTTGCTCTTGGTTGATCTTCGTTGCTAGAGCGTAAGACCAATTTTTCGCTTTGCCCATGACTGCATCGGTAATTTCTAGCTCGGTTCGATAAGCTATGTTTTCACCCGCCTGATCAAATACGCGTGTATAAACCGAATCTCCAACATTTAAATCCATCGTCGGAATAATTTGACCGCCTTGCGTCCAATCTGGAATGACTGGACTGTCACCATCAAATTTCACATCGATCACGTTATAAAATGAAGCCGCTGTGTCGCCAACATCCCATACCGCCAGAATGACGTGATACCCCTCTCGCGTAGGCACATTACATTGATGGCTCACCTGTTTTGGAGGTTGAACCATATTGCCGTCGACTACACAGAAAGGAGTCAGATCAAACGAGTCGCGTGATAGTGAGGCATTTGGGTTCCAATCAGGTTTGGTGATGTAATATTTCCAGTCACGCGTCACATGGTTAGCTGTAAATGTCCATTCAAAAGTCTGTGTACCTGATTGAATAGGACGTTTAACCCAGCGGTCGGCAGTTTGTTCATCAAGAGCGGCAGCTAGAGCGGTTTCGGCACTTGCTATTTTTCCATCGCGAGGCCCTGTTTGTGGAAAACCATCAGGACCTTCAACACTTTGTGGCTCGTATTGAATGGCACCGCAGTTATTATTTTTTTCGTTAGTATCAGGTGTTGGATACTTACATAGTGCCGCGCGACTTGCAGCGACACCATCATTGGTTTCTGATACGTAGCCGTGAGCCGCTGCACCTGAGCTAATGCTTGCAAGTGCTAACGCAAGTACGGATTTGGTTGGAAAGGATTTCATCACATGTCCTCTGTTATGGCTGACAAATTAATGTCACACCTCGGCGCATGCTGAGCACGAAGCAACGCTGCATGCATCCTTACTTTGGATAATGTAGTGTTGCAACATGGCAACCCCGCTATCATGAGCATTACTTTTGATGATGGAATGCTGACAGACCGGAAGCTTTGCGTCCCACCCTTTCGAATGGTTTGCCGAAATGTGATTGAGCAGCCAAAATTTAGCTCAAGAATTTACATGTGGAAAAGTAAACGGCACTGACATGGAATCATGTTCTCAAATTGAAAGGTAACGGTACGCCAACCTCATTGATATTGTGCTGTTTTGTTTCTAAGGTATTGGTTTTGATGTTGTTTTTGTGTTTTTTATAGTTGGAGTGAATGGGTTGCTAGTTGTTGGGTTGAAGGTGGGAAGGGGCAGTATTAAGGATAGAAGAAGCACCGTTTAAAGGGCGGAATATACCGCCCTCTGAATCATTTTATTTAGGCATAATGACGGTATCAATAACATGAATGACGCCGTTTTTAGCTTTCACATCGGTTGCCATTACATTTGCATCGTTGACCATGACTTTGTCGCCCATGGTTTTAATCATCACGTCTTGCCCCTGAACCGTAGTTGCTTTGTCCAGCTTAACAACATCGGCAGCCATTACTTTCCCTGGGACGACGTGATAAGTCAAAATGGATACTAACTTGTCTTTGTTTTCCGGCATTAAGAGCATATCGACTGTACCGTCAGGCAGTTTTGCAAAAGCGTCATCCGTTGGTGCAAAAACAGTAAATGGGCCTTCTCCTTTGAGTGTATCGACTAGATCAGCCGCTTTCACTGCAGCGACAAGTGTATTGAAAGAGCCGTTTTCAGTGGCAACGTCGACAATATCAGCCTTCATCATGCCATGCTCATGAGCCTTGACGGGAAGCATAAAAGATAAAGTCGCCATCAATGTAGCCGTGATAACCAAGATACGTTTAAACATAATGTGTTCCTTACGAGTTGGGGGTACAACGGTTTCCCTAGAGAATGTCTTTGTTTGTACGCATCTAAATGAAAAGATGATCAACGAGCCCTGCTTTCTTTCGATTGCCTCACGTGTCGCGTTAAAATCCGTTTGCCTTCTTGTTTTACATCGGCCCGTTTCCGCCATGCCCATAGACGCTCCCTTGCGTCTTTAGCTGCGCTATTTAGGTCGACAATAGGCGCTAGGTAACGGCTATCCGGTTTCAAGTGGTACATGACGGTTTCCATCTGTGTCATTGTCCAGGGCTCGAACAATAGTGGGGTGGGGACCATTTGCAATTCAGGCACCCATTTATAGATGAACGCGCCATCAGGGTCATGTTCTTGGGCTTGCTTAACCGGGTTGTAAATCCGGATTGTATTGGTCCCAGTTACCCCGGCTTGCATTTGGAATTGTGGGTAATGAATACCAGGCTCAAAGTCGAGGAATAGTTGCGCTAAATGCGTCACGCCAGTTCGCCAATCCGTGTTCATGTGATGAGTGAGAAAACTAACCAGCATGGCACGCATGCGAAAGTTTATATAGCCAGTCTGATGCAAACAGCGCATACAGGCATCGATCAAAGGTATGCCTGTATATCCAGATTTCCATGCTGCTAACTTTTCTTCATCGAAAGTGCTACTTTGTTTAATCAACGGTTCGTAAGCCCGGTTAACACAGTAAAACTCCATGTCGTATTCCGACTCGAATTTTTGGATGAAGTGACAGTGCCAATGCAGCCGTGAAGACAACGCAATTAAGCTGCGACGAAACCCAGCTACTTGCCAGTGTTTCAATAGGTATTGATAAACTTCACGCAAGGATATATTACCCCAAGCGAGGTATGGAGAAAGGCGAGTACAGGCTGTACGTGAGGCCGTAGGATTAGAGATGCTTCGATAATAATCGCGACCTCGACGATTGAAAAAATCTTCCAGTGTTTTCCAAGCGAGTTGGCTTCCTCCCGTTTGCATTCCTTTGCATTTTGATAGCCAGGATGAAGGTGGCGAAAACGCGCAGCCGAGTGATTCTGCATCCAATGAATGCAACAAGTTGGTTTGCAGCTCAAGAGGGCTTATGGAGGCTCTCATGACCAAATCCCAATGTTTGTCCCAACCCTGCCGGTCTTTTGCTCCTCTAATAACAGCACCGTGCTCGAACTCAAACCACGTGATGTTCTGCTCATGCAGCCAGTCGGCAATTTGCTTATCGCGCTCAAAGGTGCAGTTGAGCCCTATTTCCTGATGAGAAAACACAGCGTTGATTTGATATTGCATTTGAATTGATTGAAAACATGCTAAGGCATCGCCAAACAGAACCGTGATGCGATGTCCGTAGGCTTTGAGCGTTTCATTCATGTCTTGCAATGATTGCCAAACAAATCGCCAGTGACGCTCAGAATAGTGAGGGTTGTTTAACAGCAACGGTTCAACAATATATAAAAGTACCGTTGGGTGCTTTGACGACAATGCTTGTGTTAAGGGCTGGTGGTCAGTCAGTCTTAAATCTCGTTTTAACCACACGACATTGATTGTTTGCATCGGAATCCTCTTTGTTTCCGATGTTGTACGCAAATGATCCGAAGAGATCTCACCTAATGATCGGTTTTGTTCATTAAAACGTAGAGGTTGCTCACAAGGAGGTGAGATATGTCGATACCACTGAGTAAGTTAGAAAAGTTCTGCTACGTAGATAAATTGATCATTCACTCGCTTGATCTCGCATTGTATCAAGCATCTGTCGTAGTTGATGGGAAAGCGCAATTCATCACTGATGACAACGGTATCTTTTTGAGGGCTCATTCCCTTATCGAGATGCAAAAGAAGTGCAAGAATATCAAAGCAAATAAGCAGGTTTTAGTACATAAAAGTGCTTATGACGAGATGGTGGGGCTACCCGAAGGCAAAAGAGACAATCAACTAGAGGTTTTGGTGAGGGATACAAAACTGTATTGAAAGAGTGTTGGTGCATAGTAAAAGCGAGCCACCTTACGGCAGCTCGCTTAAAATAGAATTAGAGTCGAGCTTAGTCTTGTTTACGCTGAGCTTCTTTTTGTGCGTACTTAGCGGCACGTCGAGCTTCTCTTTGCTTGGCACTTTCGCCACCAACATGCTGCTCGCCTCGCTGTTCTGCAAGAACAATTTGTTTTTCACGTTCGCGGAATCGAGCAATTTGCTCTTCTGAGTGCGTGCCGTGACATTTCGGGCAGCTCACGCCTTGCTCGAACAAATCAGACTGTTTGTCTTCTTCTGTGATCGGTAGGCGACAAGCGTTACATAAGTCGTAATCTGCTTTTTCTAGCTGGTGGTTTACTGCAACACGGCCATCAAACACGTAACAATCGCCTTCCCACATACTCTCTTCCTCTGGTACCTCTTCAAGGTACTTTAGAATGCCGCCTTCTAAGTGGTAGACCTCATCAAAGCCCTGTTCTTTCATGTAAGCAGTTGATTTTTCGCAGCGGATACCACCTGTACAGAACATCGCCACTTTCTTATGCTTTTCCGGGTCCATGTTTTCTTTTACATAGTCTGGGAATTCACGAAAGGTTTCAGTATTTGGGTTTACAGCGCCTTTGAATGTGCCGATCTCGATTTCGTAATCATTACGTGTATCGACAACAAACACTTCAGGATCAGCAATAAGATCGTTCCACTCTTGAGGTCTCACGTAAGTACCCACTACGTGGCGAGGGTCGATGCCTTCGACACCCAATGTTACGATCTCTTTTTTCAATTTTACTTTGGTGCGATTGAATGGCTGGGTCTCAGAATACGACTCTTTGTATACGGTGCCTGTCAAACGAGGCTCGTTGTTTAGCCACTCCAGTAGCGTATCAATACCTGCACGATCAGAGGCAACAGTGCCGTTGATGCCCTCACTTGCCAGCAGTAATGTTCCGCGAATATGGTGTTTTTCCATCAACGCAAGTAATGGCTCGCGTAGTTCTTGATAGTTATTCAGCTCAACAAACTTGTACAGCGCACAAACTACATACTGACTCATGAGGTTTCCTTTAAAAATACAGGTGGTCAACGACCTTAAAATTTTAGCGGCACGAAGTATACCTGACTAAATTAGTCGGAAATACGGACAAATTATGCGGATATTATGGCTAGGCAGGATGTAGCGGTGTTTTGATGCGGCAAAGCGTCACGCGGGTAAAATCGCTATGTGTTCAAATTATAAGCATAAATTGTAGAGAACAAGGTAAGTTGAACTCGACACTTTTGGTTTAAATTTGTACTGTGATTCCTTCTTCGGCTCTTCATTAAAGTTGTGCGCAAGAGCTACAAAATAATAATCGGATCAGTTGGCAAGGAAAGGACATGCAGCAGTTTTATATCAGGCGGCTGAGGGAAGAAGATGCTCCCTTGCTCAAACAATTACTCGTTGAACTCGATACATCGCACTATGAAGCTGAACCGAACTTCTATCGTCCACCCAAGGAATTGGCGCAACTAAGAGAATCATATGGCACCTTCGAAAAGTATTTTGACGGGAGCGTGAGCGCTTTTATTGCTTGTTCGCAAAGAAAGGTCGTCGGCTTTATCTCTGGTTCGGTTCGTAACGTTCAGTCGCTGATTTCACCAGAAAAACGCGTTGGTTTTATTAATGAGCTTATTGTTGCAGAGAACCATCGAAACTTAGGAATAGGTTTATCGCTGATGGATAAGATGGAAAGTGATTTGTGTGCTCAAGGAATAGAAGAAATCGGCTTAACCGTGGCGTCATTTAACCATGAAGGTGAGGATTTCTATCATAAAATGGGCTACCGGGTGATGACGAAACGTATGACCAAGCGCGTAAGAGATTCGTAAAAACAAGATGGTAGGAATGAAACGCCTCTTACCTCTAGAAGAGGCGTTTTTATAGTATTTATTTCAAATTAGCGGCGGTTTGATTCCCCATCGCAATTAACTTATCTAAAACGCGCTCACCGTCGGCACGTAAACCGTTGTGCTCGTACTCGTTAGTGATCCACGCTTTTGAGTTTGGGATTAACGCGAGCGTTTCTCGGCTGATATCCATTTCCACAAACATATCATCAGCGTAAACGGCGCAACTGACAGGCACTTTGTTTTGAGCCAGTTGTGTTTGATCGTACAGTGCAGCCCAATCTTCTTTCGCGGCCAATATTTCAGCGGCATCTTTTAGTGGCTTGAGGTTGACGTATTGATCGAACATCCATGGGAATACCATTTCCCCCGTAAAGTAAAATGGCTTGCCAGGTTCATAATTAAACTCTGGTCGGGTTTGGCGAACACGGTGTGCACTCCAATTTGACGCAAAACCTTGGCAATAAATCGATTCATGCAAAATGGCGTAAATCGGGTTGGTTTGGAAGTTTTGTTGCGCCAACATATCGTTCAAGAACTCATAGCGAAGTTGTTGTTTGCCGTTCACTTCAATCAACGCGCTTTCTAACCAATAGTAAGTTGGTAAGAAAGTATCACTCACACCAAAGTTGATGCCGATTTGTTGAAATTGTTCCACCGTGAAGCGTTGACCATTTGGTAGGTACTCTTCATTTTCCAGCAAGTGATTCGCAATGTTTTGGCAAAGTTGTTGCGCACTTGGAAATTGTTGGAAGAACGCTTGGTTTTTCTCCATGGTGCGTTTGAAGGTGGCTTCATACACATCGTCGGTATGACGCGAGACTGATGGCACGCCACCTGTGATGTAGCTTTGCAGCAAGCTGTCTGGGAACAAAGACAAATAGGTGAGGGAGCAAAAACCACCAAAGCTTTGACCTAAGATCGCCCATTTTTCGACGCCAAATTGCTCACGAATGTACTCCGCGTCGTGCACGATGTTATCCGCTCGGAAGTGGCTTAAGTAGTCTGCTTGTTGCTCTGGCGTGAGGTGAGCAAGCGTCTGATGATTAATTACGCTGCTGTTGCCCGTACCGCGCTGGTCGAGAAGCAAAACTCGGTACTCTTGCAGCGCGCGTTTTACCCAGCCGTTATTGCCGTTTTGACGCGGAGAGGGAAAGCCTGGCCCGCCCTGAAAGTAAACCAACCAAGGTTTGGTCGATTCTTCATCGCCAACTCGGCAAACCGCACGAGCGAAGACTTCAATGGTGCCTTTACTCACGTCTTGGTAATCCAGAGGAACGGTAAAACTGTGGGGAGTGTAATGCAATCCTGCGTCGATAAATGATTGAGCGTTCATTGTTATCTTTATTTCCTTATTGAGGGGTAGCGCTACTTTACTGCGAATGGCGTGAAGAACCAATGCTATTTCCAAATCGCTTCGTCAGTTCTATACCTTGGTCAAATCAATGTAAGTTCAAGAAAATGAAACGATTAGCGACTGGTGCAACTGGTTGAGTGAGCTATGCTCAATAGAGTTGCGACAAAGTGAGAGCATGGAGGAAGTCGGATGAAAGTGTCACTGGCTCGATGGATTATTGTGACTTGTTTAATAAGCGTACCTACTTTTGCCGTTGTTACGCCCAACCCACCTCAATTAAAGGCGAAAGGTTACGTATTAATGGACTTTCAATCCGGTGCCATTATTGCCGAGCATAACGGGCGAGCAGGCCTTGCTCCGGCTAGTTTAACCAAGTTGATGACCGCTTACGTCGTTGGACAAGAAATCAAAGCGGGGCGTTTGAAATGGGATGATGTTGTCACCGTGAGCGAAAACGCGTGGTCGGCCAAGTTTCCCGGATCTTCTAAAATGTTCATCAAACCGAAAGATGAAATTAGTGTTGCGAACTTAATGCGCGGTGTGATCATCCAATCGGGTAATGACGCGTGCGTTGCACTGGCTGAGCACGTTGCTGGCAGTGAACGCGGCTTTGTCGCCTTGATGAATGGTTGGGCGGAGAAATTAGGACTGCAAGACACCTATTTTGTAAACTCCCATGGTCTCGATAGTGAAGGCATCCAAACCTCACCCACCGATATGGCAAAACTCATGCAGTCGATCATCAACGATGTTCCCGCTGTGTATGCGCTATATAGTGAGAAAGTCTTCAAGTGGAACGACATTACGCAGTACAACCGCAATAAATTACTGTGGGACAATTCCATTGACGTCGACGGGGGCAAAACCGGTTACACCAGCAATGCGGGATACAGTTTGGTGAGCTCCGCCAAAGAAGGGAAAATGCGGTTGATTTCGGTAGTGATGGGCACGCCAAGTAAACAGGCTCGGATCAGCCAATCGAAGAATCTACTCAGCTATGGTTTTCGTTTTTATGACACCAAGCAAGTTGCTAAGCAGGGCCAAGTTGAGTCTAAAGTTCGCGTTTGGAAGGGTAATGCCAATCAAGTTGAGGCGATCTTCGCTAAAGATGCCTATCTCACTCTGCCTCGTTCAATGACGGCTGGGCTTGATAAGAGTGTGGTGTTAAATGAACCATTGATTGCGCCGATCGCGCAAGGAGATGAGATTGGTAAGGTCGTTTGGAAAAGCGATGACAGTACCGTGGCGAGCTATCCGTTGGTGAGTAACCAAGCAGTGGAAGAGGGCTCGTGGATTGGGAAGTTATGGGACAGTTTAGTGCTGTGGGTGAAGTCGTTGTTTAACTAGCGCAAGGGCGAGTTTCGCAATAGTGATTTCAGAATTTCAAACAAAGAAAAGCAGCTCGAAGGTGAGCTGCTTTTTGCTTTTTTTTCTTTATAGCTGAGACGACTTTCGTGTCGATTCTGCTTTCGCGTTTATTGCGGGTTCAGTGATTATTCAGACAAGGTGATGATTGGTAAGTCATCCCAAATCTTGCTTTCATCTGATGCGCCGCCAGAGAAATTCCAAGGACCTTTGTCTTGTTCAAGGGGACGGTAAGTGGCAGACAATCCATCCAAGTCCCAAGTTGTCACATAGAATCGAATGCCATCCAGTGAATCAGGTCGACCTAGTGCGTCACTCGCGAAGTCCATCGAAATGGTGTTGTTGGCTTTGTCTACCGTGACCATTGGTGCCGGTGTTACGGCTTCGCCCCATGTTGTCGCGTTTGCTCCTTGGGTGTTGTAAATCGAGCTTTGCCAGCCGAAGACTACAGCGTTGCGACTCCATGTTCCGCTTGGCATAGAAGCGTTGATCTTAGGCAGTTCCGTTAGGTTGGTTGCTGCTTCTTCCGGTAAATCAATGAAGATGGTGAAACCAACGTGGTCAAAGCCGTTTGGCGGCAGCCAAGTATCGGTGATCTTGTCCATGGTGAAGGTCAAGCGCACATTACTACCGACGGTAAACACCTCGGCTTTGTTGATTGCGAGTTGGCTGTTGTCTTTGTCGAACGTTGGGTCCGTTGGTAGCGAGTAGTTACCGTTAGGACCGCCCATGCCATCTTGCGCATCACCTGCGTCATCAATAGTGTCGTCTGGCGTGTTCGACCAGCTTAAGTCCGACACAAAGTTCACATCTTCAGTGCCTGCTTTTTTCTCAGTGGAGTAAATCGCGAAGCGGTGTTGCTGTTCGCCAATCGCAAAGTGACGGGTAGATAAAGTCACGCTAAATTGACCGTCAGCACTTACGGTAACGGCTTGTGCGGTTTCTAGATTACCGTCCACGACGAGGTTTAATTTCTCGTTTGCATTAGCAGTACCAGCAATCACGATGTCGTCAGTGATGGTTTGTCCTTCCCAATCCTGTGCCAGTTGGATGTTGAGGTTTGGGGTATCTACCGATTGATTGCTGCTTGTTTTTGAGTAAATCACTGCAGACTTGGCTGGAAGCTCAAGGGTTACGTGACCGTTTTCATCGGCGATTAACTGTTCTGGAGCTTCTGCCCAGTTCGACATGATTTGTTGTTGGAAGACGGTGCCGCCAACTTGTTCTACATCGAGTTGGTTCATCAACATCGGCGAGTTGGATGTGTTCATCACCACCAAGACTTCGTCGTTATCCAACGTTCTAGTAAAGGCGAAGACGCCCGCGCCCGCTTTATCGCTGCCAATCACTTTCATTTCGCCACGTGTCATGACTTTGTTTTCAGTGCGTAGCTTGGCAAGTTCTTGAATAAACAAGTACATCTCACTGTTTTGGTCGAATGAATCTACGTAGTTGCCATCTTCACGGTACCCTCCGGCGAACATCGCATCACGCGCTGCTGACATCGCTTGCTCTGTACCTTGGTAAATCACAGGAATACCGGGTACGCTCATCATGGTGATCAGAGCTTGCTTCATATCGTTGACACTGCCTTGCGATAGAAAACGCGGCATGTCGTGATTATCAATGAAGTTCGGCATGATGTATGGATTTGGGAACATCTCCATCATTTTCTCAAGACGGAAACGTAAATAGTCGGTCGGTTGTCCTGATGCAAATACGCGCGTCATGGTCGCTTGCAATGGGAAGTTCAGTACCGAGGTTAGCTGTTTCGGCGAACCACTTTCACCGATGTAAGTCAGCATCTTCTCTTCGCCTTCGGTGTTGTAAGGCGTAGATGTTTCGAATACTTCACCAAAAGTGAGGAAGTTGTCACGACCGGTATCAACGGCTTGAGTCATCACACCATCATCGGCGTGCAGGAAGTCGTTCCAGAAATCGTGCTCAACAAACTTCACGGTATCGATACGGAAACCGTCAACGCCGACTTCGCGAATCCATTTTCGGTAGCTCTCTTTTAGATAAGCGCGTACTTCAGGATTGGACGTATTAAGGTCATCTAAATCAGAGAGCTGCCAGGTTTTTTCTTGGACGGGATCGTTGTGGTCGGTGATGGTTGGCGTCCAATGGTAACTACCTGTGCCGTCTGTTTTACACTCGTTCATGTTGAGTGGGTACGGCAGCTCTTGCCCGGCAGGTAGTGCATTTTTTATCAAACGGAAACCTTGGCAAGGTAGGCTTGGATCATAACTGTAAGGATCATCGTAGGTGAAGAAGTTGCCTACATGGTTAGTCACGATGTCCTGAATTAAGAACATGTTACGCGCATGCACTTCGCGTGCTAACGCTTGGTAGCTTTCCATGTTACCAAAGTGTTCATCCACTTTTTGGAAATCGCGCGCCCAGTACCCGTGATAGCCGCCGTAGTTTTGCTCTGCATCCCACCATTGGTTAGCAACTGGCGGAGTAATCCAGATCGATGTGGCACCGAGATCTTCGATGTAGCTTAACTTATCACTCACGCCAACGAGGTCGCCGCCGCTGAATTTTTTATCCGAAGTTGGATCGAATTCGTTTTGCCCTTGATCATTAAGAGCGCTGTCGCCGTCGTTAAAAAGGTCGATCATCAGGAAGTAAATAATTTGATCTTGCCAATCAGGAGATGCCACGTGGCTGCCTGTATCGATTGGTGTGGTTTCGTCGCTTCCACAGCCAGAAAGAGCAAGAGCGATCGCTAAAGGAAGTATTTTTATTTTATTCATTGGGTTAGGTAGAGTTTCAAACACAGTTTTTGCCTCCGTTATGCAGCAATGCAGAAACGATAAAGCAAAGGTTTGAAATTGAGGGTGTCATTTCACGCCAAAAAAGACGTGAAATGATGTCACGAAGCGGCGACTTTGATCTGACCGACAGTTTTAATTGAGCGGTTGCACAATAGGATATTGTATCGGGTAATGCTCTTTCGCGAGCTCGTTGTCGGATTCATCATAAAGGCGGAAACGGCACTGCTTTGCAGTTTGAGTGAGCGATAATTGCAGCACCCAACAAGCATAATATAGCGAGTGTTGGGTTAAGCGCATTGCGTGAGGTGTGGGGTCATCATCGACGTAACAGTCAATCCTCACAACGTTTTCAAGTCGGCATGCCAGTTCGATAAAGAGCGTGTATTGCGCCCCAATATTAATAAGCTGCCGAGTCGGGACAATGTATTCCGTTGCGCCAATTAAAAGCCCCTTAGAAACCACATAATCACGCTGGTGGTTATTCTCAATGTAACGTTCCCCATCGACTTCATAACACAGGCGAAAGGTAAGGGGATGCGCTACCGGAAGTTCGGTCGTTGCCCATAGTTCGGTGCCATGACTTAAAAAACGCTCGAAGAAAGCGGGGTAGCGCCGCCATGCGCCATCACGGTCACGGCATTCTACCGAGACCACTTTCTCAAAAGCAATATTGTCTACTTCCATCCAGATTTTGCCGACAGGTTGGTCGATATGGTTATCGTCGAAGGTATTGGCTTTGGCGTAGTACAAGCGGATCGGTTGCTGATTTAGATGAGTTCGGTTATCCAAACATTGTTGGCGATACTGCATGGGTGAAAACGGATACCAACGACGAAAAGTGCGGTGAAAGTTCGATGGTTCTTCATAACCGAGTTGATAGGCGATTTGCTGCGTTGTGAGTTGGGTGTCGGCAAGCAAAGTGAGTGCTTGCTTTCTTTTAGCGAAATTAACGCATTGAGAGTAGCTCATTTGCTTTTCTTGCAGTCGACGTTGCAAGGTGCGTTTGGAGACGCCCAGTTGCCTTGCCGCTTGCTCTAACTTGAGCGCGTAATTACTGTTTTTGATGAACAAGGCGTTCAAAACACTCAGCAATTCGGGTTGTTCAATTGGCTGGTGAGAAAGCAGCAAATAAACATGTTTCACCAGTTCAAACACGCTTGAACTCGTTTTAGAATCTCGCGTTTCCTTTAGAAAAATATCGGCCGCGAGTGGATTGTTGGCGTGAACTTGTACCTGTATTGATTCGCTTAACTCAAGCATTTCCAACTGCATTTTGAGCAAGCCAAACACCGACTCCGCCCAATTTGGCATATCGGCCGTTCTGCATTCGACTTGCAGATGGATTTGGGCATCACCATGTTGCAATGTGACGTACAAACGGCGGTCGAATAATGAGACACTTTTACTCCACCAAAGCAGCCCTTCTTGGAGGTTAGGCGCTTCTTTCAACATCATGCATTGCAAGGCCACCAACTTCTCAATGTGCCAATATTCGCCGGCAATTCGAAGGTGATTGTGACCGAGCTTTTTGCACAGAAAGGATGTAATAACGTTATCTTGAGGCAGCATGAGTTGAGTTTGGTTGCGAGCAAACATGCATTATTGCTGAAAAGATGAAGAAGTTCAGTGAGAACGCTCAAAGCCTTTCTTATCGTTATATTTTCAAATTTATTTTGAAAATGTTTTTAATCGAAATCGGTTTTTCCCTTTATCTCATGAGGTTATGCTGTTACACAGCTTAAATTCATTAATTGGAGAACCTCATGGATATCGTACAAGCTGCAAAATCTCGTTACTCAACGAAAGTGTTTGACCCAACGCGCAAGCTATCTCAAGAAAAAATCGATGCAGTTAAAGAGCTGATTCGTTTTAGTCCATCGAGTGTGAACTCTCAACCTTGGCATTTCATTCTGGCAAGTACAGAAGAGGGCAAGCAACGTATCGCAAAAGCAGCGCAAGAGAACTACGCGTTCAATGCTGCGAAGATCTTGAATGCGTCACACGTGTTGGTGTTCTGTGCCAAAACGGGTATCGATAACGACTACATTGAAGCGTTATTGGCGCAGGAAGAAAAAGACGGTCGATTCCCAACCGAAGAAGCAAAAGCAGCAGTACGTGGCGGTCGTAGTTACTTTGTAAACATGCACCGTTTTGATCTAAAAGATGCTAATCATTGGATGGAGAAACAGATTTACCTCAACGTGGGTACGTTGTTGTTGGGCGCTTCAACACTAGAAATTGATGCGGTGCCAATCGAAGGTTTTGATCCGAAAGTGCTGGATGAAGAATTTGGCTTGCGTGAAAAAGGTTACACCAGCGTTGTGATCGTGCCGCTGGGCTACCACGCGGAAGATGACTTCAACGCGAAAACGCCAAAGTCTCGCTGGGACGCAGAAACCGTATTCACCGAGATCTAATTCGAGCTTACTTGCAGGTTATGTAGAACCCTGTAATCAATATATAAATCGCAAAAGAGTGATAAAACGATGATCCACTTAGTTGCAGAAGTGAAAGCCTACCCGGACAGCAAGGATCAGGTGGTGAATTTGCTTGCTGGTTTACTAGAGCCAACTCGCAAAGAAGAAGGCTGTTGCCAATACGAGTTGTATCTCGACGAAAAAGTTGAAGGCCTATTTATGTTCCAAGAGATTTGGGCATCGCAAGAGGCCTTGGATAAGCATTTGCAAAGCCCGCACATGGCGACGTTTCTTGAAACATTGGAAGAGAACGATTGGGTTGAATATACCCAGATTCGTCCTCTTCGATTTATCGCCTAATGACAGAAGGTTGCCAGCACGTTGGCGCGTTGCTGGCAGCATTTTTGTTGGATAAAGTCACGGAAAGTCCGAATCGTTGGCGTCAATAATCGACGATCGGCACATACCATGTAGAGCGGCACTGGGCCGCAATCCCACTCTGGTAACACTCGCACCAATCTTCCCTCGATTAAGTCTCGGCTAATGTCCATCAACGATTTATTCGCAATGCCTTTGCCTTTGATCGCTAACCGGTGTGGCAAGTCACTATCGTTGCTCATCAAGTTACCGCTGACCACGATTTGTTCTTTCTCGCCGTCACGTGTGAGCGTCCATTTATTGTAGACCGAATCCGCGACCATGTAGCACAAGCAGTTGTGTTGCATTAAATCGGCAGGAGAGGTGAGTTCTGGATGTGTAGCTACGTACTCTGGCGATGCACATAAGATCCGTTCGTTTGACCCACACAATGCCAATACGACCAGATTGGAGTCGGCCGGCTCGCCGTAGCGAATCGCAATATCGACAGGCTTGGTGTACATATCCGTCAAGCTATCGGACAGCTCTAGTTTGATGGAAACATTTGGGTAGAGATCGATGAACTCATCCACCCAATCGAGCAACATGTTGCGACCAAAATCGGAGGGCGCGGTAATGTGTAGCTGACCAGACAGTTCACCGCGCGCACTTGAGATCTGATCCAACCCCTCTTGCAATGTTGCCAACGCTTGCGTGGTTTTGTCCAAAAACAGTTCGCCCTCTGAGGTTAAACGCAGGCTTCGGGTAGAACGCACAAACAGCGGGAAACCGATTTGCCCCTCAAGACGCTTAATCGATGCACTAATGGCGGCAGGTGTCATGTCCATGCTGTTAGCAGCTTTTGAAAAGCTGCCTTGGCGCGCTGTTTCGACAAAAATATTGAGGTCGTTGAGGGCTTTCATCGTGAAAAGGATGTTTGTGAAGTTTGAGCTACTATAGGGGAGATGAGCAAAGTAATTCAAGCTAAACGCCTTTGAAGGTGAAAACATTAGGTTAAGTGGTCACTTTGAGTTAGATTAGCCCGCCACTTACATCGCTACTGGATCAACAACATGAGCAACGAACAGCCGAATAACCCTCTGCATGGGTTGAGTTTAGAAAAAATCGTCACCCGACTAGTTGAACACTTTGGTTGGAATGGCCTGTATGAGCGCGTTCGAGTGAACTGTTTTAAGAAAGATCCGTCGATCAAATCTTCGCTGAAGTTTTTGCGTAAAACGCAATGGGCAAGAGATAAGGTGGAAGCGCTATATATCGAGACGTTCTGCTGATCACTCTATGGTCTGCAGCAAGCGTTATGTAGATTCTTAGTCTCGCCTTGGCTCGCTAGAATGACGTCACTTTTCTTATCGTGTGGGCTTTAAGAGTGGCTCTGCTGTTACGTCTAAAGCGTGATTCAGAATCTACCCTCAGATTGTATTGAGTTTATTCATCGCTCTAGGGTCTGCAGCAAGCGGTAAGTAGATTCTTAGTCTCGCTATGGCTCGCTAGAATGACGCAGTTTTTCTTATCGCGTAGGTTAGAAGAGTAGCCCTGTTATCAAGTCTAAAGCGAGATTCCGGATGACTCGCTTGTGCTCGTCCGGGATGGTTTTCTTAGATAGTGTTATAGAGTCAGAACCTAAACGAGGTTCGTCATTCTGAACAGCGAGGAACGAGCGTGATTCAGAATCTACTCTCAGATTGTATTGAGTAGATTCATCGCTCTAGGGTCTGCACAAGCTATCAATAGATTCTTAGTCTCGCTATGGCTCGCTAGAATGACGCTAGTCCTCTTATCCCGTAGGCTGGAAGAATAGCTCTGCTATTACGTCTAAAGCGAGGTTTCGGATGACTCGCTTGTGCTCGTCCGGGATGGTTTTTTTAGATAGTGTTTTAGAGTCAGAACCTAAACGAGGTTCGTCATTCTGAACAGCGAGGAACGAGCGTGATTCAGAATCTACCCTCAGATTGTATTGAGTTTATTCATCGCTCTATGGTCTGCAGCAAGCTGTCAGTAGATTCTTCGTCTCGCTATGGCTCGCTAGAATGACGCTAGTTCTCTTATCGCGTAGGTTGGAAGATTAGCCCTACGTTATTCCCGACAGCGATGAAGAATCGCTGTCGAGAACCTCGCCTTTAATCTCTCGTTTCTTGCTACTCTAAATGATGCGTGCTACCCACAGTTCCTTCCAAGTCTAAAATCGACTGGCGAACGTGGTCTGGAATCGCAGCTTTTACGTTGTTCTTAAAATCAAACATCACACCAGTAGCGGTCGCGATGGTCGCAATCTTACCCCACTTCTTACTCAGCACTTGGTATTCCATCGTGATGCGATCTTCTTGCATGTCGATTACGCGCGAGCCGACTAATAACGTGTCTGGGTAAGTGACAGGAAGCTTGTAGCGGCATTGCGTCTCGCTCAGTACTGGCCCAATTTGCGAGG
Organism: Vibrio sp. RM-41-2B; assembly: GCF_024744415.1. NCBI lineage: Bacteria > Pseudomonadati > Pseudomonadota > Gammaproteobacteria > Vibrionales > Vibrionaceae > Vibrio > Vibrio sp. RM-41-2B. The sequence continues at coordinate 127,233 of NZ_JAMQWD010000004.1, read as the reverse complement.
TTTGCAGGTCGACTAGCAGATTAATTTTGTTGAAGTAATCTAAACGCGCCGTCTCGAAGTAGCGAAAATAGACCACGTTATTGACGTGTTGCAGAGCATCCATTTCACCCCATGCGACTTTGATCTCTGTGATAACGGGAAAGTCTTTTAACAGTGTGTCCATTTTTAGTGCTCCTTTTTCATCTGCTTTGCCACAAATTGCGACGCGACTTATCACTTTGAGCATTTATTCTAGATGTAATCATTTAATATGTAATAAAATTGTTTTTAAAATGTGAAATGAAATGGCGATCTTATTATGTAAACTAGAAACTTTACATAATTGAGTTGAAGGCGTAAGTTTAACTAAGAGTAACCAAATAGGAGGTGTCTTATGACTGAGCTGAAAGGTTTCAATCTAGCCAAGGTGGAAAAACGCATTGACTGGACTGGCGAACTGTTCAGTTTAAGGGTTTCAGGCGCGCCTCTTTCCTTTAAAGCTGGTCAGTTCACCAAGCTTGCTTTGCTTGATGATGAAGGCAAGCTGATCAGTCGTGCTTACTCTGTGGTTAATGCGCCAAGCGAACAGTTCGATTGGTTGGAGTTCCTAATAGTAGCCGACCCTCAAGGACAACTTTCTCCAAGGCTCCAAAAGCTTAAATCTGGTGATAGCATTTATGTTGGTGAGACCGCACATGGTGACTTAATCCACGATTCTATTCCTAAACAGGCTCATGATCTGTGGCTGCTATCTACAGGTACAGGTATTGGACCGTTTTTATCGCTACTGGATGATATAAACTTACCACCTCATAATGAGCGAATTGTGCTTGTTCATGCGGTTCGCTACGAAAAAGATCTGGTCTACAAATATCTGATTGAGCAACTACAGCAACGATATGAAGGCAGATTAAAGTACATCCCGATAGTCAGTAGGGAAGTGGTGGATGGTCAGTTACAAGGTCGAATTCCTGAACTCATCGAATTTGGTAGACTGTCCAACGCTGCTGATGTGCCATTCTCTGCTCAGGGTAGTTTTGTCATGATGTGTGGGAACCCGCAGATGATCAAAGATACCTTGCCAGTCTTACAAGGGCTTGGGTTGGAAAAGTATCGTCCTAAAACAGGAGGCAATATCATCTATGAGCGTTACTGGTAGCGTTTGGTTAAATTGATATAACCATATTGAAGACATGATGATCACCAATACCAAAGTCGTTCAAACGTCCTAGCTTGTTCGATCAAAAAAGCCACATGAAGTGGCTTTTTTAATATCGATAGAGTTAATCAGACTTATTGTTGATTAACGTACGCTTTAAAGCGAGCTTTGGTTTCTGCGTCTGCTTTTTGGTACCAGAAGTGCAGCATCTCTTCTGCTGTCGAATCTGATTTAGCCGCAGTCGCTCTCGCTTGTTTCATATCTTCAGGAATCTTTGCTGGCAGTGTGACTGGTTGAGCAACGGCTGCACCAGCAACAGCGATAGCAGCAACGCCGCCTGTTTTGTTGTAGCTTTCCACTTCACGTACGTAATCACGACCGATTTGCATACCCGGTTTGATCAATTTGTCTTGCTCAACGGCGACGGTGTTGCCTGAATCATCAACCAGTTTCCAATCTAAGTCCTTGATCTTTTCTTCCGCATCGCGAAGGTTGCGGTATTCTGGCATTTGTAGCGTCAGCTCGGCATTGGCAGCGTCAAATCGTGTAACGATAACATCGCTTTCAACACTTAAACGGTCATTACCTTGGTTAAAGTAAGGGGCGAAGCGAAATACGACTTGGTTAACGCCATCAGGTAACGTTAGTGTTCTTTCCGAGGCGAAAAAACCACCCGAAAGGTCTGCTTTTTCACCGTTAGCCGCTAATACTGAAACGTTGTCAGGAACACTCACGGTTACATCTGCGAATGCCATGCCACTCATTGCGAGAGCAAGCGCACAAGTTAAAGGCTTGATCAATTTCATTGTTTTTATCCTAAGCAAATTAGTGGTCATCGAGAGTGCATCGTTCATTGCCCGATTGCAACTCCCAAGTGTAAGAAGTATGAAAATTTAACAAGAACGTCATTTTTATCGCATTTATTACGGGGAAACTGTGATCCAAATAGAATCAAACCGCTGCAATAGAGCGGTTTGATATCATAAGTTATAGATTAAATTTCTTTCTAACTTATTGATTTATTATATGCCTGCACCGTGTCCAGGCTCTGATTGGTCATCAGAAGCGTCTTGTTGTTCTGCCATTTCTTCTTGCTGTTGTGCTTTCTCAATGCTCAACCACCAAACAAATAACTCATACCAAATCGCCAGGATAACGGCACCTAAGAACAGACCAACGATGCCGTAGAAAAGCATACCACCGATGGCACCGAGCAGAATCACAGGCATTGGTACGTCGACACCACGTCCCATTAACATTGGTTTGAACAGGTTTTCAGAAAGTGCTGCAACAACTACCCAGACAGTAAACATGGTTGCTGTCGTTGTATCTTGAGTCATGTACATGAAGCCAATCACTGGTAGTACGGCAAGCAGCGCTGGTAGCTGAGCGATACATAAGATCATCAGAATCAGAGTGAGCAAACCAGCTGCCGGAACGCCAAATACAAAGAAACCAGCACCGATCAGTAGCGCTTGAATCGCCGCCACACCGACTACGCCAAGCAGTACGCTTTTAATGGTTGCTGCGATAAGCGTGGTCCAGCTTTTAGCGTTTTCACCAGCGGTACGAATAGCGATGGTTCTTAGACCTGATGCTGCAGATTCAGAGTACGTCATAAAACCTGCTGCAATCGCAAGTGACAAGATTGAAAGCAGTAAACTGCCCAATACACCGCCAAGTGTGCCTAGCAAAGAAGTGAGCGCGGACTTTATCTGCGGCATAAAGGTTTGAATCGCTTGTTCAAGGTTAGTCGCGAATAGGGTCCACACCTCATAGAGCTTATCACCTACGACAGGCCAATCCGCAACGGAAGGTTTTGGACCTGGGATCTTCACTTGTCCGTTTTGCAATACTTCAAGCGCATGCGTTGCACCATCCACAATAGAACCTGACACCATAACAAGTGGTGTGACTAAGAGTGCAATACCAAGTAAAGCAATCGTTGTGGCTGCCAGGCCTCTACGACCGCCATATGCACGCTCCAGCTTTTTTGTAAGTGGCATTAAAGCGACGGCTATAATTGCACCCCAAATAACTGGAAGAATGAAGGGTTTGATGATGTCGTACGTAAACATCAGCAAGACGAAGATCAAGCCAATGCGTATTGCCGATTCCACCATATTGCTGATGAAAAGCTTACTGTCGATTTTTACCGATTGTTTATCCATTTTTGTTTACCTGATGATCAATGTTAGAACTGACGAGACTTGAAACAACAATCGCCATATAGAACACACCTGTAATGGCCTCTAAATACACCACGACTTGAGCCAGAGGTGTTAGAGGGCTGATATCGCCATAACCAAGCGTGGTTAAGGTGACGAAACTGAAATACGCCGCATTAGAGAAATTCTGCCCCCAAGAAATGGCTTCCATCCCAGTGAATGAGGTTGGCGAGAACTCTAGAAGAATGAGATAGGCAATTGCCCACATCAGACCAAGCAGTAAGAAAAGCGCGACTGAGCCAATGACTTTGTTGCTATTGACGTGGCCAGTGAAAAGAATCTGCCTTGCGATGGATTTAAAAGTGCCGAAAAAGAATGCGAAGGTGAGGGCAAGCATCACTACATTCATCTCTCGGATGTTGAAAACGGTCTTGATCACAATCACAAGAACCCAAACGCCAAACAGGGTATAGAGGAAACGAGACCACATTTTGTCGAAGCGAAGGCTGGCAAAACAGACAATGAACGTGAGAACCGTGAACGCCTGCAGTATGTGTTCAATCGTACCTTCACCTACCACTTGTGCCATCGCACTCCCTAGCAACAAAATCACCAGCGCTAAAGTTAGATAGAAGAAGTTGTTTTCTTCATTAATGTTTTTGAGTTTTTTACCAATGACCATGGTTCTTCTCACTTAGTTATTGTTCATTTTCTGCCGATGAATCTTTCATCACCATGATGGACGCAGAAAGCCCGAATCGAAGATCAACATCTTCTGGAAGTTCTTGGATTGAGATTCGCACCGGAATACGTTGTGCTAAGTGAATCCACTGAAATACAGGGTTCACGTTTGGAAGAAGGTTGTAGCCGACCGTGCCGTCTTTCGGCGCAATACCCCAACCGATAGAGTCAACCGTTGCGTCAATTGGCGTGTCTGGGTGAGACATCAAAGTGACACGTGCTTGGCTACCCGGTTCGATTTGCGCGAGTTGGTTTTCACGGAAGAAACCAAACACCCAGAAACTGTTCTTGTCGATCAGCGCCAGCAGTGGCTGGTTTGCGACCGCTTGCGTACCGTTTCGAATATCGAGGTTAGACACAAAACCATCGACGGTCGCATAAACTTTGGTAAAGCTGAGGTTAAGGCGCGCTGATTTTAATTGCTCTTCTGCAGATTTGATTTGCAGTAGCGATTCTTCGTAAGCGATTTCACGACGAATCAGATCCTTGTGAGAAACCGCGCCGCGGTCTTTGGCGCGAATATCTTTAAGGCGGTCGTATTCGATTTTTTTACCGCGAGAGCTAACAATGGCGCGTTCTAGTGCCACTTCGGCTTGAGACAAAGCAACTTCGTAAGTCGCAGGGTCGATTTCAAACAGTAAATCGCCTGTTTTCACTTCTTGGTTGTCTTGCACCGCGACATTTACAATTGGGCCTGATACACGAGGAGCTACTTTGATGACGTTCGCGCGCACTTGGCCGTCGCGTGTCCAAGGGTTATTAAAATACTCTTCAAATTTTTGATAGCCGAGCCAAGCTGCGCCACCAAGAATGACAAGATTGAGTGCGATTACGAATAGTTTTTTCATCTTGTTTGGCACCTAAAATTGAATATAAAAGCTGTCGATGGCCACCACATAACCGACCATGATGGCAATAAACGTCAGAGACGGAAAAGCAATGAAGCGAGACAGACGTGTCTTGTTCAATATCATCACCGTTATCCACGTTGCCGTGACGGCGAGAAAGAGCACCAGTAACGTGGGAGAAAAGTAAATGTCTCCCCAAGAGAGTTCATGAGGCATTAGAGATCCTCCGTTTTGTTCTCATCACTGGTCTCAGCCTGAGTTTCGAGGCGCAAAGGCGGCAATACGCGGTTTTCTTCATTTAAATAACCATCCCAGTCAGTACGTTCTGTCATTTGCTTGGATATAGATTCACTGAGGAAGGGTTTGCCTGTTTGGGTTTGCCAGCCTCCACCTAGGGCTTTGTAGAGCGCTACAACTTGGTTCGCGACGTTCCCTTTGATCGTTGCGTAGCTGTCTTCCGCACGGGTCATTTTCTCTACCGAGTTGAGCAGTCGCTCAAAAGAAATTTGGCCATTTTCGTACTGCGTCATGGAGATGTTGAATGCACGAATGGAAGAGTTGACCGATTGCAAACGTAAATCTTTTTGCTGCAAATACAGGTCATACGCTTCGATTGCATTGGTGACTTCATTAACGGCTTGCAGCACTTTTTTGTTGTAGTTGGTCAGTGTTTCTTGGAAGCGAGCATCTTCGAAACGAATGTTATTTTTCACGCGTCCGTATTGGAAAATATTCCAACTGAACGTTGGGCCAACCACCATGGTGAGCGAATCGCTAAAACTGAAACTGCTGCCATCGGGAACCGTACTGTCGATACCGATGGAACCGAACAGCGAAAAGCTTGGGTACAGAGCGGTTTCCGCCACGCCAATTTGCGCACTTTGCGCGCGAGCTTGCATCTCAGAAACTTGCAAATCAGGACGTCGCATCACTAAGTTCGCGTCCACTTGGGTATCCAACAGCGGTGGGCGCGGCACAATGGAGCGCTCGTCGGTGCCCGATAGCGCCGATTTTCTGCCCGTCGATTTGAACTGCGCTTCATAGTCAGCAATTTGCTGCGTCAAACCGTCCGATTGCAGCAATTTCTCTACTTCTTCAGGCAATACGCCCAGTAACAAAGCCAGTGCCGTGCGCGATTGCTTCATTGCGACTTCGAGGCTTGGTTGCGCGGCTTTTGTGGTGTAAAGCTGGTTTTTCGCTTGCTGTACGTCTAGCTCTGTTACGTTGCCGGAATCAAACTGAACTTGGGTGATGTGCACAACGCGTTCTTGAATCTCGATATTGCGGCGAGACAGCAAAATACGTTCTTGGAATGTGCGATAGTTGATGTAATTGCGCGCCACCTCAGCTGTGATGGTGACCATGATGTCGTGATACGACGCGATGGATGCGTAATAACCAGCTTCTGCAGATTCGATACCACGAGCGTATTTGCCCCAAATATCCATTTCCCACGCAGCATCAAACGACAGAGCGGCGTTGTTTACACCCTTATCATTCACGTAGGCACGCGCTAGATTTCCTGACACGGTTTGAACTTGCGGGTATTGCAAGCCGGTCGAAATGCCAAGTAATGAACGCGCTTGAACAATGCGCAGCCCCGCGGCTTCGATGTCTAGGTTTTGCTCATTCGCCAACTCAACCAGCTGATTGAGAGTGGAGTCATTAAATTGCTGCCACCATTGTTGTAGCTGTTGCTTTGACTGCTGCGTATCTTTGGCTGCTTTTTGCACCGACCAGTCACTTGGCATTGGCGCCTGCTTTGGATGAACATAGTCTGGCCCCACAGTGGTACACGCACTGAGCCCGAGCAGGGAAAGTATGGCGAGGCTTGGTTTGGTTAGTTTTGGAAGCATCATATCCCCACCTTTAAAACCGCTTTTGTTGTAAGTTCACCCAATCGATATCCTCGTAGGTTTGCTTGCAATGCTTGATTGCTTCGAACACGTTCCGTTTTAAATTCAGCAAGATATAAAAACCGGCTATCTCAGAATAAGCGTAGTCAGATAAATCCAACTCACTAAAAAAATCTTCCAGTTTATCTTCGAATGATTGGTAATCCTGACTGTATTGGTCGAATACGGAATCGAGTTCTTGTGTTGCTTGATGGCTGGCTAAAGCGCCCGCCATCAAAGGAATGATGGAATCGCGGTGTTGTTGACGAAGTTGAGTGATCAGCGGATTGGTCAGCAACTTTTTCTCGGCGGCCATTAAGATGTTGATGTGATTACTGAGTACATCACACGCTTTGCTAAACGCGCCAATCGCTTCTGGCGTGGTTTTGTCAAAGTGTTTGTGGTTGATTTTCGAACCCCAGACTTTGAGCTTTTTCGATGAGACATTGAGCGTCACCAAGTGCAAGGCCCGTTTGAGCGGCGTAATAACCGAGCTAGACTGCTGTTGATAGGTAGTGAACAGCTCTCGGGTATGTCGGAAGTAGCGTTCTTTTATGGTCAAAAAGAGGTGTTCTGGTCGTGAGCTAAACGGGAAGTAGTGCGCGAAAATAATCATGAACACCACCATGTAGAACAACAGCATGATCGTCATGAGGATCCCGAAGTGATAAAACATGTTGTTGTCTAAACCGAGAACAAACAAGCCAATCATATAGAAAATCGTCACTGGCCCGTTAAACAGATAAAAGCCGATAAAGGTGTAGATAAAGATAAACAGGCCAAGTTCTAATCCGAGATCCAATTGCGGAAGAATGAAGACGTAAGAAGGCACCGCGAACAAGAAGCCGAAAGTGAACAGCACAAGCAACAAAATCGGGTGCACAGGCACGAACGACAGCAAAGACATAAACATGGTCGAGAAGACCACGAACGAGTAGCCGCCTGGTGGATTGAAATAAATCCAAATTAGTCCTGCAACCCAATAGGTGACAAAGGTCTTGACCGCGGTTTTAAAGTTTTCTGCGTCCCACCATAGAAACTTGCCTTTCGGTTTCGGCAGTGGCACGTCAAAGGAGACATTGTTCGTTACAGAGTCAATGCAGCTAATGCTCTCCGCCAAACGCGACAAGTTTTGATGCATGAGCCCCAAGAGGTGCCCCAGCATAAGCGCAGAGCCTTTCTCTAGGTGCGCTGCGTCTTCAAGCAACGCTTGGTTGTATTCGACTTTGAATTCTTGAGCACGAAAAGCGGGCTCTTTTTCGTCCCACACTTGTTGGCAGGTATCAAATAGCGCGTCAATTTCCGCAACGGCTTGATCAAAGTTGCTGATGCTTTCACGGTCTTGCTGGTGGCTAAAGTGGCTGTGCGCCGCGACGGTCAATTGTTGCGTTACCTGCTTGTTCAAATGAACCGCCAAGCGCCACTCTTTCATGTAGGCCGACACGTCGCTGCATTCCATACTGACTGTGGCAAAACGCTGTTCGAGCGCATTTTGGGCGGCAAACATCTGTTCGATAAGAGAATCCACGCTAGGTTGTGGCTCTCCTGCTTCTGGATTTTCTTCTCCCTCTTGTTGAGGAGAGACTTGCCCTGCCGATTTTTGCTCGAAATTTTGCAAGATAGCGGTGAACAACGCGCGTTGTGCTTGGTTGAGTTGTTCGATGAGCTGTCTTAGATTTTGTTCTGTTTTGGTCGGGAATAAGAAAGTCCCCACGAGCGTGTAAACCACTACCCCAAACACCGTCATATAAGCGCGGTCAACGCCATAAAGAAACGCACCTTCTGCGTCACCGCCATTGGACATCATCAGCGTCATCACACCGGTCAGCATGAGTAACGTTGGATCTTTTTGATAGGCATTACGGAAGTAAAAAATGAAAGAGACCACAACCGACACGCTCAGCATGTACAGCAAGCGGTCTTGAGCAAACAATCCCACCAGTAACAAGCCAACGACGGCGCCAACCAACGTACCGAACACGCGTAAGGTACCTTTGGCGAGTGATTCACGACGACTGCCTGTGGATGCAATCAGCATCACTGTGGTTGCAGCCGTCGATGCTTGCGGCCAACCCATGGCAAACGGGATCAGATAAGCCAGAGTCAGGCTAAGCGATACTTTAATAGCGAATTTTATTTTGTCGTTCATAGTGTCAAAGTTTGCTCAGGCTTATCGTTATAAGTTGATGAATTTCTTATGTGAATAATCAGAATCTTGTTCTGAATAAATTCGGGGGGCGGAATATAGCGGGTGAAAAAGTGTGCTTTGTAAACCCTTTGTCAAAACACAAAGTGCGTATTTGGCTCGATCTCGCGCTAGCCCTTGGCGTTATTGACGAAACGGCTAAAACGAGCAAAATCTCGATCTATGACGATTCTCACTTTTGAAACAAAATCGTTGTGTTGTGTGAGCCAATTCTCACCTTATATCCTTCGCCTGATACTAAAGCAGGCCACTCGTACCATCTGCAATGAGCTTTGCTGCTTTAAAAAGCATAGATGATGAATGGGTATTTGAGAGGGAAAGTTATTATTTTTTATCGGCTTGCCGATTGTTCGCTTGCTTTTTTGGATCGAGATAAAAAAACCAAAGCGATGCCACCAAGAATGATGCCACTGGTTAAAAGTGTGTGTAGTGAAAGAGGCTCGTGGAGTACGACGGTGCCTAGCAGCAAAGCAATGGCCGGCACGGAAAGTTGACTGACGGCGGCCTGAAGTAAAGAGAGCTTACGCATGACTTGATACCAAAGCGTATAACCAAGGCCAGAGGTAATGGCGCCAGACGTGATAGCGAGCAAGATTCCACTCAGAGAGAGATGGATTGAGGACAGCATCAACGGCGATAGCAGTATGCCAATCATAGATGCAGCGATAAATCCCCAGGTGATGCCACTACTTGGAGAAGGCGCTTGTTTACCGAGAGCAGTAAACGCAGCCCAACAAACGCCAGAAATCAACATGAGAAGTGCAGAACTGATATCGGGGCGAGTGGCTGATGGCAACATTAACCAAACAAAGCCAACAATCGAAAGGCCGATACCGATGATTTCGAGAAACTGAAAGCGCTCACCTTGCCACCAATAGATTGCCAGTAATGTAAGTTGCACGGCACCAAACAAAAGCAAAGCACCAGTTCCTGTCGCCAGTTGTAAGTACGCGAAAGAAAAAAGGGCAGCATAACCAAATAACGCCACGCCAGCAAAAAAGCGAAAGCGAGAAGTTGGCCGATCGGCTTTCCACTGACCTCTCACGACAAGCAATGCGATTAAGGTAAACGCGCCAGATATCAATCGGACGAGAGTGAAGCTTCCTGCATCAATTAACCCTTCGGCCAATGCAAGTCGGCACAATAATGAATTGGCGGCGAACGCCAGCATCGTAATAGCAGTGAGTAAAAAGGTCGACATCCTTGCCCCTTAACGCAGAAATATGGATTGAGTGTAGCGTCAAACGACCTTTTTCATTAGTTGATAAAGTGATTAGTTATAGCTGTCAGAGCGAGAAAACCAGCAAAAATCACCAAAGAAAACCTGACCTTAGCCTGAGTGTTACTGTGGTAGGGATGGTTGTTCGTACAATGACTTGATGGTGTTTTTCAACCATAGCAATTTGGGATTGTACGCATTGCGTTTATGCCAAATCATGGTAAATGGAATCAGTAACTTGTCTTGTTGAGTTTGGTCTAACGGAATTGGCAAGCACACCAAATCGAGATGCAGCTTTTCTGTGTAGCTTTTGCAATAGTGCGGCGCGGTGGTGATCATGCCATGCGTCGGCTGCGCTGCCATAAAAAGGGATTGCTCAAAGTTGGACATCGTCAGCCCGATAGAGCGCTGTAGCCCTAGTTCCGTTAACACTTCATCCAACGCCCAAGTTTCACTTTTTTCCCAAACAATATTGATGTGTTGGTAGCTCAGAAAGGTCTCGAGATTCCACTCTTGCTGTAATGCCGGATGATTTTTATGTAAATACACCATCGGCAGGTCATAAAATAGAATCTCAAAATCCAAGAAATATGGCAGAAGATCCAACGACTCTTTCGATCTCGGGTGACTTTCTCGGCCGGTAAAACCGATATCCGCCTCGCCTCGAATGATGGCGTCGAGTGAATCGTAATCCCAGTTACTGGTTTTTACTTTCGCTTCAGGGTATCGCTGGTGGATAGCGATGATGAGTCTGTCCAGCACCGTGAGCACTAATGGCGACTCAATCGTGATATCAAAACGCACTCCTTTAGGCGTAATATCGCTGCGTTTTTCTGCAATCTGGCTGCCAATTTGCAGCCATTCTGCAAGATCTTGCTCCATGCTTTGTGCCAAAGGCGTTGGCGCAAGACCTTTAGGTGTTTTGACAAACAAAGGATCATCGAACCAATGACGAAGTTTGTTGAGCGACTTACTTACGGTAGAGGGCGTAACGTTCAGCTTTTTCGAGGCTCTCGAGACGCTTTGCTCTTGCAGCAATAATTGCAGAGTGAACAGTAAGTTTAAATCAAGTCGCGCTAGGGATTTCTTCATAATGGGTATCGTGAACAGGCTTTGGAATCAATAGTATTAGAGCAAGGCTGATTACGCTACCTAACACTAAGATAAACACCAACATATTCAGAGCACTAACGCCGATGAAACCCATAAACCAAATATAGAACGCGGAACTACAAACTTGAGCAATGCCCAGTAACGAGCTTGCCACGCCAGCTTGTTGAGAGAATGGGCTGAGCGCTTGGCTCATAGCCACGCCAAAGCCACAAGCGAAGCCAGCGCAAATCAGCCCAAGTCCGAATACATAGTAAAGAGATTGTCCATCATGGAAATGGGCAGCACTGAGTACTATGGCTGCACAAGCGAGCAATACTTGAGAGGTGATCATTAAGGTTCGCTGCTTAAAAATCCCCAATGCCAATGGCGCCGAGAACGAAATCAACATGCTGATCGTCGCAGTCCCTGCCATGATGGAAGAATAGCCGCCGCGATCAAAACCAAGCATGCTCATCACGACAATTGGTGAAGCGTTAACAAAGGTCAGAATGGTGGTCACTCCAAGTGCAGTAATGATCAGCCTACTGATAAAAAATCGCTCGAAGAAAGTCTCTTGATGGCTCTCTGGCGTTGTCTGTTCTTCACCTTGTTGGCTGGGTAGTGATTCCTTGAGAACAAAAATGGCCAATACACTGACGAGAATGCCCATTCCTGCCATTGTGGTAAACAAACTCGGCCAAGGAAATTTCAGCATAATCAAGTGACCAATCACGGGTGCGATCACTGGAATGATACAGGTGATGCCATTGAGCATCGACAATACTTTCGCGCGGCGTTCATCGTCTAACGTGTCGCGTAAAATCGCGAATGCGACGACATAGCAAGATCCAGCTCCGATGCCTTGGCAAAAGCGAGCAATCAAGAAAGTGTTTGGTTGCTCAGCCATCCCGCCGAGAAAAGACGCGAGCACGAAGATCATCGCGCCGACGACGGCAACAGGCTTTCGTCCCACAGAGTCTGCAACTTTTCCCGCGAATAACATGGTGGTAGCCATGCCAGCTAAATAGATCGAAAACGCAATATGCAACTGAGATTCACTGGCGTTGAGATCTGACGCAATTTGAGGCAAACCAACAAGATACAAATCAATGGCAGTAGGGTAGAGTAAAACGAGTGCAAAACTACAAAGTAAAAAACGGGACATGGAAACCTCTCTATCGAATGGCGAGGATAATAGAGTGCTAAACGTTTGCCTGCGAGTGGGAAATACGACACTAGGTATTTCTATTTACGACATACCCTGTATGAATTGAGCATAAAAACAACAAGGAAGATTATGATTACCATTGAAAAGTATTCGCCTGAGCGACATGAACAAACTTGCGAACTTAGCGTGCTAGAAGAGCAATCGCAGTTTACGGTCGCAGATGTGGGTGAAATGCTTACACGTCTTGAACCCACAGAGCTTCCGCATCTGATTCTGGCAGACGATGACGTGGTTGGCTTTTTTCTATTTGATGCAGCTTACAGCGAGAAATACGATTTTTGCCCGAAAAACAGTTTAGGCGTACGTGCTTTGCTGGTGGATCACCGTCATCAAGGCAAAGGCATCGCCAAGCAAGCCATTCAACAGTTTGCCGATTTCGCCAAACGCCATTATCCCGAGTTTGATGCGCTTTATCTCACCGTGAATTGCCGTAACATACCTGCTTATCAGTGCTATTTAAAATCAGGGTTTGAAGATACCAATGAGCTTTACCACGGCGGCCCCGTTGGACCGCAGCACATTATGAGACAACCGCTTTAACTAGGAAAACACCAAGGATGGAAATATGAGAATTGAAATCGACGATTTAGAACGGCCGCAGGTGCTTGCGTTGTTGGAAGAGCATTTACAGGACATGTACGCTACATCGCCACCAGAGAGCGTGCATGCGTTAGATGTAAGCAAGTTGAAGCTGCCTTCAATCACGTTTTGGACGGGGTGGGATGGTGAGCAGCTATTGGGATGTGTGGCAATGAGCCAACTAGAAGATGGTCACGCAGAGTTGAAATCGATGCGTACGACGCCGTCGGCGAGAAAACAGGGCGTGGCATCCCGCTTACTCAATCACGTGATTGAGCAAGCGAAACATCAGGGGATACAACGTTTAAGTTTGGAAACTGGGTCGATGGCATTTTTTGAACCCGCGCATCGCCTATATGAAAAACATGGCTTCGCGTACTGCGAGCCGTTTGGCGACTATCAACCTGATCCAAATAGCCGCTTTATGACTCTAGCGTTGTAGCCCGTCGCGACTAAAAGTTAAAGTAGTAATTAGCTCCTGGCGAGATGAGTGATGCACGCTCACGCGCCAGTTGTTTTCTTCTCTCTCTAATACGCTTCGCGTTGTCTTTATCTAAGTTTGCATCCAATTGATGATCAAGGCGTGATATCTCCGCATCTAACGCATTAATGCGTTGTTGACGCTGATATTCTTGATGGCCTAACTGATAGTTTTTAAGGAAAAGATCGTTAGAGCAAACGCCATAGTAGGTTTTTCCTTCTACACCCACCGTGTAACCATTGTCTGGCGAACAGTAAAGAATGGTGCCTTTATCGAAACCGTCTTGCCACTCAACGTGATTTGGCGTTACGCCTGCTTCGCGACAGTCTTTAATGTATTCGTACAAAATGTTTGGGTTGTTGCCTGAGCGGCCATCTTGGTAGCCGACGCGATACCAGTCTGCGGTTTGGCATTGTTCTGGCGACATGCTGCTACAACCAGAAAGTAATGCAAATATGGCAAAGAGAAGCGCAATGCGTTTCATGAAGTGGATTCCTTGTTACTGCGTTAGGTTCGCTGATTATAAATGAACAGTGTTCATTTCCAATAGATAAAATTAATAATTACCGAGTTATTGATGCGTTGCGCTTGTGAGTTTGTCGGCTTGAAGCAAAAATTTTTTGCTTGTGGAACGAGCGTTGTTCGTCAGTAGTGATGTTACGAATAGAGTGCTTTGCGTGAAAGGAGAGGTGAGACTAGTGGGCTGGGAATCTCTTCGTAAGCCGCATCTACAAACAGTTGCCTGCGCGAATGTTACTTTTTCTCAGAGATTCCCATATCAAAAGCCCCTCGATCGAGGAGGAACGGGACTTTCGATAATTTTATGCTTAACTTTCAAATGAAAGTTTGTTGCCAAACGCGGATTTCCAGTCTTTATCAAATTGATCGACAGCCGGCTGAACTGCTGGATGAGAAAACATCTGCGCGGCCACATCGACAGGCAAGGTGATCGCTTCAATGCCTAACTTCATCACTTCCATCGCTTGTTGGGTATTTTTAAAACTCGCTGCCAAAATTTTTGCAGGCAGTTGGTTGTGATCCAGTAGCAATTGCAGGTCTGCGACCACTTCTACACCGTTTCCGTTCATCGCATCAATACGGTTCACATAAGGCGCAAGATAGTCAGCGCCGCACAATGCCGCAAGGAAACCTTGCTGAGCAGAGTAAATAGCAGTGGCGAGCACCTGAATTCCCTCTTTTTTCATTAACTTAATTGCCGCTAAGCCCGTTTCGGTTGCTGGCACTTTGACGACCATATCATAGGGTAATTCATGGATTTGGCGTGCTTCTTCCACCATGCCTTCTACAGTTGTGCTCACCACTTGAGCATGGAAACGGGGTGTGCCCCCTAACGCTTCTTGCATGCCAGCTAAGGTTTGGTTCAAGCCTTGTTTTGATTTCGCCAAAATACTTGGATTTGTGGTTACCCCTTTCAGAGGTAGGCATTGGTTAAAGCGTTTTACTTCTGCCACATCAGCAGTATCTAAATAGAGTTCGATCATGGGTTCTACCTTATACAAAATCTTCGTTTTGATGATGGGATCACTATAGATCTGACAATCCGCTGAGATCTTGATTTTGATCAATTGTAATTTCAATTGAAACCATAATAATTTCACAAAACGAAAGTTAAGTGCCAATATTTCATTATCAAATGAAGCTTTCAGAAAAAGAAAAGCGTGAAAAAGTAGAAGAGCAAACCAAGAGGCGGACAGCAATGTATTTCAATATTCAGAGGTTCTCGACCCACGATGGTGATGGTATTCGCACCATTCTGTTTCTGAAGGGATGCAGTCTGTCCTGTCCTTGGTGCCAAAACCCAGAAAGCCGCAGTGAAAAGCACTCTCTGCTGTTTGATGAGCGCAGTTGTATGGCGGACTGCCAGCTTTGTATATCGGCTTATAAACAAACCGTAAACGGCGACATGGCGAGCGATGGTATCCGACGTATTGACGATCAAATCATCATCAATCGAAAAGCCATGAGCGAAGCGCAGATCATAGCGCTGCGAAACGTATGTTCAACACAAGCGCTCAGCATATGTGGAGAAGCGGCGAAATCGGACGACTTGTTTGAAGTGTTGATGAAAGACAAGCCTTTTTACGATCAAAGCCAAGGTGGCGTGACATTTTCTGGTGGCGAGCCGCTGATGCAGCCAAGTTTTGTGGCAGAACTTGCCGAACGTTTGCATCAAAACCATGTGTCTACGGCGGTGGAGTCTTGCATGCATGTACCGTGGAAAAACGTAGAAAAAGTCGCGCCGTATATTGATTGCTGGTTAGCGGATCTTAAACACACCGACGAAGAAAAGTTTCTCTGCTGGGCGAAGGGATCGTTAAAACGCATCAAAGACAATTTTAGAAAATTGGCACCAATTGCGAAACGCATTGTGATTCGTATTCCTGTTGTGCCGGGCTTCAATGACACCATTGATGAGCTCAAAGCGATCATTGATTTCGCTGCTTCTTTAGAAAGCTGTCAAGAACTTCACTTGTTGCCGTATCACACCCTCGGCATCAATAAATACCGTTTGCTCGATATGCCTTACGAGTGTTCTGACAAACCATTAAATAATCCAGAACTGCTAGAAAACGCAATGCAATACGCAAGCGAACATACTCAACTTAACGTGATTGTTAGAGGTTAACCATGGACCTACATCCCCTTCCTGAGCGAATCAAAGCCCACAAATCTGCACTGGTCAACATCGTAACGCCGCCTATCTGTACTGAGCGCGCAGAGGCTTATACTCGAGCGTATCAGGCAAATGAAGACAAACCTGTGATTGTGCAACGAGCGTTGGCGTTACAAGAGCACTTACGCACTCGTACCATTTGGATTAAGCACGACGAGCTGATTGTAGGCAACCAAGCGAGCAAAGTACGCGCTGCGCCGATCTTCCCTGAATACACGGTGCGTTGGATTGAAGCGGAAATCGACGAACTGGCCGACCGACCAGGGGCTGGTTTTGCGGTAAGTGAAGAAGACAAACAAAGCATTCACGCCATTACGCCATACTGGCGCGGTAAAACGGTTCAAGATCGCTGCTATGGACTCTTTACCGACGAGCAGCAAGAGATTCTAGCCAGCACCATCATTAAAGCCGAAGGCAACATGACTTCGGGCGACGCGCACCTTGCAGTGGATAACGAAAAAATCCTGAAGATCGGTATGAACGGTCTGCTGGATGAGGTTCGTCAGCATCGCGCTAATAACGACGTGTCGACGTATGAAGGGTTGAAGAAAGAGCAGTTTTATAAGTCCGTCGAAATTGTCTTGCTTGCGATTCAGGAGCACATGGTGAGTTACGCCGATCTCGCTCTGGAAATGGCACAAAACGAAACGCGACCAGAGAGGAAAGCGGAACTGGAGACAATCGCAGAAAACTGTCGTCATGTGGCTTTCCATGCGCCAACCAACTTCTGGCAAGCTCTGCAACTGAGCTATTTTGTGCAGTTGATGTTGCAAATTGAATCGAATGGCCACTCTGTTTCATTCGGTCGGATGGACCAGTTCCTAAACGACTACTACGTGCGTGATCTTGAAAGTGGCACGATGAACAAAGCGTTCGCCCTTGAGTTATTGCAAAGCTGTTGGTTGAAATTGCTTGAAGTAAACAAGATTCGCTCTGGCTCGCACTCAAAAGCGTCGGCAGGTTCTCCGCTGTATCAAAATGTCTGTATCGGTGGCCAAAAGCTGAATGAGAATGGAGAACCTGAAGATGCCGTAAATCCGCTATCTTGGGCGATTTTGGAGTCTTGTGGTCAGCTACGTTCCACGCAACCGAACTTGAGTGTTCGCTATCATAAAGGTCTGAATCAAGAGTTCTTGATGGGCTGTATTGAAGTGATCAAATGCGGATTCGGTATGCCTGCATTCAACAACGATGAAATCGTCATTCCAGAGTTCATCAAGCTAGGTGTCGAGAAAGAAGATGCTTACAACTATGCGTCTATTGGCTGTATTGAAACCGCTGTTCCAGGCAAATGGGGTTACCGTTGCACGGGTATGAGCTTCATTAACTTTGCGCGTATTTTGCTGGCGGCGCTTAACGAAGGTGTGGATGCAACCACGGGCAAAGCCTTCTTGCCGCATGATAAGTCGTTGGCAAAAGGCAACTTCGAGAGTTTTGATCAAGTCACCGCTTCTTGGGCGGAGCAAATTCGCTACTACACACGTAAATCGATTGAGATCGATACCGTAGTCGACAGCGTGCTTGAGCAGCAAGCGCAAGATATTTTCTGCTCATCGCTGGTGGATGACTGTTTGGCGCGCGGTAAAACAGTAAAAGAAGGCGGAGCGAAATACGATTGGGTATCTGGCCTGCAAGTGGGTATCGCCAATTTGGGTAACAGTTTGGCGGCGATCAAACATTTGGTGTTTGAAGAAGCACAAATCAGCCAAACGGAACTGGCAAAAGCATTAGAAGAAGACTTCTATGGTATTGAGAACGAACAACTTCGCCAACGCTTAATCAACTTCGCGCCAAAATACGGCAATGACGACGATTATGTCGACCAACTGCTGGCTGATGCTTACCAAGTTTATATCGATGAGTTGGCGCAATTTGTCAACACACGTCATGGGCGCGGGCCAATTGGTGGTGGCTACTACGCGGGAACATCAAGCATCTCTGCCAACGTGCCATTTGGCGCATCCACGATGGCAACACCAGATGGTCGAAAAGCGAAAACACCACTGGCGGAAGGCGCAAGTCCAGCATCGGGCTCTGACCGTTTGGGACCAACGGCGGTGTACAACTCAGTCGGTAAAATTCAAGCCAATAAAATCTTGGGTGGTGTGCTGCTTAACCAGAAGTTAAGCCCAGCGGCTGTCGCTTCAGAAGGAGATAAGCTCAAGCTTTCAATGCTGATTCGCACCTTCTTTAATCACCATAAAGGTTGGCACGTGCAGTACAACATCGTCTCTCGTGAAACCTTGCTGGCGGCGAAAAAGAACCCTGAGCAGTATCGCGATCTCGTTGTACGAGTTGCGGGCTATTCAGCCTTCTTTACCGCGCTGTCACGAGACGCGCAGGATGACATCATCGCCCGTACCGAACACGAGTTGTGATGGTCTCAACCCCTGTTAATGCAGAAGGCACCGATAGGTGCCTTTTTGTTTACTCTTCAATGGTTATGCCACTAGAGCCGGGAAGCTGCGACACAAAATTGGAGCCCATGAGTTTAGAGGGTGTGTATACACCGGCTTCAGGCTTCGTATGTAGCAGGTGTTCTACAATCGCCAGAGATCCCGTTACGGTTAAGCTGTAGCCATTGGCCGTTTGTACTCGTGCTGTTTTGCTTTGTCCGAGTTTGTTACTTGCTTTACCCCACACATATGTGGGTAATTGGTTTCTTTGCTCCTCATTCGGTCCTTTTACGGTTCTTTCAATACGGCTTTTTATGAGGTTTTGTACCCAGGTTATGCCGAGAAGGGGGCGAACCCAATTCGCTCGTTTAGCGTTTTTTATCATGTTCGGCGATCCGGGAATAAAAACATCAATATTCTCAATCCCCGTGGTGTAATAGGCGGTTGAAACATCGCCCCACGGAATGGTCATCGCAAGTTTTTCGCCGTCACCAAAATCAATGTTGCGAACTTTATACGCTAGCGGAACGGTGGTGATTTTTCCGTTAAGTCTCACTTTTCCGCCTTGAGCCAAACCTTCGACAGACGTTTTCGCTGTGCCCGGAGAAAAACCAGAGCGAGAGTCAAAACCGAGAGACAAGTGGGTTGCATCTGGTAGCGCAGCTTTCAATGTGGCTGCAATGCAATCCGTTGGAATAACATCAAAACCAACACCAGAGCACAGTACGACACTAGCTTCCTTTGCTTGTGATTGCAGCGTTTGTGCAAACTCAAATACAGAGATCTCACCTGTAATATCGAGATAATGCGCGCCTGCTTCTAGGCACGCTTTCATCATCGGTTTTGCCGTCGAAGAAAAGGGCCCTGCGCAGTTTAATACCAGTGAGGAACCCGAAATATGTTGGACCGCGCTGCTTTTATCCTCAAGAGAAAAAGCAAGACTTTGCAGCCCTAGTTCAGCCGCTAGGCTTTGTACTTTCTCTAAACTTCTACCTGCAAGGATTGGGTGGTGACCCCGTTTTACGGCCTCTCTCGCAATCAGCTCGCCTGTATAACCATTGGCTCCGTATATGATCCAACGCTCTGGGGATGATGCCGGTGTGTTATCTTTCATCAAAAAGCTCCTATCAATGCCTGCTTAAAGAGGTTTCTGGTCATTGGCTTTTTCTTGTTGAATTGTGGTCAAGCCTTGTTCGAATGTGGTGATTTGAAAATCTGGAAAACGAGTCTGAAACTTATCTGAAACAAAAAGGTTGTCAGATTCGTAGCGAGGCAAAAGCTCGGCTGCATCTCGAATGGTTTGATTAAATCGCCCAGCTAGCCACAATTGCCAGCGCTTGATGACTTTGTATTTCGGCTGAACGTTAAAAACCTTTGCCGCAACAGCGATAAACTCCCGATACGTCAGTCGACGATCATCGCAAGGCAAATGCCAAGTTTGTCCGTAAGCATCGGGCGTATTCCCAATTAGCGCCATGGCTCGGCTTGCGTCTGGCGTATAAATTAAGCTGCGTTTGGTGTCATCACGTAAAAACACTTTTGCGCTCTTTTGGTTAAGTAGATTATCGATAATGGCGGAATTAGTGATGCTTTGCGTTTTTCCCGGGCCGTAAAACTCCGGAGCGCGACAGATAACGGCTTCGATTTCTCCTTTATTCATCGATTCTAGCAGCATGTCAGTAATGACCGCACGAATTCGACCTTTTTCTCCATTAGGTTGAAATGGTGCATCTTCTTGTTGAGGCGTATCCGTTTGCGGGTACATGTAGGTATTATCAAAGTAAACAAGCTTTGCTTGATGAGTTTTACATGCGGCGATGACATTACGCATCATTGTTGGCCACTGTTCCACCCACAGTTGGGTATCCATTGGTAGCCCTGCAGTAAGGTAAACGATACTAGAACCTTTTACGGCATCTGATGTTTGTTTCGCGTCGAGCAAGTCCGCTTTTACCAGTTGATCCGTCTCGTTGACTCGATGCGGATTGCGGCTCACTAAACGGATGTCGCTCGTAAAGTCTCGTTTTAGGCTTAATGATAGCTCACGGCCAATTTGCCCACTTGCACCTAATATCGTTTGCATTCACCAATCTCCTGCTGTGTTGCTTTGATATTCATCCTAAGATTAAAGTTAGGTTTAAGGTCAACCCGCATTTTGAAGATAAATCAGATTAATTTTTATTGAATATAGAAATAAGGAGATGGCAGACCTGAGCTAAGAGCGAATGGTTTTGACAAACTCAATTTAGTGGCAGGTAGGGAACTTGCGAATCTTTAACTCAACATCAAGAGTAAAGCTTCGCTTGTTAACGTTGCTTTGCTTTGCTTTGGTGACGGCTTTATTTTTATTTGAAGGGTTTTCTTTGGTCAGAATCGTTTGACCAAGCTGAGACATGACGCGTTTTGCATTCATTGCACAGTCCATGTCATCTGGCTTAGCTTCAATCTCTTTAAGTACTTTTTTTAACTTGCTTTTACTCTGCGCAATTTTTCGCTCAAGTTCGTCTAGCTCTTGGACTTTTTGCTGCAAGGTTGTCAACAACTGATGATGATCCCAGCTAGAAAGGTCGGATGGCAGTAACGCACTTAGTTCATCCAAACTGAATCCAGCTTGCTGACCCGTTGTGATCATGTCCAGAATCATTAACGCTTCTTGCGGATACTCGCGGTACCCATTGGCTTTACGGGTCACGGTTTTTAGCAGTCCGATGCGCTCGTAAAATCGAATACGCGAGGGAGCAAGGCCCGTTTTTTGCGCCAGTTCGCCAATTTTCATATCAAGCGTGTCTCATTAGGTTGATAAAATAACCTTACCATTTCTGAACATTCTCGCCAGTTTGGTGCTCGGTCGATTCGTTTCTTGCTTTCTTACCGTTACAGCTTGTGCAAAATTTCCACGCATTTCTTTGTGACGTCGTCGTACTCTTTTGTCATGTAAGCGGTAGTGATGGCACCTTCTTTCATGATGCAAATAGCATCGAGTAATGATGTGTTGTCTGATTTGAGATAGCGTTGAATTAGCTCACGAACCTGTTTTTTATGGTGGCGGCAATACGTTGCGATCTCGCCGCTGTCGTCACTGAATTCGGCGGACGTGTTGATGAAGAAACAGCCGCGAAACTCGCCCAATTTTTCCTCAGAACCATGAAACCAGCCGTTAAGCGCGGTAAACAACTGGTCGATCACGTCTGTGCTCGATTGTGCTGATGACAGTTTTTCCTCTAGCCACGCCATGAAGATTTGGTGGCGTTGTTCTAGTGCGGCGAGGATGAGCGCTTCTTTGCTCTCAAAATGGCTGTACAGTGTGCGTTTAGCCACGCCAGATACTTTAAGGACTTCATTGATGCCAATGGAGTTGATGCCCTGTTTGTAAAACAGCGACAACGCGGTATCGATCAATAACTGTTTCTTTTTGTTCATAACTACGTCCTCAAAAAGTTCTACAAACACATATTGACAAAGGTAGACAGATTTGTCTATTTTAATTTGTAGACAATTCGGTCTACCTTGAGGTGTTTATGAATAATTTAATTTTATCTTTGGTCGCGGGGCTTGGTGCGACATTGGCTATTGGTGTGTTGTCTTACGCCGAGGTATCTCTTACTGAGGTTGTACTTCTCATGGCGCCATTTGGTGCTACTGCGGTATTGGTGTTTGGGGTGCCTAGCAGCCCTCTAGCTCAACCAAAAAATGTGATCATTGGTCACTTCATTACGGCATCTATCGGTATTGCGTTTAGCCAATACGTTGAGATCACGCCAATCACGCTGGCGATTGCGACTGGGTTAGGTGTGTCAGCGATGCTGATTACGAAGACAACGCATCCACCTGCGGGCGCAAATCCTATCTTGATCATGGCCTCTGGGCAGGGGTGGAGCTTTTTGTTCACGCCAGTACTGATCGGCGCGGTAGTGATTGTGCTGGTTGGTAAGGCGTTGCAGTTGCTACAGAGTCAGTACTTAACCCCTCGTTTGAACGGTCAAAAGACCTAATTGGGTTGCAAGTAAGGCCGCATTAGGGGATGACCTCTTTTGCGGCTTTTTCTTTTCGTGGATGCTTAAAAATAAAATCTGATTCTCTCTTGGTATTCAGTCGTATACATAAAGATGTTAGTTAAATTGGTATACCACTATGAATAAAATTCACCCCAAGAAGCTATTGCACAGCAAATGGACGGCGACGTCACCTAAAAATAAAGAGAAGCACTTTGTCGTAACAGAAATGGAGCTGGATGAAGAAGGCAATGTTGTGAAATGTGTCATTGAGGCGGTTATGAGTAAACGTGAGCAAGAGATGAACTGGCAAGACCTGAAAGACCCAGAGCTATGGCGGCAGGGCTGGAAGTAATGCACTTTGTTGAATTTTTCCTAGGTTTGAAATCGAAAGATGGTACTTAGCTGATAGGCAAGGGTCTGTGTATCTGCTACGTTGAGTTTGTTCGTTATCAACTAAAAAGGAATGACTATGATCGATTTCGACAATTCATCAGTGTTTAAGCTTAAACCCATTGAGGTATCAAAAGTTAGGGAAGATTTTCACAAGTTTCTTATTGATGGCGAGTCGGTATTTGCGGGCTTTAAAACGGTTCGCGACCAAGTGGTGTTTACCAACAAGCGAGTGATTGCGGCGAATGTGCAAGGGATTACGGGCTCAAAAGTGGATTACACGTCGCTGCCTTATAGCAAGATCAATGCATTTTCTATCGAGACGTCTGGTACTTTTGACTTAGATTGTGAAATTGAGTTCTTCATGAGTGAGGTGGGAAGAGTACGTTTTGAAATTAAAGGTTCGTTTGATCTGATTTCTTTCAACCGTATGGTTAGTGAGTATGTACTAGCGTAAGGGAATAGAAATGAGAGCTTCATTGAGAGACAAAATAATAGAGGTCTGTGACAAAAAGATCGAAAGCAAAGGTGAGCAGGTTGGGCTCTCATTTTATGCGTTTTTCGCCAACAAAAATGATGATCCAGAACGGTTGATGGAGGCGGCTACGTGGTGGATTCAGACCCATCGGCTCGACCACTTCGAAAAAGCAGTAAAAATAAAGTCAATGGTGGAGTCAGGTATCTAAATTAAAAAAAAGAAATAAAGAAAGCAGACAAATGCCAACAACGTCGCGGATAAAACAGGGTAGATAATATAAGAGTCCTGTTTATTGGTTCTTTGAAAGCACAGAGAAACGAGTAAGACGTTGTAGACGACGAGCAGCATACTAATCATGGTCCCACTGTTAAGCGTTAAACTGGACAGCTGAGTTAAGAAAAACGCCAATAAAAGGTAGTCGAAGACAATTAACCATAAAAAGGCTTTCTTCAACAGATCGCGTTTTTTGTTTTCGGAAGGTGTTATGTGCATATAGAACTCAACTAAAAAGTCACAGTAACAGAGGTTTCAGTTAGAAAGGTCACCATCAGGCGAGGTGACCTTTTGAGGTTATAATTCTTGAATATTTACTTCGTTGGTGGCCGTATCACCCGAGTAATTGATGACTTCTTGTCGAATGACTGGTTGGTTAAATTCGGCTTTATCTTTCGCTTTTTGCAGTTCACTTTCTTGGTGGTTACCAAAAAGAGTTTCGAGTACTTTGGCTGCTGGCGTCGTTAAAATGAACAGCTCGATACGGCGGTTTTCGCTTGAATCTGGTTCATCAGGGTTAAGCAGTGCTCTATCCGACATGCCTGTGACCTGCATGACTCGATCATCCGGCATGCCACCTTCAACCAGCGTATTTCTTGCGACATCAGCTCGAGATGCAGATAGCGCCCAGTTTGATTGACGACCAAAGCGTTTTTTAAATGGAATCGCATCCGTATGTCCGCTGATGATCAGTGGGTTGTTCACACGCTGAAATACAGGCGCAAGTGCAAGTAATAAGTCTTCGAAGAAAGGGGTCAGCTCTGCGCCACCACGACTGAACATATGCTGTTTGTAATCATCTTGAAGGACGATACGTAAGCCTTGTGGGGTCACGGTTACGTTGACATTCCCTTGTGCGTTAATCTGAGCGGTCATTCGTTCAATGACTTTCGCCAGCGCTGCAAGTTGCTCCTGAGTATCGAAGTTACCAGGAATCAACGAGTCGATTTCTGGCCCATCGCCGTCACCTCGAAAGTATGAGCTTACCACGTGGTTGGAATTGTGTTTACTTGGCACAGAAGAGTCCTGTGCCAAGTCAATAGGAGAGATACTTTGTGAAGTATCAAATGGATTACCGTAACTCTTGTCGAATACGCTTGAGCTATGTAAGTGGGCGACAATTGCTTTACGCTCTTCTTTGTCTACCACCTGCATAACCCAAAGCACAAGAAACAGCGCCATTAGGGCGATCATGAAGTCAGCAAACGCGACTTTCCACGCGCCGCCATGAGGTTCATCATGGCTGTGTGCTTTGGCACGTTTGAACACTACATGCTCTTGTTTTTGCATTATCCCTCCTGTTCAGCTAACCACTTCTCCATTTGGTTGAATGTTGGTTTGATGTCTAGCTGAATATGTTTACGACCAGCGTCGATGGCGAGCAATGTCGGCTTCTTCGCTACGTAGGCAACCAAGGTTGCGCGTACGCAT
Organism: Vibrio sp. RM-41-2B; assembly: GCF_024744415.1. Classification (NCBI taxonomy): domain Bacteria; kingdom Pseudomonadati; phylum Pseudomonadota; class Gammaproteobacteria; order Vibrionales; family Vibrionaceae; genus Vibrio; species Vibrio sp. RM-41-2B. The sequence goes on along the minus strand of NZ_JAMQWD010000004.1, from coordinate 101,980 downwards.
TCAAAAGCAGTCATATTACGTTTTACTCGCTGAGCCATGGCGTTACTTAGTGGGTCTAAACCACAGTAACAACCGAAAATACCAATGAATGTACCTACGAGAGCTGCTGCAACGTGATAACCAATCATAGCGATTGAGCCATCAATGGCCTGCATGGTGATAATGATGCCACCAACTGCTGCAAGAATACCGAAGCCAGGTAGTGCTTCTGCTGTACGCTGTAGTGAGCGTGAAGGCAAAAGCATTTCGTTTTGGATAGCTTCAATTTCTTGCTCTAGCAGTCCCTCTAATTCATGAGGCGACATTTGTCCCATTGCCATTAAACGTAAATTATCAGTAATGAAAGAAATTAGGCGATGATCCTCAGCAATCGTCGGGTAAGCGAGAAACATAGAGCTCTGTTCTGGCGACTCAATGTGAGAGTCGAGAAACTTATAACCACGGTTGCGCGCTGTCTCGAGCAAGTTATTGAGCAGCGCCATTAATTCCATGTAGTACTCATGCTCTTCTGTCGGGCCTTTGATGGTCGCAGGCACTTGGCGACGCATTTCTTTCAGTACGTGAGGTGGGTTACCGATGATCAAAGAACCAGCAGCAGCGCCAATGATGATAAGGAATTCGGCTGGTTGCCAGATAGCGCCTAAGTTACCGCCGGCCCACATGTATCCACCGAAGACGCACACCAGGATAGTGAGGACTCCAAAAAACTTTTGCATCTTGTGACTCCTAAGAGGACATTAATTGGTTGAGTTGTTTCAGCGCTTGTTTGTGAAGCTGACATATACGAGGTGGTGTCAGATCCAATACCAGAGCTATTTCGTGTAAGTTGAGTTCATGTTGATAGAACAGAGTAAGCAGCAATTGATCACGCTTCGGCAATTTGCCTAAAGCGCTATCTAAACTGCGACGAATATGCTCATGTTCCATGCCATCATATTTCCCGCCAATATAACTATCACCACTGCTTTCCATCAGTTGGTCAAGGCTTTGCATCTCTCCCGCAAGGGCGGCATTTTGGCGGTTGTAATAGTCCTGCTCATTCGTCCCCAAGGCTTGGATGATTTCTGCATCCGTAGGCATCCGACCTAAAGAGCGTGTGAGATCTCGAGTCACGTCGTTGAGTTCGTGAGCCTGTTGGCGAGTTTTACGTGAGCGCCAATCTAACCGGCGTAATTCGTCTAAAATTGCACCTCGAACGCGACACACGGCAAAGGCAGGGAAATGAGGATCGTCAACATCGCCGTATCGGCGTCCAGCTTCAACTAGAGCGATAAGGCCAATTTGCTGCATATCTTCAATACTACAGTGAGAAGTGGCATGAACACGTAGCTGGTTAACGACGCGTTTCACCATAACTTGATGACGTTGCAGCAGTGCATTTTCGTCAATTGGGCGTGATGGCGTCGTCACTTCCTCTTCTGTGGTATAGGTGTCTTGTATATTCATGTCTAACATGGTTGTGCTCCGTTATTGCACAACATATTTAGTCAACAAAACATCGTCGATTTCGCGAACGATGTCTGTCTTAGCAAAAGCCAGTAAAAGCGTTTGTTTTACTTCGTTTTGCAGAATATCGATGGCACCCGCTTGCTGTAACTCATCAAATGTTTTGTCGCTAAACAATTTTAATAATGAGTTTTGTACCATTGGCATGTATTCATCAATGTCTTTGATGCGCTCAGGACGTCGTGTTTCAATCGCTAGTTCTAGCATGACAAAGTGAGTCTGCTTTTTACCTTTTACGGTTAAAACGACTTTGTCTAAAGGATGGAAGCTAGGACCTTTGCTTGTCGGTTCTTCTGTGACTAAAAATGACAATGGAGAATCATCGATCAAGGAACCAGAGTCAGGTGACTCTTGAGCGTGTTTGTTTAAGTACCAGATTCCGCCCATAATCGTGGCGGCCGAAACGAGGGCGCTGGTGATGATCATGGCGATAAACAGGGCGATCATTTGTTGTTTGGTCATAACCTTTTTCCTCGAGGATTAACTAGGCTTGAGTGTTCAGCCAGTGTTCTGAATAGTTTGTTGTTGTGGTTTGGAATGCACCAGATTCTCGTGCTGCGAAAATAGTGGCGTCTTCTTCATTTGTATGTTGGTCATTGCGACTCTGGCTTTGATCAGAGCCCACGTTGACATCGACATGGACGAAGTTCTGCTCTTGCAGTTCTGTGCGCAGACGCTCAGACACTTGCATTAAAGCTTCTCGTGTTGCGGCTGTATTGGCATTGATGTGCACGCTTAGTCGGTCGCCTTCAACACGTACAAGTAAATCCAGCTTACCTAAATCCGGTGGGTCGAGGCGGATTTTGGCTTCTTGTACATTTTGTTGCGCTTGAAGAGTCACACGGTCATGCAGAACTTGCATCATTTGCTCTCCCCATTTTCCAGCACTGGTGTCAACGCGCACAGCCGCCCACTCAGAGCCTTGAGTTTGAATATGACTCGTGGCAACGGCGGTGTTCGGGGCTTGTGGCGTTGGTGTTTGTCCTTGGAGTGGTGAGGCCGTTGGTTGCCCTTGAGCTGGTTGACTCAATAGGGTCTGAAAGTCGGCACTGGAGATTGATAGACGCGAGTTCGATGACATCGGTTGGCTTTGTTGCACCTCTTGTTGCTTTGGAGAGGTGTTTAGCAAGGCGTTATTTGAGTCTTGTGTTGCAGACTTAACGTCGTTAGCTACCGCTAAAGGCGGAGTTTTTCCGAACTGACCCGGCTGCTTTTCGGCCATAGTGAGCATACTCTGGGTTAGAGCCTGAGCTTGCATAGCAAGATCAGGTGATTCTGTTGAACCCAGTGTACTTGTCAGGTGAGCATCTGCTTCAGAAGCCGAGTGTTCGTCAGTATCCGAACCACGATCATACGCCTTTTCTTCGCTGTCCAAAGCTGGAGCGGTAAGATGAAAACTCGGCACGGTTGAAGCTGAGGCGAAACCTTGGCCGTCATACTGGCTATGCTCAGACATAGGGTTATGAGAAAAACCGTGTACAGCTCTTGCTTGTTTTATGTTGCCTTCATGGCTAGGTGATGCATTGCCGGATATTTGAGTTGAAGGAGATACGATCATTGAGTTAGCTCCATGGTCATCGCTAATTGATAGGCCATAGCGCGCTCTTGATGGTCATTGACCATGTTCATCTCTTTTTCTAACTCGTTCTTCGACTTTTCTAATCTAGCGAATGCATCAGCATGAACGGTTTTGGCACGTTGAATTTCAGGTGCAAGCTTAGGATCCTTCAAAAAAGGTTTGTGACTGATCAATAGCTCTCGCAACTGCAAGTCATAGCGCTTAAGCGCATGCCAATCTGCTGTTTTTGTAGCGAATTGGATGAGCTGAGATAAATGACGAAATCGCTCTGGCGACACTTTATGCTTGTTGTCCAAAATTCATCCAACCTTCACGAATGTTACCCATTACACGCTCGACATTAACCAAGCGATTCGCATCGTTCTGCACGCTGGCGTAATAAAGCTCAACTTGGCAGAAGTCATACAGCTGGCGTAAGTTTTCAGCAATTTCGCCACCATTCTCATCATCTAGAGCGCTTGTGAGCCCAATCAAGATGTTCATGCATTTGTTGATTCCGTTACCTTTCTCAGCCAAGCGATTCGCAGCCAAATGGCCACGAATACGTTCAACTTCATCAAGTAAGCCATCGATCAACATAATGACTAATTGGTGTGGGTTTGCTGCTGCCGCTTGCGCGTTGAGGTCTACTTGCTGGTACGAGTCATAGCCAGAGTCCATAAGCATGAGTTTTTTCTCCTAAAGGCTTAGCCAAACATCGACATGGTTTGGTTCATTTGGGTCATTAACGCGTTCATTTGTGTGAACTGTTTGATGTAGCGTTTGTACGACATATCGTATTTACGCTCTAATGTAGATTGTTTATCTTCTATGCGATCCAAGTTAGCTTGAAGCGCATTTTTACGGGATTTGAATGCGCCTGATGAAAACTTCAGAAATGGATCAATCATCGCGTCCATTGAGTCAAGTAAGGCATCGTCGCCATTAAACATTGCTTCCAAGCCCACGCTGTTATTCTTTTGAACTTCGGCGAATTTTTCGTGGTCGACTTTCATTTTTCCATCACGATCCAAGCTCACACCGATTTCACTCAGACGCATACCACCGTGTTCCCCTCGAACCAAATTAGTTAATTGGCTCTCAATGGAGCGAAGTGTTGGATCACTTGCTAACACTCCACGTTTTTTGTCTTCACTACCTATTTGGGTGTGCTGGTTCATTGCGCCAATAAGAGTGTTATATGTGTCAACAAACTTATCCAATTGCTCTTTAGTTGCTTCGCTGTCAGAGCCTATATCAAGGCCAACAGGTGTTTCACCAGAAGCTTGAGCTTTGGTTAGAGTAATATCTACACCGTCGATTACACCTTCAAATGTATTGCTTGCGTTCGTCAGTTTGAGACCAGAGTCTTTAGCTCCCAACCACATTACAGCATCTTGCGGGGCGCTAATTTGGTTTAGATTTGTGAATGCATCTTCAAACCAGGCTTGGCCAGTACCAGACGCCGAGACGTTGATTTGGTTAGCAACGCCAGTTTCAGTGCTTGATAACATAAAGTGAGTTTGACCATTTGAGCGAACTAAGGTGGCGTTTACTCCAGGGTTATCGCTGTTGTTGTTGATTGCTTTTGCTAAGTCACTGACTGTTGCTGTGCCATCACCGTCTGAATCAACAGTCGATAGATCTAGCGTCATTGTTTCGCCATTGATCGTGAACTCGAGAGAGCCAGTTGTTGGGACTTCAGTTGTTGCTTCTAGATCAGCAGGCATCCCTGTAGAGACTTGATGAGACGTGGCAACTTGCTCAACAAAAATTTGGTAGTTGCCTGTGAGGGCCTTAGCATCTGCACTGGCTGTAAAGTAACCTTCCTGAGATAGGGTTGCACTGTTCTTAATGATGGTGTTTGTGCTGCTGTTCATTTCGTTTAACGAATTACGAAAGTCTCGTAATGCCGTTTCAACTTTACCTAGTGCGGAAAGTTGCGCTTGATATTTGCTGGCTTGTAGCTGATAGCGCTGTTGAAACGGTTGAACGTCAAAAGTGGCAAATTTAGTAGCCATTGTAATTGGATCTAATGAACTCATGAGGTTACTCCCTCTCTCATATATACGGCTTAAATAGCTTATCTGCTATGCCTTGGTTTAACAGTTCATCGCAAGATGTGTGCCGTATATAAATGGCTATATATAACAATGCTTTGCGATGTATTATTTCATAGAGAGGAAGCTGTGGTTCCACCTTTTGTGTTCCGCTTTCCTCTAGAAAACAAGTAGCGTTTTCCTATAAGACAAGGCGACTCAAGACTCGTAAATGTTTAATAGAATTTCTAAGTGGAGTTGAAAGGGAGGAAGGGACTCAGAACAGATATTTCGGTGTTTACTTCTAATGAATTAAGATAATTCTTACATCGTATTTATATGCTTCCTGTTATCTTTTCATCAAATTGGAGTATCGGAAAGAAAAACAACAATTATGAACGAATTTGCCTTACGACTAATGAAGTGTGCTCGCGAATATGAGCGCTTTATTCACGCTAAACTACTTAGCAAGCAGAGTCTTAATTCTGACGAGTTGGCAAGTATCCAAAAAGAGGCCATATCAAAATTTCCTGAGTTAAAACGCTATCAGTTCGATAATAGTCCTGAGCCAGTGGAACTAGAGTTATTTAACAAAGTGTTAAGGAATATTATGCTGAAAGTAGGTTTTAGATTGCCAGACTCTCATTGGGATAATAATAGTTCTATTTACATCAGGCGATAAAAAAGCCTCAATGATGAGGCTTTCTAGAGCTAATAGCGTTCACTCAACGCTTTTATGTTAGGCGCAATTTCATACCTTAGAATATCTGCAAGTGCAGTGAAGTCATGAACTTCTCGGGCGGTATTTATTCGCGAAAGTATTTCGAGAACAGACGTGCGCTCTGACTGAACGGTGAATAATTTTGTTAGGAGATTTAGACATCTCCCTAACATTAAGTCGCCTGTCAAGTGGTCACCGTATGAGTAAACCTCTGAAGTTTTAATAAAAGTGTCATAAACAGAGTTAATCTCGGTTGCCATATAGTTCCTCCACATTGAAATATTCAGCACCAATAATTTTTGCACCAATACGGCTCCAATTGTAAAACTTGGTCTGTGGTGATGCTGCTATTAGGTTCTCAACACCGCTTCCAAACATGCGGTAGGCTGGTGAGGTTTTGATCATCTCACCATAACCATTCTCTACTCGTGCTGTCATCGTCGCGTTCGGGTCGTCTGGTCTGTTTTCGCGTCCTGAATGGATGATATCTCCAGGGAAACCAAAATCGCATCCGATTAGTGATACTTGGGTAGCACCTTGTAAAAGGGTGAAGTGGATTAGAGGATGGATTACCGAACCAAACGAGTATGGGCGATATTTAACCGGTAGTTTGCTTGCAAATCTGTCGTATGTGAAGTCACCCAAGTGTAAGTAATACTTCTCGCCATGCCAGTTTTGGAAAATACGGCTAGGCATATGGCTACCAAACACCAAAATAGTATTTTTGGCGATCTCATATGGAATATGTTCGTCACCTAAATTTAAATCTACAGCAAATACGACATCTGGTTTGATGTTATTTTCAATTAAGCACTTGCATGCAGTTGATGCAGCAATAAGCTTGGGACGATTTGGTCGGTTATAGACTGTTTTTAACTCTTCAATATGATGCTGGAGTGATGGGCCAGCACCAATACAAATAGCGTCGTCTACTTGATACATAAGATAATGATCAGAAGAGTTTAGGCGTTTTAAAAGAGGTTCGTTTTCTTTCTCTCTTGTGAGCAGTTCTTCATCGCTATGTCTATAGCTAGCGTTTGCATAGCCGATCAAAACACGGTTTTCTAAGCGGAAATAAAGCCATTGATGAGTATGACGCGAAATGGCTCTGTCGGCATTGAGAATGATACAATCATCCCAAGTAAGGCTCGCGAGTTTTCTACCTATATCGCTTTGGTCTTCTGAGACGATGATCAACGAAACACGAGGATCGGATATCCATTGTTGTGGAACGAGAGAAAGCACCAATTTTGCTAACGGTAGGTTATAAAGATAAACACGAATTGATCGAGCATTTTTATCTTGTGTTAACAGGGATGGGACATTGCCCATACCGATGCCCCAAATATGATAATCGTCGCTAGACGTTAGGCTTCGGTACTGGAAGGCTTCTTCGACCGGGTCATAAGCACTGCTAAGTTGAACTCCGTTGACTTTTAGGGTCATCGCTGCTTTTTCAACTACTTCAAAGTGTAAGTCGCTAAAGTCTGCACTGTCTAAGGCTTTTGCTACGTCAGGCCAACGAGAGCGAATGATATCAATATGTTGAGAATAAACTGGTGTCATAATATTCAGATAGTAAAAAACCCCACCGGATGGGTGGGGTTATAAGCTTCAATGATTAGCGTAGTAGAGACATTGCCATGCCAGGAAGCTGGTTAGTCTTAGAAAGAACTGTTGTACCTGCTTGCATAAGCATTTGGTTCTTAGTCATGTTTGAAGACTCTGTAGCGAAGTCTGCATCAGTGATACGGCCTTTTGCTGCAGAAGTGTTTTCAGTCATGTTACCAAGGTTAGTCATTGTGTGCTCTAGACGGTTGATGTTAGCACCAAACTGAGCACGTGCTGTACCTAGATCTGCTAGCATACCGCCAGAGCTTGAAAGGTTTGCAAGAGCTGTAGAAGCTGCAGCAGCAGTGCTGATGCTTGTCAGGCCAGCAATTGCTGTCGAGATGTCGTTTAGCTGTGTTTTTGCATTTACAGCTAGTTTCTCTGCACCAGTCGCACCAATTTGGTAAGTAACGCTGCTTGCACCAAAACCGCCGCCTTCAGCTAGAAGTTTTTGACCACCAAATGAAGTGTTTTCCATGATGTTGCCTAGCTCAGATGCTAGCTGTTTGAACTCTGCATCCAAAGCTGCACGGTCTTCTTGACTGTTTGAGCCGTTCAAAGATTGTGTTGCTAGGTCGTTCATGCGGTATGTGATGTTTGTCATCTCATCCATTGCACCTTCAGCAGTCTGCATCATAGAGATGCCGTCCTGTGCGTTACGCATCGCTACATTCATACCACGAGTCTGAGCTTCCAGACGAGTTGCAATTTGTAGACCCGCAGCGTCGTCTGCTGCTGAGTTGATGCGGTAACCCGTGCTTAGACGCTCCATCGCAGTGTTTAGAAGACCGCTTGTGTTGTTCAGAGTGTTTTGAGTTACAAGCGATGCGTAGTTAGTGTGCATTGATAAAGCCATCTTAGTCTCCTTAGTTAGTCACTATATCTTTCAGGCCTCGGGATATTCCCTAGTCACTAACTAGAGGCGGTCGGTCAGCTTTAATGATTAATTTGAAAATTAAAAAATTCCTAAAAAAGATCAAAATTGATGATTTTTAGTGACTTGTATTCCATGAAAATGCAGATATAACATCAAATAACCTGAATAAGCCTGACTTAATCAGGGAAGCAGTCATCTATCAATATTGTCGTTCTTCGTTATAAATAAAAAAACAGCGCGAATAATTCGCGCTGTTTTATAAAGATTAATAGTTAGGATTCTGTCATTCCTCACCAAAAGATTGAAAAGAGAGGGAGGTCGGGATGTCACTGAAATAACCAAAGTAATAATTGGCCCCTAACAAGCGATAGCGGTTTAGCTCTGTTTGGCTCGCTACCCGCCCGGCTACCCAAGGGTATTTGTGCTTTCTTAAGAACTTAGCAATCGGTAGGAAAGCATGTCTTTCTTCTTTATCCTCTAACGTGACTGATAGTTTGATCATATCGGGATTAAAGTCAGCGACTCGTTCGAAGTTCACTTGTGATGTCGCGACTTCAAACCAAAGTGAGTAGGCGTTTTCTCTTAACTTCTCTATCAGCGCTGAGACTTTATCATAGGCGCATAGCGTTTTGTCTGCTTGAAGAGAAGGAATCACATGTTGAAAAGCGGAAGAGTGAAACTGAATCATCTGTTCGAGAAAGTATATGCCTGGTTCCCATAGTAATGCGTCAATTCTTACCGGCACGACGACGTTACTGATTAAGTCGGGGTGAAAGGCTTCTAGCTGAAACTGTGTTTGTCGCAATGCGAGATAAAGGCTGAACAAATCTAGGCAGTACTGCATTTGTTCAGAGAGTTCGAATTGATAGACGCTTTGTTCGCCACGCGTGCCAAATCTCAACGTCAGGTGTTGGAATTCTACCTCTCCTGATTGAGTCTCGCGAATGGCTTGGCACGCGTGTTGAATGTCATTGTGCTTTAAAGCATCAAATACTAATTGATCGTCATCCGTGACGATATGTTGTACTGCGAGACCAACCAAATGTTCGTACATCGCATGTGTTGAAATAAGATTAACCAAGGTTTCCTACCACATTGATTTGTTTGTTTTCTGGAATTTCGTTGTAAGACAATACTGCCAGTCCTTGCGTAAATGTGCGTGCGTAACGAGCCAGAAGTGGACGTAACTGAGGCATAACGAGAAGAATCGGAGGTAATCCCTGTTGTTTGAGCTGTTGTCTTATCAGTGGCAAGTTTTGTTGGAACTGACCAAGAATATTTGGCTCAATTGGGAAGCTGTCTAACATTACTGTACCAGAAGATTGTGCTTGTTGTAGCGAAGTCAGTAGCATTTGTTCTAGTTCATCAGAGAGAGCATAGACATTTAATTCGTTTTTCTGTCCCGCAATCAGGTTTACGAGCGTGCGTTTTAGTGCGCAACGCACATCAGATGCCAGTAAAATCGGGTCTTTAGTGTTTTCTGCGGATTCCAACATCGTGTTAGCAATCGTGCGAATATCTTTTAGTGGCACTTGGTCTAGTAACAACTGGCGATATACTTTGAGTTGCTGCGCAGGGTTAAGTGCCGCGGCTAGGGCTTCGGCTAACTTCGGTGCTTGCTGTGTCAAACGTTGCGTCATGGCTTCAACATCGTCGTGCGTAAACAACTCAGCAAGGTTTGTTTTCATTATCTTGCTAATATGAGTCGCGATGACCGTGCCATCATCGACCACTTGATAACCCATGTTCAGCGCTTTCGCTTTGTCTTGATGTTCAATCCATACTGCTGGTAATTGGTAGGCAGGATCACTGCCCAAAATACCATCTACCTCACCGTACGTTTCTCCGACTGCAATCGCCATCAAACGTTCTGGCTCGATAAAGCCTTGTTCGATCACTTCGCCATTGAGAGAAATTGTATACTGATTCGGCTTAAGGCTTAGGTTGTCTCGAATACGCACCTCTGGTAATAAAAAGCCGACTTGTTCAGATAGGTTACGGCGCACACCGCGAATACGCTGTGATAAAGGTGCACCTTGTTCTTTGTTGACTAGGTGAACGAGACGGTAACCCAGGGAAAGTGACAACGTTTGAACATGAGGAATATCTTCCCACGTAAGTGGTGTATCGTCCTCTTGCATGGCTTGTGAAAGTGCTTCGACCTCCTCGATTTGGGAGTCTTGCACGGGCTTTTTCGTTTGACGCCAACCCGCGAAAGCTAAAGCACCCGCGAAAGCAAAAAAGGCCAAATGTGGCATGCCTGGTACCATGCCTATCACAGCCATGATGCCTGCGACGGTAAACAGTGTCGCCGGGGTTGCCAGCAATTGTTTTTGCATGGTTTCCGACATGCCATTATCGCTATCATTAATTCGCGTAACGATAATCGCTGCAGCCGTTGCCAATAGAAGTGACGGAATTTGAGCTACTAAGCCATCACCGATTGTAAGTAGTGCGTAGGTTTTAAAGGCGTCAGATGCTGCGAGTCCATGCTCAAAGACGCCGATGCTGATACCACCAATGATGTTGATAAACAGAATTAGCAAACCAGCGATAGCATCGCCTCGCACAAACTTTGAGGCACCGTCCATCGAACCATGGAAATCGGCTTCGTTAGCGACTTCTTTACGACGCAATCGAGCGGTTTCCTGATCGATAAGACCGGCATTTAAGTCGGCATCAATCGCCATCTGTTTGCCCGGTAAGGCATCCAAAGTAAAGCGCGCTGACACCTCAGAGATACGTTCGCCACCTTTGGTAATTACGACGAAGTTGATGATCATCAAGATAACAAACACCACCATACCAACGACGTAGTTACCGCCAATAACGACTTCACCGAATGCTTGGATGACTTTACCTGCCGCATCCCCCCCATTATGTCCTTCTAGGAGTACGATTCGTGTGGAAGCGACGTTTAGTGTAAGACGCAATAATGTCGCGACTAACAAAATCGTTGGAAAAACTGAGAAGTCTAATGGTCGCTTTGCGGTAGTGCTGACCAGCAATACTAGGATTGCCAAGACGATATTGAAGGTAAACAACGCATCCAATAGCAGGGGAGGCAAAGGTAAAATCACCATTGCCAAAATCATTAGCAAGACAATTGGAATGCCAATGTAGCCTTTGGTTGATGTTTGAAGTTGTTTTAACCGGTTAAGCATACTTTCGTGTCCTTGGATAAACGCGGGTTAATCAGTGCTGCAAATGCTTTGGAATCGAAAAATGAGGCAAAGGAGTTGGCTCTTTTCCTTCACCTTTACGGAAGGCTTTCAATTGCAAAACGTAAGTAAGAATATGTGCCACGGCAATGTACAGTTGGCTTGGGATTGCTTGTTCAATCGCTGTGGTGTGATAGATCGAACGAGTCAACGGTGGTGAGTTGATGATCTCCACCTTGTTTTCTCGGGCGATTCGTTGAATGTGCATGGCTGTTTCGTCTACGCCTTTTGCAACCACAAATGGAGCATCAGAAAGTGAAGGTTCGTACTTCAGAGCGACAGCGTAGTGAGTTGGGTTAGTGATGATCACGTCAGCCGTTGGTACCATCTTATCGATTTTACGGCGTGCAAACTGCTGTTGAATTTGACGGATTCGCTGCTTTACTTCTGGGCGGCCTTCGTTGTTCTTGAATTCCTCCTTCAGCTCTTGTTTGGTCATACGCAGCTCTTTTAGGTGCTCCCAACGTTGGTAGGGAATGTCTACAACACCAAATAACAACAACGCAAACCCCATCAACAATAAGCCTTCAAAGAGAATAGACATCACCAGGGAAAAGCCTTGGCTTAAAGGTAAGTTTTGCATACCTAGCAGAGGCTGTAAGTGGTTGTCTAAATAGCCATATAAGATGCCGAAAATAACGGCTACTTTGAACGTGGACTTTAATAGCTCAACCACTGAGCGTGTCGAAAAAATGCGCTTTATCCCACTTAAAGGATTAATTTTGCTCAGCTTTGGCATAACGTTCGCCGGACGGAACATCCAACCGCCTAGTACAAGGCTGCTACCACAGGTCACGATAATAATGACGGTAAACAACGGTAATAACATGTCGATGATTACCGCTAAACTTTGTCCCAATTGCTCGACAAGCTGTTTCGGGTTTTCTAAGTCGGCTCGCGTCAGCATCATGTTGTAGCGAAAAATACCTGACATACTTTCCCAAATGCTATTGAGCTGAGAGTAAAAGTAGAGCGCCACCGCTAGAAATATCACCGCAGTAGTAAACTCTTTAGCACGAGGAATTTGTCCTTCCTGACGTGCTTTTTTTACTTTCTGCGGTGAGGCTTTTTCAGTTTTGTCCTGAGACGATTGATCGCTCATGCGCCCCCCAACATAAAGTTACTCAAGTGTCTGATGGTGTCGTGCACAAGCGCGGTGTAGCGACCCGGCACACCAGATACTGAAATTAATACGCTGAACAGGCCAAGAAGCATCGTCATTGGAAAACCTAACGCATACACGTTGAGTGAGGGGGCGGCGCGATTCATCACACCAAAACTGATGTTGGCTAGGAGCATTGAAACAATAGCAGGCAACGCTAGTGCTAAAGCAGAGGCAAACATCCAACCGAAAATATTTACAACGCCTTGCAGAGAAAGCGATGTGATGCCAGAACCGACCGGCCACACGACAAAACTTTGAATCACGATATCAATGACGAGCAAGTGTCCTTCTAGCGCGAGAAATAACAAGGTTGAAAATATAAGAAATATGCGGCCCAAAATGGCGACAGAAAGTCCGTTGATAGGATCATTCATCATTGCCATACCCAATCCCATTTGCAGAGAAACGACCTGACCAAGCATGGTGAAAACGTTAAAGAGCATGTGCAAAATTAGCCCAAACATCACGCCCCAAATCGCTTGCTCAAAAGCAAGGAATAGAGACGTTATGGAGAATAATTCGACTTGTGGCATTGGTGGCATCAATGGTGCGGTAATCACGACGATCGAGAGTGCCAGTAAGGTACGGATCCAAACGGGAATGATTGCATCACCAAAGAAGGGCATCGAAATAAATACAGCTCCCACACGAAAAAACGGCCACCAGAGTTGACCGAGTATCGCTGAGAGCTCTGCAAATGTGATGGCCATTAGCCAATCATCCCCGGTATGTTGTGGAATAAGAAATCAAACAGTTCCATGATTTTTCGGAGCATCCAATGACCCGCAAAAATCACCATTAATAGCGTAACGAGCAAACGTGGTAAAAAGCTGAGTGTTTGCTCGTTGATTTGTGTGGCGGCCTGGAAAACGGCGATACACAAACCGACAATTAGGCCAGGAACAACCAGTACCGCAACCATCAGAATGATCAGCCATACTGCATCGGAAAATAACGTTACGGTTAGTTCAGGGGTCATAGCATGCTCCTATTTAACCGAAACTGGCAGATAACGTGCCAACCGTCATTGCCCAGCCATCCACGAGTACAAACACCACCAGTTTAAAAGGGAGTGAAACAATCAAAGGCGATAGCATCATCATACCCATTGCCATGAGCACACTGGCGACAACCAAGTCGATAACCAAGAAGGGGATGAAGAGCATAAAGCCAATTTGAAAGGCGGTTTTTAGTTCACTGATGACAAACGCAGGCAAGACAACCGCAAAAGAAATATCTTCAACGTTTTGGTCGAGTGGTTCATTGGCAATACGCAGCATTTGCTCAAGAGAGCTTTGATGAGTTTGTGCCAGCATGAACTCTCTCACTGGTTTCTCTGCTACAGAGAATGCTTGTATTAGCGTGATTTCACCATTGTCATACGGTTGAAATGCATTTTCATGAATATCGCTCCAAACAGGTCGCATGATCAGCAAGGTCAATGCCAAAGCAATCCCAACCAATACGCGGTTAGGAGGACTTTGTTGAAGACCAAGGGCTTGGCGCAAAATCGCGAGGACGACGATAATCCGAGTAAAGCTCGTTGCCATCAGAATGAATGCTGGAAGAAAACTGAGCGCCGTCATCAACAACAGAATTTGCAATTTAACGCTGTATTCTTGCTGTGTGTCGCCATCAGAAACGGACAGGATAGTTAAGCCGTTGTCAGCCGCCATGGTTGGGAAAGCAAACAAAAGTGACACCAGTACCAAAAGAGGTAACCAACGGTGCCAAGCGCTCAGATTTTTCATTGTGATGCCTACCTAAGATTATTGACCAACGCCACTCAATGCAGAGTCATGTACATCGATCAGACGAAGTCCGTACTTATCATTAACGACGACGACTTCAGCGTGACCCATTAGAGAGCCGTTTACCTTTACGTCTAAAGGCTCACCATTGAGCTTTTCAAGTTCGATAACCGTGCCTTCTCCGGCTTTCATTAAGTCCCCAAGTGGGATTTCTTTGCTTGCAACTTCCAGCGTGACAGTGACGGGAATACTTTTGAAAAAGCTAAGATCACGTTCCGCAGTTGCTGGTTCTTGTTGGAGCGTACTTTCAGCTTCAAAGTCTTCTAATTGAAAGTCGTCAAAGTTCAATTCTTCTGCGTCGAATGCATTCGTTTCTGGCGCTTCGCTCATCGCTGCGGTTCCTTATCAGGGTTAAAGATCAAAACAAGTTGGCCGTCTTGCTCAGCAATACGACCTGTAAATAAAGATTGGTTACCAATGCTGACTGGAACCGTATTAAGAAGCTCAATTGGTAAAATATCGTTAGGTTGTAAGCCTACAACGTCGCTCAACGGCATCTTCTTTTTACTTAAAACAACATTCAGTCGAACAGGCGTTGCCTCTAAAGAGCGACAGAATGGTTGGTACAAATCCGTATCGGGCTGCAGTTCAAGCTGCTCGATCAGTGTTTGAATAAGGTGGCTATCTAGTTTGAGATGAATTGAGCCTTGGTGATCGTCAAACGCGATGTTTAATTGCACGTTGATTCCAATCCCTCGGGGCGCTTCGTACTCACCCATTTCCCACATCTCACCTGGTGCAAGCCAACCAATAATGATGCGACTGATTCGCTCTTGTAAGCGGAGGTCACTTGCTGTCAGTGTTGTTGCTGAACGCTCAGTGCTGGCGCCATAGAACCGATCCGCCAGTTTTATTAACGTGTGAGCATCTCCATGAACAAATACCATGCCGCCCTCTTGGTGTTGATAGGTTGACGTTTGGTCTTTATCCATTTTTATCGGTGTAAAGCGATGCAAGTCTACAGAGGTTAAGCTAGCTTCCACTTTACTCGTACTGAGCCAATTTTGTAATTCAATCGTAAGGCTGGAACAAGACTCTGAAATCAAGCCTTCAAGCTTTTCACGAATGATATGAATAGGTTTGCCTAATAATTCTACATCAAGTAGTTGAATGTCAGAAATAGGCTCGCTAACTCTATTTTCCATTTATATTTTACCGTGCGTTAACAATCGAAACTGTTTTAACTTAATGGCGTGTAGTCTACACAGAAATTTTAATGATCTTTTAGTTTCAAACTCTAAGATTGTGACTTTAGTTCACATGTTGCCTTGAGCATATAGTCTTAATCTTTTAATAAAATTTAAAAAGGGTTAGTTTCCTTTATAAATTGCTTAATAAGAAAATATAAAAATATTAAGCGTTTTTAGTTGTTATTAACTTTTTAAAACCATCTTCATGGTGTAACGGCTAATTTAGATAATTAAAATATAAGACATTGTTTTTAAAGCTTAAATCTTGATTTTAAAGGTTTGGCTATGCTCTTGTGAGCATTTTGTAACCAGTTTCAATATTCAGAATAGGTAATTAACATGATTAGCTATGCCAGTTATCACGGCTTAGTGGCATATTTAATTAAATTGATAAGGTCATGGAATTGTAAGATATACATGAACCCTAACGGTTTAATAAATTGTAAAATATTTATTTTTGTCAGTTTGCTAGTGTCTAAGGTGACATATTCAGGTGAAGTTGTGACCATCCCCATGGACCTTTCAAAGTGGACATATAAAGGAAACAACTTTGAATGCAACTTATTGCACTCAAGCACGCCGTATGGGAAGTTTTATTTCCGTTCGGAACCTAACAATAAAACTTATTTTATTTCCGATATACATTATGAAAATAATAAATGGAAAACGATTGCTCTAATAAGTCAAAGTGCTCCTTGGTCTGGTGAGCTTTATAGAAAAGAGTTTGCCACCCTTGACTTTACTAAGCCATCCCAACGATTTGTCTTCAGCAAAGGTGCTGATGAACTCATGGATTTAATTGCTACTGGTAATTGGGTGACGTTGTCACTAAAGGGAAGTGATGCTTCCTCTTTGTCAGAGATTGTAATTCCGACTATTCAAATTCAAAACGCGCTCAAGTCATTTAATGCCTGTCGAGCGCGTTTGCCTAAGCTTTCGTTTTCAGAGGCACGAAATCTTGTTCTGTCTTTTGACTTTGGTCAGAAGGCGCTAAGTCGTAAGCAGCAAGAAACGCTCGCAGCGTTAAATAGCTATGTATCTGTTGATGATCGTGTGACCAAGATTTTAATTGATGGCCACACCGATAACGTTGGTTCTAGTTTGGCGAACCTTTCAGTATCACGTACTAGAGCAGAGCAAGTTGCCGAGGCCTTAGTTGAACTTGGTATTGATAAATCGATGATCGAAACAAGAGCGCATGGTTCTCGTTACCCAATTGCCAGCAATAGTTCGACGAAGGGCCAAGCGAAAAATCGACGTGTAACGTTGCGCCTAGTTAGAGATAACGAGCGAACGGCAGTGAAACACCACCCTGATGTACAACAACAAAATCAACAAACGAAAGTTAAGGTTCAATGATGACGAAAACGAAAATTTTGTTGGTTGAGCCAAATGAAGCTCTTGCTCAACCAGTATTGGATGTGTTGCAAAATGCAGGTTACACCGCAAAACACACTCGTACTGGCCGAGGCGCATTACTTGAAGATCGAGCAGAAATCACTCTTGTGAGCTCTACTTTACCGGACATGTGTGTCCGCGAGTTTGTTGCTTGCCACCAAAAGCAACGTAACTCTGGTGTTGTTATCGCTATTGTCGATCAAGAGCAGGGAATCTTGGCGGCTGAGACGATGAAATCGGGAGCAACCGATTATCTATTACGCCCATTTGAAGCGAATCAGCTGCTCAATTTACTGAAGCGCGTTGAAGCGCTAGGTAAGCCAATGGCCAACATTGTTGCGGAATCTTGGCGAAGCAAACAGGTACTGCAATTGGCGCATCGTGCCGCTTGCACTAGCGCCAGTGTGTTAATTACAGGCGAATCGGGAACGGGTAAAGAAGTGCTGGCTCGATATGTGCATGAGCACTCTCCACGTATTGATGGTCCATTTGTGGCGGTTAACTGCGCTGCCATTCCAGAGTCGATGCTAGAAGCGGTTCTATTTGGTCATGTCAAAGGTGCCTTCACAGGAGCGACTAACTCTCAAAGCGGTAAGTTTGAAGAAGCGAATGGCGGGACGATTTTGCTAGATGAAATCGGTGAAATGTCCCCTGCAGTTCAAGCCAAGTTATTACGCGTTCTTCAAGAGCGTGAAGTGGAACGCGTAGGCAGCCACAAGGCGGTGAAGCTTGATATTCGTGTTATTGCGGCAACCAATAAAGACTTACGTGAAGAAGTTCAAAAAGGCACATTCCGTGAAGACCTTTATTATCGATTGGATGTTTTGCCTCTGCACTGGCCGCCTTTGCGTGAAAGAAAAGAAGACATTTTACCGATCAGCCAATTCTTTATTGAAAAGTATCAAGATAGCAGTCGCTGTCATCTATCCCAAGACGCGATCAGTGCGCTGAGTCAGTATCACTGGCCAGGCAATATTCGTGAGTTGGAAAATGTCATTCAGCGTGCATTGGTCATGCGTCATGGTGACTACATTACTGCCCATGATCTGATGCTGCCTATTGAACTTGTTGCGCCAGTTCCATCCGCTGAGCCAGCTTCAAGCTTTGGTCATGTAGAAGCGAAGAAGCAGGCCGAATATCAATTTATTTTAGAAAAATTACGTCAGTTTGGTGGAAACCGAACGAAAACCGCAAACGCGCTTGGAGTATCAACTCGAGCGCTACGCTACAAGCTCGCAGCCATGCGAGAACATGGTATTGATTTACAGTCGGCACTAGGCTCGGCTGCCTAATAGGAGAAAAAATAGATGGCAAGTCAACCTACTCATGCGGTCTCGGCAGAGCAACTTATGTTGTCAAAAATGCAGGCGATGCAGGCACAAGTGCAGCCGCCAGAGTTTATCGTGAGTGCAAATCCTTTAGATCAACAATCACTAAACGCACCATTATCGTTCTCACAAGCGATGACAAATGTGTTGGATACAGTGAATCAACATCAATCAGTGGCTAGTCAAAAAATGACGGCCGTAGAAACAGGAAAAAGTGATGACCTAGTTGGTGCGATGGTCGCTAGCCAAAAAGCCAGCTTATCATTTAATGCTTTGATGCAAGTGCGCAACAAAGTCGTGACCTCATTTGAAGATATTATGAAGATGCCGGTGTAATTCATGTCAGAACTAACCCCCCAAGTCGCCGGAAATACAGCCATGACCTCCGGCTCAGCACAGACATTTTCTACTGCGAATAGCATGGACGATGTAACAACGAAGCTGAAGCAAATCTGGTCGAGTAGCCAGAGAAATCTAGTGTTATCTGCCGTACTCGCTGCAATTGTTGCGGCAATCATTGTGGTCGCTCTTTGGAGTTCCTCACAAAGCTTTCGTCCACTGTATAGCCAACAAGAACGTTTTGATATCGGAGAGATTGTTTCGGTATTAGAAAGCGAAGGTGTGAGCTACCGTATGCAAGAGCAAAATGGCCAAGTTCTTGTGCCAGAAGGCGAAGTTGCGAAAGTTCGCATGTTGCTTGCATCAAAAGGTGTTAAAGCCAAACTGCCGACAGGTTTGGATTCGCTTAAAGAAGACAGCTCTCTCGGTACAAGCCAATTTATGGAAACGGCGCGTTACCGTCATGGTTTAGAAGGTGAGTTAGTACGCACTATCATGTCTCTGAATTCAGTGGCGAATGCGCGTGTTCACTTAGCTATTCCTCGTCAAACCTTATTTGTTCGTCAAAACAGCGAGAACCCTTCAGCGTCAGTGATGCTTGAGCTGAAACCTGGCGAAGATCTCAAGTCTGAGCAAGTTGAAGCAATCATCAACTTAGTGGTTGGTAGCGTGACGGCGATGAAGCCTGAATTTGTATCTGTTATCGACCAATATGGCCGTTTACTCAGTGCAGATGTTGCTTCGGCGGAAGCAGGTAAAGTCAATGCAAAATACCTTGAATATCAAAAGAACGTTGAGAAGCAGATCATTCAACGCGCAGCAGACATGCTTACGCCAATTGTGGGTCCGAGTAACTTCCGTGTGCAAGTTGCTGCCGATATGGACTTTAGCCAAGTTGAAGAAACGCAAGAGATTTTGGATAACGCACCTGTCGTACGTAACGAGCACACCATTCACAACAACTCAGTTGACCAAATCGCGCTAGGCGTACCAGGTTCTCTAAGCAACCAACCGCCGGTAACTGGTGAAGAAGTAGAAACGAACGATAGCCAAAACACCAACGCACGCTCTGAAGTAAACCGTCAGTATGCAGTGGGGAGTAGTGTTCGTCGTACTCAATACCAACAAGGTCAAATTGAGAAAATGAGCGTGTCGGTACTGTTGAACTCGAAAGCCTCTCCGGATGGTGTTGCTTGGAGTGAAGCAGATAAAGAGCAGATTTCAAATATGATCATGGATGCTGTCGGTATTTCTGCGGCACGAGGTGACAGCTTAAGCTTGATGAGTTTCAACTTCACTCCAATTGAAATTGATGCGCCTCCTGCGCTGCCGTGGTGGCAAGACCCTACAGTACAGCAGCCAATACGTTACGTTATCGGTGGTTTGTTAGGCTTGGCGATGATCTTCTTCGTACTACGCCCATTGATCATGCACCTCACAGGCGTTGATAAGCCAGTACCAGAGTTAGACTTTGCAGAGCCGCAAGAAGAGCCTGAGTATGACAACCTGCAAACGCGTGAAGAGCGTGAGCATGAAGAAGTGCTTGATCGCCGTCTATCAGAAAAAGGTATCTCAGCCTCTTCCGGCTTAGATGTAAACAGCGACATGCTGCCTCCAGCCGGTTCGCCACTAGAGATTCAATTGAAACACCTACAGCTTATTGCCAATGAAGAGCCAGAGCGCGTAGCCGAAATACTGAAACAATGGGTAAACATCAATGAACACAGTTCCATCAAAGCAGACGCTTAGTTATGTAGAACAAACCGCGCTCGTGCTATTAGGCATGGGCGAGGATGCCGCTGCGAAGGTTTTACAGCACTTTAGCCGTGATGAAACCCAGCGGGTGACTCGTGCAATGGCGAAGTTGAATGGCATTAAGAGCGATTCCGCTCGCGGCGTTATTCAAACTTTCTTTGAAGACTTTCGTGAGCACAGTGGCATTCGTGGAGCTTCTAAAGAATATTTGTCCAATACGCTACGTAAAGCATTGGGTAATGATTTGGCAAAAGGGCTGCTGAATACGCTGTATGGTGATGAAATTCGCAACAATATGCAGCGCTTACAGTGGGTAGAAGCAGAAACGCTTGCTCGTTTCATTGTGAATGAGCACCCGCAAATGCAAGCGATTTTTCTTGCGTATTTGCCAGCCGATAGCTCTTCAGCGGTGTTGAAGCACCTGCCACAAGATTACCATGACGAAATCTTGTTCCGAATTGCTCAGCTGCAAGACATCGATCATCAAGTTGCTATTGATTTGCATGAGCTCGTTGAGCGCTGCATTGAAAAAGTATCTGCAAGCCAAAGCACACCGCTATCTGGTGTCAAGCAAGCTGCTGACATCATTAACCGCTTTGAAGGTGATCGCGGGTCGTTGATGGAAATGCTGAAGTTGCATGATGAAGATGTCGTTAATGCCATTGAAGAGAATATGTTCGACTTTATGGTTCTTGGTCGTCAGCGTGAAGAAACCATGGACATGCTGGTGCAGCAGATCCCACTAGAATTGTGGGCGGTTGCACTTAAAGGTTCAGAAATTACGTTACAGCAAGCCATTAAACGTTCTATGCCTCAGCGTATGGTGAAAGCACTGGAAGACGATATGGAAGCGCGCGGGGCTGTTGCGCTAAGTCGTGTTCAAAAAGCGCGTCAAGACATCATGCAAATGGTGCGTGAATTGGATGAATCTGGTGAAGTTCAGTTGCTTCTTTATGAAGAGCCAACGGTGGAGTAACGTCATGGTAGAGACAAAATCAAGTACGATGCGACTGCCGCCGAGTGGATACCGTTTGCACCGTTTTCCGCCTTTGGCGCAGCCTAAGGCTATAGAAGACGAATTCGGGCTAGATAACCAAGGTTGGCAAGAGCCGCAAGTTGATATTCAACAGCAGCTTGAAGCCGGTTTTCAACAAGGTTTACAACAAGGGCATGAAGAAGGCTTACGTCAAGGTATCGAGCAGGGTAAGCAACAAGGTCTGTTAGATGGGCAAAAAGAAGGCTTCCAAAAAGGCTTTGTGTCTGGTGAGCAGTCAGGAAAACAGAGCTTTCTAGAGGCGGCGAAACCCGTGAACGAGCTCTTTCATGCGCTGTCTCGTTGGCAAGACGAAAAAGAGCAACAGCAACGTCATATGATTTGTGAGCTGGTACAAAAAGTGGCTCAGCAAGTGATTCGTGCTGAGCTCACTTTAATGCCTCAACAGATCCTTGCCTTGGTGGATGAGACATTGTCTGCCATGCCAGGCAAAGCGGAAACCGTAACCGTGCATTTAAATCCGCAGGATTTAGAACGAATTACTCACATTAATGCTGATCTACCACAATCTTGGAAACTGGTGGCTAATACGGAACTTCCGATTGGTGGCTGCCAACTAGTGACCGATGATGCAGAGGCGGATGCAAGTTGCGACTCTCGTTTAGAAGCCTGTATGGACAATGTAAAACAACACCTTTTGGATGAAGTTAGTATTCCGCAGGTAGAATCAGAGCATGAGTAATACCTTAAGCCATGAGCTATTGAGTGAGCGTTTGAGCGAAGCATTGGCTTCGCTCGATTCAATCCCTGTTGCTCGCGTGACAGGGCGCTTGATTAAAGTAAACGGCTTAATGTTACAAGCCGTTGGGTGCCGGTTTAAACTGGAGCAGCGCTGTCTCGTAGAAACCGCAGAAGGCGACATGATCGAAGCGCAAGTGGTGGGCTTTGAGCACACTATTGCTTACCTAATGCCTATTCGGCGCTTAGGTGGCTTATTTGCTGGTGCAAAAGTCATCCCTCTTGATGGTGACAGTACCGTGCAGCTAAGCTCTCAGTGGTTAGGACGCGTACTGAATGGTTTAGGTGAGCCGTTAGATGACGGGGCTCCGCTTAAGGGGGGAGAGCGAGTTTCACTTGAACCAAAACCGATTAACCCACTGAAGCGACGCCCAGTTGATACACCACTCAACGTAGGCGTGCGAGCGATTAATGGACTATTGACGGTAGGCAAAGGCCAACGTATTGGTTTGATGGCTGGCAGTGGCGTCGGTAAAAGTGTGTTAATGGGGATGATCACCAAAAACACGGAGGCCGATGTAATTGTGGTCGGGCTTATCGGTGAGCGAGGCAGAGAAGTACGTGAGTTCATCGAGAGAAACTTAACCCCAGAAGCGCGCAAGAAAGCGATCATTATCGCGGCTCCTGCTGATGAATCCCCGCTAATGAGGTTAAGAGCGACACTACTTTGTCATCGCGTTTCAGAGTATTTCCGAGACCAAGGCAAAGACGTTCTACTTCTGATGGACTCTCTAACCCGATACGCCATGGCACAGCGCGAAATCGCTCTTTCGCTCGGTGAGCCTCCAGCTTCTCGTGGTTATCCGCCCTCAGTCTTCAGCGTGTTACCTCAACTCCTAGAGCGAGCGGGTAACAGTGAAAATCAACATGGTAGCTTAACGGCAATTTATACCGTATTGGCAGAAGGGGACGACCAACAAGATCCTGTCGTGGATTCCGCGCGCGCCATCTTAGATGGGCATGTCGTTTTATCGCGTCAACTGGCTGAGCAAGGGCATTATCCCGCGATAGATATCAACGCGTCTATTAGCCGTTGTATGAATACTTGTACGCAGGACGCACACAGCACGATTGCGAATAACTTCCGTCAAATGTACTCCAACTACCTTCAGGTTAAAGAGTTACTGCCATTAGGGGGTTATCAACCAGGACAAGATCCTGAGTTAGATCAATCTGTTGCTATGTATCCAAATTTGCGTGCATATCTACAACAAGCTGCCAACGAGTCTGTAGATTACCCAACCAGTTTGACCGAGCTCGCGCAGCTTTTTCAAAGTGCTTAATCAAATGGGAGTGACAAAGCTGAAATGAAATCCAAGTTAAAAGCCGTAGGCAAGTTACAGCAAATGGAAGAAAAACAGCGTGACCGTGTGGGTCAACAACTTGATGCCATGCGTCAGCGTCACTCCCATCTTTCAATGCAATTGGAACAGTTGTCGGCGTTGAAAGGCCACGCTGGACAATCAACCCGAACCGGCCCGACGCTGACGAGCGCGGCTTTGATGAACTTTAATCGTGTTGACCAAATGCTACAAAGAATGCTTCGTCACCACGAGCAAGAGCAAGCCGTTATGCAAGCGGAATGTGCATCTGTACAGAAAACGCTAGAACACAAGCACGCACGCGTTCAAGGGTTAGAAAAAGTGCTTGAACGTTGGCGTACTAAGCAGAACTATGAAAAAGCGAAAAAAGAGCAAAAGATGATTGAAGACATCATTAACTCTCGCGTTAAGCGCAAGATATTATGATGTCTTGTTGACGCTACTAGGAGCGCGAATAATTTCTGCGGTGTCTTAGCCAACCAAACCAGCCTCCAAGCATGATCAACCCTGATCCGAGAGCACCGCCGCCACTGCTGCCGTTGTTACCAAAGCCAGATGTGTTGGTATCGACAGGCTCAAAGCCAGAGTCCCCTTCGCTATGATAATCTTCCGAACTTGCTAAGAGGGCGTTATAACTGGTTTTTACACCTGAGCTGGTTTGGGTCTCAATCCATGTTGCATAGTTCAAAATCTCGGTAAACACACTTGGAATCGCAGCGGATTCGCAAACTGAAGAACCGTAGCTCACAATGCCAATTTGCTGATACATGCCATTATTGTCTTGATAGGTGAGAGGACCGCCTGAGTCACCACGACAGATGCCAGTGTAGCGTCGTTCAGGAAATCCATTCGCACATAAACTTTCCTGAGCGTTAAACCCTGTTACCAACGAAGCGCATTGGGTGTCGGTAAGGGGTTTTACTTCTGCCCAGCGTAAATAGTTGGGGGTGCTTTCATCATTGGTCGCGGTCTGACCTAAACCGAATATCTGATAAACTGACTTGCTGCTGTAGTCTCCAAAGTCTTGCGGTAAAGTGATGGATTGGACGTTATCGGTGATAGGTCTAGTCAATTCAAGGACAGCGATGTCATTAATCCATAAATCGCTAGGCACATAATCAGGATGAATCGTGATAGAGCGAACATCTTTGAATTCTTCAACAAACACGTCATTCATCGTAGGGTTTTTGACTAGCACTCGTAGATCGTTGATTGTCCAGCCATCAGTAAAAACGCTTGGTTCTACGCAGTGGGCCGCAGTTAAAATGAAGCGGTCGTTTACAATGGTTCCCCCACAAATATTGGCAAACTGATTAGCGCCGGTTTTATGTAGAATAAGACGTGCAAAAAAAGGAAGTTGGTTTTGGGTAGCCTGCTGCCCCCCAATAATTGCCGTGGAGATCCCTTGTTCTGAAAGGCGGTTATCATTTTCTGCTTCAGCGGTCGTACTCAAAGATACTGCAAAACAGAGTGCGCTTAGCCATATTTGATACTGCTTCATAAACCATCCTTGGATGAAAAGTGCTCTTCTAACTTTATACTAGTTTTTCAGTGAATGTGCTTAACAAAAGTTTCTAATAGTTGAATGATTGTTGTAGCCAAGATCGCAACAGATGAAACGATTCAAGCTTTAGCTTGTGTGGCGGGCATACAAAGTAAAGCTGTTGATGAGGATTAATGACGGGTTCACCCAGCTCGATTAGCTGACCATATTTGATGTCATCCTTCACAAACAAGCGATGAGTGACCAATAACCCCAAACGACGAGTTGTGGCCTGGACGGCTTGTATCGACATGTTAAAAGTGATTGGTTTTTTATTTTTAGGTCGCTGGATACCCGTCGCGTCCTGCCACACGTTCCAGTCATTTTTTCTTCGCTCGTTAGTAACTTCAATGATGGGATACTGCTTTAAAAGTTGAGTGATGTTTGAGTCATTCGTCTTAGCTATCAATTCAGGGCTACACACCAAAACCAGTTCATCTTCACTGAGCTTTTCACAGTAATAATCTTGCCATTCCTCGGTGTTTCCATGCACGAGGGCAGCGTCGATACCTTCTTGCTCTAGATTAAACCTGCCAGACAGGTTTGATAAACGAACGTCTAATTGCGGAGCAAAGTCCTGCAAACTCGACATTCGCGGAATCCACCAATGCAGCGCCAAGGAATTCACCATATTAAGCGTAATACGTTGCAAGTTTTGGTCTTGGATTAGCGCTTCTGTGGCATCGACAATTTGTTCTAAAGCTGGCGCAACCTTTCGATAATATTTTTTACCGTCAGCATTAAGTTGAACTTGTCTGCCTACGCGATCAAACAGAGGTTTGTTGACCTGAGTCTCCAGTGATTTTATCGCCTGACTCACCGCCGAATGACTCACACTTAATATCTGCGCTGCTTCTGTCATGCTGCCAGATTCCGCCACAGCGACAAATGCATAGATGGATTTTAGAGGGACTAATTTACGCATATTTTAGAAACCGTAACATGATGAGAGATAAGTTAACCTGTAAGTTTTTCTTACATTAATGGTTAATATTACTCGCTATTTACAATAAGTGATATCTCATAAAATACTCCACATATTAAGGAGTATCGAATGAATGCAGTAAATAAATCTATTCTTTTCATGCTGATGTCTACGTTAAGCTTATCTGTTACTGGGTTGTTAGCAAAGCAGTTGACAGGTGAACTTTCCGTCACACTGTTTAGCTTCTTACGCTTTTTGGCTCCTGCACTTATTTTGCTTGTCTTACTTCGTTTCAAAAATCTTACCTTTCCTAAAGCTGGGACGTTAAAACCGATTTTGCTTCGCGCCTTCTGTATCGGCTTATCACAGTTGTGTTTCATCGCGTCATTACAAACGTTAACGCTGGTAGAAGGGGTGGTATTGTTTGCCACTGGCCCATTATTTATTCCTTTGGTTGAAAAGCTGTTTATGGGAGGCCACATTCGCGTTTCAACATTGGCGGCTTTAGCAATGGCGTTTACTGGAGTGGTTATGTTGGCGGGAGTTGGTGGGGAGTTTACTTGGCGTTCGGATTTATTACTCGGTCTAGCTGGTGGACTCTTCAATTCCGGCTCTCAGCTTACGCTATATAAAGTGAGTAAAACTGATATGTCGCCATTAGAAATCAACTTTTGGGCGTTTGGGTTTGCTGCCGTATTTCTGTTACCGCTAACGTTGTTTAACGACATCGATGTTTTCCTCAAAGCCAATGTGATGGAATCTACTGTTTCTTCTAATATGCTGTGGCTCGGTGTGATGTCCCTGATGATCATTAACACCCAAGTTTTCCGCTCCAAAGCGTATCAACTGGCAAGCAGCGGCTCTCAACTTGCACCACTTATTTTTACTAACCTACTGTTCACCGCGGTTTGGCAGAGTGCGTTTTTCGATGACCGAATGAGTCAAAGCCAAATTATCGGGATGAGTTTAATCGTGCTCGCAACCATACTGAACACATGTTGGGTTCGCTTTACGGCGCATCGTGGTGGTAGGTTACAAGCGAGAACTTCTTAGCCTGTCGGAAAATAGAGGATTAAATAAGGCAAATCAGAGGTGAGGTTTGATTTTTTCTGACAATGAACTAGCGTCAAGAAAGGTTCAGGGAGAGAAATAATGCTTACGCTAAATTATTACGTTGAGATTTCGGCTACACCGCAACGGGTGTGGGAAGTGCTAACCGATGCTGAGTTATACAAACGCTGGGCACAGGCTTTCTCACCCCAGTCTCAATTTGATGGGATATGGGAAGAAGGGCAAGACATCACTTTTTTTGATCCCGATATGGGCGGAACGCGAGCGACTATCGATATCGTGCAACCGCAACAGCGCCTTGAATTTCATCACATTGCCATTTTTAATCCGGATAATAGGCAGCAACTGGATGGAGATTTAGCATCTAAGTGGATTGGATCACGAGAGATCTATCAGATCGACACCAACAGTGATCGTTTGTTACTCAATGTCACCATTCATACGCACAGCGACTTTGTTTCTATGTTTAATCACGGATGGGAAAAAGCGTTGCCCCTAATAAAAGCCATCAGTGAGGAGCAAGCTGAAGTCTGATACTCATCTTGGGCTGACGGTACGTCACGTGTAGGTATACAATAGCACGCAAGATAGCGCACCTAAGAGAGTGGATGATGGAATTTAAAGTTGATACCCATACACATACGTACGCCAGTGGTCATGCGTACAGCACCTTGATTGAAAATGCAAAATTGGCGAAAGAGAACGGCTTGGATATGTTCTGTACGACCGATCACGCAGAATCAATGCCGGGCGCGCCGCATTACTGGTTTTTCTCCAACCAAAAAATCCTGCCTCGATTTTTAGACGGTATCGCGATCATTCGGGGTGTGGAATCCAACATTCTTAATACCGAAGGCGACATCGATATTCCGCTGAGTGTCGATCGTAACCTAGATTGGGTTATTGCAAGTTTCCATGAACCTGTTTTTCGTCCTGCAAACAAAGAAACTCATACGGAAGCGCTCATTAGTGTGATTCAAAACGGTCGTATTGATGCGCTTGGCCATCTTGGGAATCCAAATTTCGACTTTGATTTTCAGGCCGTTTTAGCGTGCGCGAAAGAGTATAATGTTGCGATTGAAATCAATAACACCACGCTAAAAGGGAATAGCCGAGTGGGTAGCGTAGACCGTTGCCACGAGATTGCACAAATCGGTAAAGATCTCGGTGTCTTCTTCACAACAGGAAGTGATGCACATTTCTGCCATGATGTTGGTAATCTGGATTTGGTTGGAGAGCTAATGGATAAAGTGGGTATCGATAGCAAAAAAGTGATTACTCACACCGCCCAGCAGTTTTTGTCTTTCTTAGCTCTGAGAGGCCGTAAGCCAATTCCAGAGTATGACGACATTCGCAACGCATAAACTTGATTACATTTTAGGTATGCACCTGGCGTAAGATTGCTTTACACTGCGACCCGGAAATACTCAACTAAGCTAGTTTGTCGCCTTTTATGGCGTGGGTTATTTGGGTAAATAAAGCCGACACAGAATTCGGCACTATAAATGGAGAAGTGAAAATGTTACGTCCTTTAGTCCTAGGGTGTGCGATTGCGTTTGGCTCAACATACGCAATGGCAGAAGCGGTTGATTTAAAACAAAACATGAAGCAGATGAAGATGGAATTCAAACAGGCGGCAGAAGCGTCGGATGTTGAAACCATGAAGTCTGCAATTGATAGCTTGCAAGCAATCGTCGAGCAATCTAAGCGCGGTAACTATCCACCAGAGAAATTCGATACCTACTTAGAAGGCTTTAATAAACTAACGGTAACGTTAGACAAGATTGAAGCAGACTTAGACGCTGGTAACCTGCAAGACGCGAAAGCACAATTACGTGAAATTGATAGCCTACGTGAAGAATACCATGACAAGCGTAACCCAAGTATTTGGAGTAAGCTGTTCGGCTAATCGCGATAAAAGCTGACAATAGAATATGAAAATAGCCTGCCGTTTTGGTGGGCTTTTTTGTGTCTGTCAATTGCGTTATTGAAGAAAAGCTGTGAGGTGGCAACCACTTATTGATCCTGTTTTTGAGCTAGCACTCAGAATTAGTTACGCTGAATTAAATTTGTTAAGTCACCGTTATGCGTAGATTAATTCCTTTTTATCGCTCCATGCTATTTGCTAGTGCTCTAAGTTGGGTGCTAGTGACCCTAATGCCTGTTATCAATGCTCATGGTAACAGCATGGGTGTGTGGGCGACGCTATGTACGCTTAACGGTTTTGAATTGGTTCAAATCGAAGAAAGTGACAATGCCGTCAGCCATAAAGGCAAACCTTGTCCTTTTAGCCACTTCTCGACCTTTCATCATGATTCACTTCCAACTACACCAATACTTCCACAACTGAGCTTGGTCATTTCTGAAAGCTACACTTTTTTGGCTCTAAGTGTACGATTTGAAACACCAGTTCCTAGAGCGCCGCCAGTTTCCCTTTTCTCATAACGAAAACAATAACAAGTAAAGTCACATAACACTGCCACTTTGAGCAGTAGTACTCCCGAATCTAAGTCAATTAGCGCCACATACGAATGTGTATGTGCAGGATGCGTTTGACTGAATTTGGGTGTTCAACAATGAAAAAAGGAAAATACACATGTTGAGAAACTCGGCAAAGCCTCAACTCAAGGAAGCCTCACGCGCAAAATCCATCTACTTTATGACTTGGCGATGGCACTTCTACGCAGGTTTGTTCGTCATTCCATTTATGCTCATGCTTTCCCTCACTGGGTTGGTGATGTTGTTTGATGATGAAATCGAACTGGCTCGATATGAAGCGACATTACAAGTTTCACCACAAGAGCACATGGTTCCTGTCTCTGCACAACTGGAAACCGTCAAGCAGGCGTATCCCGATTTTAATGTCACTCAATTTGTACCTGCTAAAACGGCCGATATTGCCAACCGCTTCTCGATTCAAAACCAAGAAGGCAGCTCACTGATTGTTGCAGTAAATCCTTATACAGGAGACGTACAAGGCACCATTAATCGTGGTGACAGCATCTATGAACTGATGAACAGCATTCACGGTACGTTGCTCATCGGCGACCTAGGCGACCGTTTAATTGAAATCGCCGCAAGTCTGGGGATTTTGCTGTTGGTGTCTGGTTTGTACCTTTGGTTACCTAGAGACAACGCCAGCCGCGGCGGCTTTTTGAAAATTCGCCTTAACAATGGTCCTCGAATTTTGATGCGTGACCTGCATGCGAATTTAGGTGGTGTGCTGTCGATTGTACTGTTGTTCTTTTTGATTTCAGGTTTGTCGTGGGCAGGGATCTGGGGAGCGAAAATGGTGCAAGCTTGGAATACCTTCCCAACCTATTACACATGGGGTGAGAAACCGGAATCCACACTGACACATAAAGATCTTAACCACGGTGCTTCAGAAGAGATGCCATGGAACTTAGAGCTTGCTGCTGTGCCAGAATCGAAAGATAAGCCCGCTCATGATCATGCCAATATGAAGGAAGAGATGGCATACGCAGGCAGTCATGATGCGCTCTCCATTGATGATATCATCCTCAAGGCTGAAATGATGGGCTTCACTGGCTATAAGCTGTTTTTACCACGCTCTGAGACGGGCGTTTACACCGTTGCAGCTAACTCTATGGGCGGCGACATTTCCGACCCAAGACAAGATCGCACCAGCCACTTTGACCAATATTCCGGTCGCTTGTTGGTGGATGTAACGTGGCAAGATTACAGCCTATTTGCCAAGTTCATGGCGGCAGGTGTGTCATTGCATCAAGGTGATGTCAGTGTGGTTAACAAAGTGCTCAACGTAGTGTTCTGTTTGGCGTTCATTTTAATCTCAATCACAGGTGTGGTGATGTGGTGGATTCGTAGACCAAGTCGCAGTGCCGCATTGGGCGCGCCACCTAAGTTTCAGCAAGACGGCATTTGGAAGCTTGGTTTAGTAACGTTGGTAGTATTGTGTCTGGCGTTCCCGATGGGCGGTTTGGCAATTGTTACCGTTCTCGCACTGGATTGGCTGTTGTTTAACCGCGTTGAGAAGCTGAAAACAGCGTTGAATTAGTAACAGACAAAGAATGGAATGGTAAAAGAGCCAGCGACGTGCTGGCTCTTTTTATTTCTGGTAAATCTCCAGTGGCAAGCCATCTGGATCTTGGAAGAAGGTAAAGGCTTTGCCTGTGAATTCATCAATACGAATTGGCTCAACTTCAACGTCATTCGATTTTAGGTAGGCTTTCACCTGTTCAACATCATCAACCAAAAAAGCGAGATGCCGTAGCCCTTGTGCTTCAGGAAAGCTCGGTCTCTCTGGTGCGCCCGGAAAGCTAAACAGTTCCACTTGGCTGCCGTCAGGTAAAGCGAGGTCAAGCTTGTATGAGTCTCTGGCTTCACGATAGTTCTCGGCAATGACTTTTAACCCCAACACTTCAGTGTAAAAGCGTTTTGACCTTGGGTAATCGCTGCAAATGATCGCGACGTGATGAATGGCATTAAACATGGTTAGCCTCTTCAAACATGGTTAGTATCCTCGGAGACTAAATGCTCCTTAACGAAGTCAATAAACACGCGCAGGCGAGCAGGCATGTATTTGGTTTGTGCATACTGCATCGCGATAGCACCGTGGTAGTTACTCTTGATCATCCAATCCGATAGAACCTCCACCACTTCTCCTTGCTCTAACGCGTCTTTGATCACGAAGTCATGGAAGATTCCAATTCCCAAGCCAGACTTAACCCCGTTCAAGCGCATTTGAGAATGGTTGACGGCGTAGCGCCCACTTACTGCAATCGAATGAAAGGCTTCCTCTTTAAAGAACGACCAGATGTTGTCTTTGTCGTTCTCGGCAAGGTAAATGCAGTCGTGCTGTTCAAGCTCAGTGGGATGCTCAGGCATACCGTGTTTGGTGAGGTAATCTGGAGAGGCACATAAAACGAGATTGGTCTTGCTGATCTCTTTGAGTACCAGATTCTCATCGGGTTTGTCGGTGAGCTTAAATGCGACATCAATTCCTTGGCGGAACAGCTCGATCTCACCATCTGCTGCACGCAGCTTAAGCTGTATATTTGGATAACGTTCTAGGAATGGCAACACAAACGGTTGAAGCACCGAATTAAGAAATGCTTCAGGGGCTGCTACTGTGAGTGCGCCTGTTGGCTCGGCATGATCTTCCGCCGATAATTCAACGGCTTGCTGCGCGGCATTCACCATTGCGATGCTTTGGTCGTAAACCTTTTGCCCTGCTTGAGTGATGAGCAACTTACGAGTTGTGCGCTCAAACAGTTTCACTGAGAGGGCTTGTTCCAACCGTGTGATCAACTTACTTAAAGCCGATGGCGTCACGCCGAGTTGTTTGGCTGCAGCGGTAAAACTGCCTTCGTTTACCACCAAGATAAACGACGCAAGATCAGGAAGTAGGGCAATGAGTTTTGGATTAACCATAATTGTTCAGTTCTGCGCTGCGGAATAACGATATTGTCTGGTACGGTTTCACGAGGTTCAAGTGTCACCGTCTCGCTTTAACGATATTTTGCCAAAAATGCATTGAGTGCAGGCAAGCCAGATTCACCAGTATGGTATTGCTGCCAACAGTGATAAATGGCCGTTTCGTGGTCTGCAATCAATTCGATAGCTTCTCGCTCAGCGATTGAATACTGTTTTGAAGCTTTCACTTCTTCATGCCACTCTCGATATTTGACCTCATAAGGCTCCACCCATTTCAGAAGAGTCGCCACCAACTCTTGCCATGGTAAACCAATCCACTTGGTTGCATCTGCCAAGCCTTTATCCAGCATCTCTTGGTGTCGACTTTCGATATCCATGCCATTTGTCAGCAGTACAGGTTTGAGCTTTTCTGCGGTGAGTTCTTCCACTTCAATCAAGGTTTGCCACAGTGTTTGTTGTTCACTTTGGGCGTAATGGCTCAAGTAGTGGTTGAAAAAAGCGATGCCGTAGATTTCGCCATAGTAGGCAGACAGAACGTTATGAATCATGGTGAGAATCGTGATTTAAACAGGGAATATCGCATTGTAGGAGGGGAAAGCGCGACGTGTAAATAGCTGATTAAGAGTAAAAAAGTGCTGCTGACAGAATTCGAACAGAACTTGTGAGAATTTTATGAGAATTCGATGAAGTTGCTGATAGATTTGCTCGTCATTCTTAGAGGCAAGAACGCAAAACGTTCGAAACGCAATGCTTAACCTACTCAAGTCACGAACAAAGAAGTAAAGCCGTACAGATGGGCTTGGGTAGTTCAACCCTCATTAAAGGATGGAATCACAATGAAAAAACGTACCCAACTCGGACTCGTCATGACTTCAGTCGCTATGGCACTAGGCTCTGCATCAGTGAATGCGGCGGAATTGGAAATCACCGTGACAAACGCAACCAAAGGCATCTACTTTACGCCACTTATTGTTGCTGCACATGGCTCCGACCTTCAAATGTTCAGAACGGGTCAAGCAGCAACGCCAGAACTAGAAGCAATGGCAGAAGGCGGTGATATCTCTGGTCTTGCTAGTGTGATTGGTAACGCTGGTGGTGTGGTGGTTGAGAATCCTGCTGGTGGTATTTTGAATCCGGGTGTTGCAACCACCTTCACTTTGGACAGTGGTGACCACGGTTATCTTTCTCTGAGCGCTATGTTGCTGCCAACCAATGATGGCTTCGTCGGTCTGGATAGCTGGAAGATTCCAACGGAAGCGGGTACATACCGAGCAACGCTAAGAAGTTACGATGCCGGTACAGAAGCGAACGATGAACTTGCGTCTAGCATGCCAAACCCACCTTTCATTACCTTTGGTACTGGCGGCACAGGCGTTGAAGCAACAGTAACTAACGACAAAGTTCACGTGCATCCGGGTAACCTTGGTGATAGCGATCCAACCGGCGGCATCAGTGACCTAGATAGCAGCAGCCATCGTTGGTTAAACCCAGTTGCAACCATCACAATCGTTGTGAAGTAAGGGGGATGTATGAAAGTCAGAATCTTACTAGTAGCAGCTTCAGTCGGTTTGCTCGCCGGTTGTCCAAGCGATGATGATAACGACATAGTGAAATCGTACCGCTACACCGTCAACGTGGCGAACTTGACTGCGAATCAACCAATGTCTCCGCTTGCGGTACTCACTCACAATGGTGACTACCAATTGTTTGAAATTGGACAAGCCGCATCTGTTGAACTTGAGCATCTTGCCGAAGGCGGTAGTAACGCAGAGCTGATTGAGTTGATGAACAGTAATGACAGTGTTTACCAAGGTATTTCGGGTAATGGATTGGTGTTGCCGGGGGAATCGGACGAAGTCACCATCACGGTTGACCCTAGTCGTTACGGTTACTTATCCGTGGCGTCTATGTTCGTGAATACCAATGATGCCTTTGTTGGCGAAACGGGGCTATCGCTCAAATCGCTCGCAGTGGGTGAAAGCTATGAAATGAGCATGAACGTTTGGGATTCTGGCACAGAACTGAACGATGAGCTTGCCGCAACCATTCCAGGCCCAGCAGGTGGCGGTGAGGGCTTCAATGCCGCGCGTAATGACAGCAATGATGTCGTTGCCTTCCATGCGGGGGTAGTTAGCCAAGGTGATGGATTAGCAAACTCAGCACTCTCTGCGAACCATCGTTTCTTGAACCCAGGTGCGAAAGTCACCATCACTCGAGTCGAGTAACACAGGCTCCGATGACGTCTCCTTTCCAAAGCGCTTGTAGCCGAGCGCTTTATCCCTCATGGCGTCATCGGAACCTTTTTTGAAAGAATTTCTAATTTGTTCCGGTCATGTGCAAAGTGAGGATACTCGAAGGCAAGGAAAGGACCATGGAACAACAGGCAATCAATTTAGTCGCTAACATCTTGTTGGTGGAAGATGACGATGATTTGGCAGAACTGGTTCAGATGCATCTTAAGTTTCAAGGACACCAAGTGTCGCGAGCAACAAATGTCGCCGATGCTAAAGCGCAATATCAGCAACAACCCTTTGATTTATTGATCCTTGACCGAGGTTTACCAGATGGTGATGGTCTAGACATCTGCCATTATTTGCGTCAGCAACAAGATTGGAGCCCAGTGCTCATGCTGACAGCCAGAGACGGTGAAATGGACAAGGTTGACGGTTTAGAAGCGGGCGTTGATGACTACATCACTAAGCCATTTAGCGTATTAGAATTCCAAGCACGAGTGAGAAACGTGTTACGCAGAGTCAGCCAAACCGCAGAAGCAAAGGTCGCAAATGAGGTCCTCGACGATGCGATGGATTTTGGCCCGCTGAGAATCATTCCGGAGTTGCACCAAGTATCCCTAAACGACAAGGATGTCACTCTTACCGCGACAGAGTTTACTTTGCTGCAGTTTCTCGCGACTCGTCCGGGCAGAGTCTACAGTAAAGATGAATTGCTCGATCACGTATGGAACACCAGTCATTCTGGTTATCACCACACGGTGTGTAGCACCATTAACCGTTTACGCAGCAAATTGTCTTTGTCTGATTCAGATCATCACTTCATCCAAACCGTGTGGGGCGTTGGGTATAAGTTTCAACCAAGACACTAATGCAAAAAAGCAAGTCAAAATATCAAGCCAAGACAGTAAGTCGGCAGTTGTTTTCACCGTCATTTTTCAATCATCACGGGTGTTTCAAAAACACCGCTGTTTAAGGAGGCGATAGGATGAGCTTCAAATCTCGCTTGGTAGTATTTACCAGCTTGTGGTTCTGCCTCGCGGCGGTGGTGATTGCACTGACTTACAATTGGCAAAAAGAAACCATTGAGTTACGGACTAAGCAAAGCCTGCATAAAGAGCTAGCCAGCCACATGCGCGATGATAATCCGCTGATGATTGGTACGGATTACAACCCTAAAGCGCTCAAGTCGATCTTTCATACCCTTATGTTGATCGGCCCTGATTTTGAAATCTATTTCCTCGATAGCCAAGGCAATATCACCACTCATGCTGCGCCAGATGGGGCAAAGCTTATGGATTCGGTGGATCTGAACCCCATTCAGCAATTCTTAAACAACGAACCGCTTCCCATCTTAGGCGAAGATCCTCGTAATCGCGGTGAACACAAAGTGTTTTCTGTTGCGGCGATAAAGGAATTAGGCTCTACGGTCGGTTATCTCTATGTGGTGATTGGCAGTACCCGGCATGACGCCATTGCCAATGCGCAAGTCGATACCCCTTACATCGCGCTGGTAGGATTGGTCTTAGTGTCCATTTTAGGCTTTGCTCTCGGGGCTTATGTGCTGGTCAAACGTAGCCTATTGAACCCGATTGAGCGTGTGACCAAGCAACTTCAACAGCAAGCCGAACATGATTTTCACCTGCAACCTGACTTTACTCACCAAGTGCCGGAGCTCGTGCCGATTGCGCACTCTTATCAGATGATGGCGAAGCACATTCAGCAGCAGTTTTTACAGTTGGAGTATCAGTCTTCTCATCGTCGTCAGAGCTTGTTGCAGCTCAGTCATGATTTAAAAACGCCGTTATCGAGTGTGCTTGGTTATTTGGAAACGTGGCGTTTGAAACATCCGGAATCTGATCCTTTGATTGATGTCGCGTTCCGAAATTGTGAGAAGCTCTCAACTCAATTGCATTCTTTATTAGACGCTGCCCGTAAAGAAGCCCCAATGCCAAACTACGAGTACCGCCCCGTGGATCTTGGCGCGTTGATGGCAGAATGTGCTGAAACGATGCAGAGCCAGTTTTCTCGTAAAGAAGTGGTGTTGAAAGTGGATATCGATAGCGAAATCCAAACCGTGGGTGACAAGGGGCTATTGGAGCGGTTGGTATTTAACCTGCTTGAAAATGCATTACGCCACAGCCCAATTGGCTCAGAAGTGCATTGCCAAGCGCATTTGAGTGAAGATAAGTCGCGAATCCTGTTCACTTTTGTCAATCGAATTGATAAAGATGCCGTCGGGGGCGCATTAGGAATTGGTACAAAGATAGTGCAGTCAATTTTAATGTTGCACCACAGCTACTTAGAGACGTGTGAGACTGACACTGAGTATCAACAAAAATTCGCACTTCTCGCTACTTGAGGAGAAGCGCGAATTTGGCTTATCGAATGACTACTTAATAACGCCACATACAACGCGCGCACCGCCGCCGCCTAATTTAGCAGGATGGTCGGAATGATTGTCACCACCAGCATGAATCATTAATGCTCGGCCTTTTAAATCTGATAATTTTAGGCGAGGCGCGACAACGGGCTGATTAGCATTGCCATCCATGTCCACGTAGAGTGGAGGCAGGTCGCCTAAATGATTGTCATCGGTCCAAGGGTAGCCATGTTTCCCTGTGTTGCTGGGGTCATAGTGACCACCTGCTGCACCGCCAAGGACGGTTTTGCCATTCTTCTCCGCGCTATCGCACGATGGATTGGTGTGAACATGGAAACCGTGTACCCCTGATGACAAACCTGATAACTGAGGCATAAATACCACGCCATAGTCACTTTGTGAAATCTCAATGGTGCCAGCGCTCTTCTTGCTGTTGAGATCGGTCATCGCGACAGTCTGCGCAAGTACGTTAGGAGCGGCTACGAGAGTGGCAGCAACTGAAATGCATAGCAATCCTTTTAACATGGGACTTCCTTCTTTTTGGTTGTACGCTCAAGCACATATTAGTGAAAACTTCTCTTCCTTATGTCTGTTGAGCGGTGGGTTTATGTCAGAGAGTGATGTGTCTCACTCTATTGTCTTAAACTGGTATCTATCTGCGAAACCAGTTCTCCTTTATTAAGACTTAACATATTGAGATTGTTCAGATATAAAAAGAATAGACGTCAATCAAAAAATAGCCTGAATATTTTTAAATTAACGCAAAGTTAAATTTTTAATGACTTTATAACAAAGCTCATAATTGTTTTATAAAGAAGTTGTCGGAATTGTCTTCTATAAAAAATAATCAATTTAATGAATATTTTAATGTGAATATGGTTGTTTATAGGTTTGTGGTCAAACTGTTGCTTATATCATCAAATAAGATAAAAAATTGGAACTAAAGTCACTTAATGGCAGAGGAAAAAATTAAACTCTGGTTTTAATGGGTAATAATGTTTTAGTAACAGATAGTTACGCACTTAAAATTAATAATATGGCTAATTTCCGACAAGGATTGAAAAAGATGAAAGACAAGGAATCTATTCAGACTAATAGCAGCCGCCGTAATTTTCTGAAAGGCGCAACAGGAGCTGTTGTTGCTGGTGTGAGTGCTTCCGCTTTCTCGGGCGCAGTTCAAGCACGAGAACAGAAAATTGATTGGAGCAGCCGCGGGCTAGGTAGAAAACACGATAAGCGCTTTTGGCGTAAAGTGCAACGACAGTTCGTTTTGGATAAACGTACGACTTACATGAACATTGGCACAACGGGTTCTATGCCAAGACAAGTTCTTCAAGATTACGAGCATAACAACAAGTTGGTGGCTAAGTATCCTTGGGATATGAAGGGCAAGTTTGGCTCTTGGCCTTATGTCTCTGAGATGGTTCAAGAAGTAGCGCCTGGCTTTGGTGCTAACCCAGAAGAAATCATTCTCAGCCGCAATACTACTGATGGTCTATGTTCGATCATTAACGGCTTACACTTTGAACCAGGCGATGTGATTCTAACAACGCACCATGAGCATATGGCTGCAACATCACCGATGAACGTCGCAAAGCATCGTTTTGGCGTCGATGTTGTTGAAATTCAACTACCGGTATTTACTGGTACTGAAGACGTTTCTGAACAAGATTACATCCAAGCTTTCCGCGACGCGCTTGATGCGCATCAAAACGTTCGCCTCATCATGTTCTCTCATATCACCTATAAAACGGGAACGGCGTTACCAGCCAAAGCCATTTGTGCTTTAGCGAAAGAATATGGTGTGCCTACGCTTGTAGATGGAGCGCATACTGTCGGTATGTTTGACCTCGATTTCCATGATATGGATTGTGATTTC
The DNA here is from genome assembly GCF_024744415.1 of Vibrio sp. RM-41-2B. Lineage (NCBI taxonomy): Bacteria > Pseudomonadati > Pseudomonadota > Gammaproteobacteria > Vibrionales > Vibrionaceae > Vibrio > Vibrio sp. RM-41-2B. The sequence continues at coordinate 62,900 of NZ_JAMQWD010000004.1, read as the reverse complement.
TATGCAGGTTCTGGCCACAAATGGCAGTGTGGTCCTGGCGCAACCGGTATTTTGTACGTACGTGATAACGCCAATCGCTTGAATGAGTATTGGAGTGATCGTGAAAACCCGTTGTGGTTGATCAACTCTTCACTTTCTCATGCGGATTACTTAGGCAAACAATTACAGATGCAGTACATCGGGAACGACAACTATCCTGCTAAACAAGCGTTAGTTGATAGCTGTAAAATGTGGGATGAGATTGGCCGTGACCGCATTGAGGAACGTGTTCTAAGTCTTGGTAGTTTGTGTAAAACCTTACTTCAAGAGTACTTGCCACAAGCCCAAATGTACTCACCAAACGTGGAAGGTTTAACGAGTGGCTTAACCACAGTTAACCCATTCTCTGATGTGACGAATGAAGACATATTGACTGAATTCAGAGATCGTCTACGTGAAGAATATGGCTACATCATTCGAACAACCAGCTTTAAGCTGCATAAAGATGATGACTTTGATACTTACGCACTCCGTATCTCCACGCACTTGTTCCATGACGAGCAGGATGTTGAAGGGCTCGTGGTGGCGATGACGAATTTGTATTACTCGTCGTTCTAACATCGTTGTTTATCACTCAAGCGCCCATGATTGGGCGCTTTGTGAAAGGTAAGGATATTATTATGTCAGTCAAAACATTCAAAAGAACTTTAGCGGCGATGGCGCTTATGGCGGCCTCTGTTATGTCCTCTTCCGCTTGGTCAGACGACTTACAACAGATCCGTGATCGCGGAGTGTTGCGCCATATTGGTGTGCCGTACGCTAACTTCGTTTCTTATATTGAACAAGGTGAAGTGGAAACCTTGACTGGCTTAGATGTAGAGATAGTAAAAGGCTTTGCCAAGTCGTTGGGCGTTAAGTACCAATATGTTCCAGCTCAGTGGAGCGATATGGTCGGTAAGCTGACGGGCCAAGATGTTCAATACCATAATAAGCAAGCCGTCGTGGGAGAAAGTGTTCCAATCGAGGGGGACTTGATCGCAAATGGCGTTACCATTCTTGACTGGCGTTCTGAAGTTTTAGACTTTTCACAAGATTACTTCCCGTCAGGCGTTTGGTTAGTTTCCAGAACAGATTCCACGCTGAGTCCGATTAAACCCAGTGGGTCGGTTGATGAAGATGTAAAAACCGTCAAGCAGCTTATTCATGGTCGCGAAGTGTTGGCGTTGGAGCACTCTTGCTTGGACCCTAACCTTTATGACTTATATGACACAGGCGCAAAAGTCATACTGCCTGATGGGGCTCGTCTTCTGAATGAGATGGTGCCAGCGATAATGAAAAATGATGCGGAAAGCACATTACTAGACGTCGCCGATACGTTAATTGCATTAGAAAAATGGCCAGGTGAAATAAAAGTCATTGGTCCAGTATCCGAAAATCAGAAAATGGCTGTTGCATTCCGGAAAAACTCGCCGGAATTACGCAAAGCATTTGATCGTTATTTAGATTCAATAAAGAAAGATGGAACCTACGAAAAATTAGTAAAAAAATACTATCCATCTATTTACTACTTTTATAACGATTACTTCATAGAAGATAGTAAGAAAACCCGATGAAAAAGGCCGTTAAAAAAATATCCAGTAAAAAATTTATTGCAATAAGCGCAATATTAGTCTCTATTTATTTAGCTATGCTTATTGTTGTAACAAGTTTGGGGCAAAATAAATTAAAAGAATCCCAACATAGGGAACTCGGTTTAAAAGTAAAAAGCTACGCAAGCACACTCGATAATTTATTTACCATTGCCAGTGAGGATGTTGATAATTTATCTACAGATAAAACAGTACAAACCTTCTTTGCTAATTTAGCCTCTGGCATGTCAATGGAGTACGGATTAGGAGCGAGTTTAATTAACTTGAAGCGTCGTTTCGATGAAAAGATAGATGGTAAGTTAATTAATAGCAGCCAAATCTATAAAAAGCTCACACTGGTAGGAAGTGATGGCACAACGATTGTCACGACGGGCTCTGAAGACAACATAGAGCATAAGATGGATATCCAAACCTTAATGACTCAACATGGGCATCCCGAAGAGGTTTGTGCAACTCGATATAACGACGACGTGCGTATTCAAGTCATTAAGCAAGTTAAGTTCTCTGGAAAGCCAGTTGCCTTTCTAATTGCAGATCTCAATAAAAACATTGTTATTGATCAGCTCACTAATCAAGAGCACGAAGACAGTTATAGCCGGATGGTGCTCAAAATAAAAGACGTTGAGATGGTCGTATGGGATACAATAAATAAAACGTCTTCTCATAATAAAGATGAGAACTATTTAATATCTGAAGCCGTTGATGGAAAAATATATTTTGAAGTGCTTGTTGAAAAACATCACTTCAAACTTATGGCTTGGTTTGAGCCTTTGAGTGAGCGAGATATTTTCACATCACGGATCTTCATTCTCGGTTTGAGTATTCTTGCTGTTATGGTTGTTATTGCGCTGTGTTATGCGTTCATCACAAACAATAATAGAATTGAATTGAAAATTAAACTTGAAGAAGAGAAAAAGCGAAAAGACATACTTTCTCAACAGAACCGAAAACTAACTAACGAAATTGAACGACGAAAAGCGTCTGAAAAAGAACTCGCCTTCCAAGCTAAATACGATACGTTGACTAACTTGCCTAATCGCAGCTACGGTTCTGAGAGACTGGCTTTGGAGTTGATTAGAGCGTCACGTAGTGGTTCAAAAGTATTGGTCATGTTTATTGATCTAGACCACTTTAAGCAGATTAACGATTCAATGGGTCACTTTGTTGGCGACGAGATCCTTAAACTTAGTGCTCAACGACTGCATCAAGTCGCGAGAAAAACAGACTTACTGGCGAGAATTGGTGGGGATGAGTTTTTATTAGTGATTCCTGACTTGCCTGATAACGACACCGCGAAGCGCGTTGCTTCAAGCGTGCTTTCGGCGTTTAACGATCCATTTGTATGGAACAACCATGAATTCTTCTTGAGTAGCAGCGTCGGAATGTCTGTATTTCCGGATGATGGAGATAATGCCGAGCAGCTCCTCGCCTGTGCTGACATGGCGATGTATCGCGTGAAGCAAGATGGACGCGATGCCTTCTGCTTTTATAACCACAATATGAACCAAGACTTGCAACGCTATTTGGATTTGGAAAATCGACTAAGAAATGCCATCTCCAGCCAATTACTAGAGTTGTATTATCAACCTATTATTGATCTGAGCAGTGGTAAAATTGTTGGCGCAGAAGCGTTAATGCGTTGGAATGATGAGAAGTACGGATTCGTAAATCCTGAAGAGTTTATCTCTATTGCTGAGAAAAATGGCTTGATTCATCAAATTGGTGAATTCGCTATCCAGCAAGCGTGCCGCCAAGCGGCGCAATGGCAAAGTCTGACGCCGCTGTTTGTTTCTGTGAATTTTTCCAGTGTTCAATTTAGGTATTGTGATCGCTTACTTGCGTTTATTCAGAAGAGCCTTGAGGAGTCTGGTCTTCCATCAGATAAGTTCGATATTGAAGTGACTGAGAGCCTTCTCTTTAACCACGACTCAGAGCTATTAGACATGCTCAATAACTTAAGAGCGTTAGGCACTAAGCTTACCATCGATGACTTTGGTACTGGCTATTCTGCGTTGAGTTACTTACAGAAATTCCCGTTCGATCGCCTTAAGATTGATCGCAGCTTTATGCAAAATATGTTCGAAAACGACTCCGATCGTGAGCTCGTCAACGTGATCATTGCAATGGCGAAAGCGCTGAACCTTAAGATTGTTGCTGAAGGCATTGAAGAACAGCGTCATGTCGATTATCTAAAAGGCTTAAACTGTGAGTTCGGGCAAGGTTTCCACTATAGCCGCCCGTTACCAGCCAAAGACTTTGAAGCACTACTTAAACAACCAACTGGGCGATAACTCCTTTTATTACAATAATATAGGAAAGCATTAATTGAATTCGTGCCTTGAATTCATTAATGCTTTTCCACCTTAAGGGATAATCCTTCTTCCTTCCTTGAATTACACTACAATTAATTGATGAGTGATAGCCCGTGATGCCCGTCACATAAAGGCTCAACCTAATTCTAAACGAGTAAATACTCGCCAAAATAACCAGGAAGGAATTTCAAATGTCTTCTGCATTCTACCAACAGATTCAGCAGCAAATTGAAGAAGTGAAGGCTGAAGGTCTTTACAAATCAGAGCGCGTAATCACGTCTCAGCAGCAAGCGGCTGTTAAAATCTCTACCGGTGAAGAAGTATTAAACTTCTGTGCAAACAACTACCTTGGTCTTGCTAACCATCCTGCGCTAATTGAAGCGGGTAAAGCGGGTATGGACGAACACGGCTTTGGTATGGCTTCAGTACGTTTCATCTGTGGTACTCAAGACATCCACAAAGAGCTTGAGCAGAAGTTGTCTAAGTTCCTAGGTAAAGAAGATACGATTCTTTACACCTCTTGCTTCGATGCAAACGCAGGTCTGTTTGAAACCATTCTCGGTAAAGAAGACGCAATTATTTCAGACGCACTAAACCACGCGTCAATCATCGACGGTGTTCGTCTATGTAAAGCAATGCGCTTCCGTTACTCAAACAACAACATGGAAGAGCTAGAGCAGCAACTGATTGCTGCGAAAGAAGCAGGCGCACGCCACATTCTTATCGTTACTGACGGTGTGTTCTCAATGGATGGCGTAGTGGCGAACCTTCCGGCTATTTGTGACCTAGCTGAAAAATACGGCGCACTGACCATGGTTGATGACTCTCACGCGGTTGGCTTCATGGGTAAAACGGGTGCAGGTACGCACGAATACCACAACGTGGTTGACCGTATCGACATCATTACAGGTACGCTAGGTAAAGCAATGGGTGGCGCTTCAGGCGGTTACACGTCTGGTAAAGCGGAAGTGATTGACTGGCTACGTCAGCGTTCTCGTCCATACCTATTCTCTAACTCTGTTGCACCAGCAATCGTAAGCGCTTCTATCCGAGTTCTAGCTCTACTAGAAGAGAGCGGTGACCTACGTGACCGTCTATGGGAAAACGCAGCACACTTCCGCGCACGTATGGAAGCTGCTGGTTTCACAATGGGCGGCGCTGACCATGCGATCATTCCAATCATGCTAGGTGATGCGAAAGTGGCAGCAGAATTTGCTGAGCGAGCACTAGAGAAAGGCATCTACGTAATCGGCTTCTCATTCCCTGTGGTACCAAAAGACCAAGCGCGTATCCGTACTCAAATGTCAGCAGCGCATTCTCGTGAGCAGCTAGATCGTGCAATTGATGCGTTCATCGAAGTTGGTAAGGACATGGGTCTTATTTAAGACTCTAGGTCCTAGATAATAGGGCCTTTAATTAAGGTTACATTATGAAAATTAAAGCATTATCAAAGCTAAAGCCTGAAGAAGGCATCTGGATAACTGATGTTGATAAACCTGAAGTTGGCCATAACGATATTCTGATCAAAATTAAGAAAACCGCTATCTGTGGTACAGACGTACACATCTACAACTGGGACGAATGGTCACAAAAGACAATTCCAGTTCCTATGGTTGTCGGTCACGAATACGTGGGTGAAGTGGTTGCGATTGGTCAGGAAGTTCGTGGCTTTGAAATTGGTGACCGCGTATCTGGTGAAGGTCACATAACTTGTGGTCACTGCCGTAACTGTCGTGGCGGTCGTACTCACTTGTGTCGCAACACGATCGGTGTGGGTGTAAACCGTGAAGGCGCATTTGCAGAATACCTAGTGATTCCTGCATTTAACGCGTTTAAGATCCCTGACGAGATTTCTGACGATCTAGCATCGATCTTCGACCCGTTCGGTAACGCGGTACACACTGCGCTTTCTTTCGATCTAGTCGGTGAAGACGTGCTCATCACTGGTGCTGGCCCAATCGGCATCATGGCCGCCGCAGTTGCGAAACACGTCGGCGCTCGTCATGTGGTTATCACAGACGTAAACGAGTACCGTTTAGAGCTAGCTCGTAAAATGGGTGTAACACGCGCAGTAAATGTTGCTGAAGAGAAGCTTGAAGATGTAATGGCTGAACTAGGCATGACAGAAGGCTTTGACGTAGGCCTAGAAATGTCTGGTAACCCAGCGGCATTCAACTCAATGCTAACCACAATGAACCACGGTGGTCGTATTGCATTACTCGGTATTCCACCATCAGATATGGGCATTGATTGGAACCAAGTGATCTTCAAAGGCCTAGTTATCAAAGGCATCTATGGTCGTGAAATGTTCGAAACATGGTACAAGATGGCTTCACTGATTCAATCTGGTTTGGATCTATCGCCAATCATCACGCACCACTACAAGATTGATGATTTCCAAGAAGGCTTTGACGTTATGCGCTCTGGCATGTCGGGCAAAGTTATTCTTGATTGGGAATAATCAGTTCTAGTAAGAAAAGCGCTCCAAAAGGGGGCGCTTTTTTGTTTATTTTAGCCCTATCTTTTTCGTCAATTTTCTTAATTTCAGCCTAGAATTTTACTGCCGTTTAATAACCAATTTCCTGCTCGACTCTGTTCAAATCGACTTTATTTTCTTCTGAAACTTCAGTAAAGCTTCACTTTCTGTATTTAGAATAACCAAATGACCATTTTATTTTTAAGTGTATTTTGTGGTTTTATATCTTGTAAAAATTTACTTTTGTAGTTATTTGTTTTTAATCGTGCATGTTTTTATACCTAACTTACTTCTTTTAAATGTTTCGCATTTTATATGCATTTAGTTTGTCATACTTGAGCTATAACTAATAAAACAATCATCGATATACAGTGGAATGTTAGAAAATGGAGCTTTATATGAAAAGAATATATTTGATGATGCCTCTGTTATTAACGTCATTCAGTTGGCAAGCAAACAGCGCCTCAGTGAGCGGCACCATTGATGTTTCCATTAACCTTGTACAAGGTTGTGTGATCAACGGAAATAATGCGGTAGACACTGCCTCTGGTATTGGTTTTGGTTTACTTGATTTCGGCGACGTGCCAGCGATCTTTACTGAGCAAGATGCTGTGGTCAATGGTGGCAGCGCGACGGGCATTGAAGTGCTCTGTAGTAACGGTGTGACTCCGACCTTTACACTTGGCACTGGTTTGTATGACGGAAGTGTGGCAGCAGGCTCCTACGCGATGTCGAATGGTTCCGAGTATATCGAATATAAGCTGTTTACCGATTCAGACAGAAATACCCAAATCGTGCAAAATGGAACGGTGGCGCTTACTGAGTTTACGACCGCAACGGCTCAGACCATTGAGCTTTTTGCGAAAGCTTACGGTACGAGCAGCACTGCGGGATCGTACTCAGATACAATCAGTGTGACATTAAGCTGGTAAACCGTGACGCTGGTTGTTAGAGGCTTTTCACTTGTCGTGATGAGTTGGTGTTCTTCAACTGTGCTGGCTGATGTGACAGAAACCTTTCAAGTATCAGCAACAGTAGACACAGGTTGTTTGATTAATGGCGCAGTACAAGAAGAGAGCGCAACGCAAGCTGGACAAATAGGAACGTTGGATTTTGGTGAACATTCTTCTGTTTATGCAGCGGAAGTACAAGGCAGTGTCACATACAGCTCATCACTTACATTAAGTTGTACTCCGGGTATTGCGATGAATGTTTCTCTAAACGGTGGGCTGAATTCATCGGATGGCGTGCGCAAGTTAAAGCATAGCGAAGAGGTCACGACGGTAGACTACTTTTTGTTTCAGGATCTGGATTACACACAAGTGCTTGATATCGATACTCGATATTCCGTCGATACCACTCAAGACCCAGATAATATTCAGTTTCCTATCTGGGCAAAGGCAATAATAAATGGGAATGAAATAGCCGGAATTTATATGGATACGCTTACGCTGACCTTGGAGTGGTAAGTGATGTTTCGGAGGGATGAAATGGAATTCATACTTAAAAAATCATTATTAATAGCGACCTTCCTTTTTGTTTTTATCTCCAATGCTAACGCCAATTCATTATTAATTTGGCCGATCTACCCCCAAATAACAGCGGAGACGAATGCGACATACCTTTGGATGGTGAATAAAGGCAACGTTGATTCTTACTTACAAGTGAGGATTTTTAAATGGGGACAAAATGAAGGTGAAGATAACTATTCTAATCAAAATCAACTGATTGCCACGCCACCATTTGTCAAAATTGAACCTGGCGAAAAACAGCTGATTCGCATCCTCAATCAAGATGAAGCCACAGCAGGTAAAGAGTACGCTTACCGAGTGATCATCGATGAACTGCCTCCAACTCACGACCCTCTAACCGATTCGATGGAAAATGAACTCGCTGTTAAAGTTCGAATGCGCTACTCCATCCCCTTATTTATCTATGGAAAAGGACTTAACAATACTCAACAGCAGAATAAGGACAGTGAGTTGTGGAATGGTTTGCAAGCTCAATTGATTAAGAAAAATAATCAACGCTTTATTCACATTAAAAACTCAGGAAATCATCATGTGCGTCTGGTGAATTTACAACTGGATTCTCCGAATAAAGAACCGTTAATGATTTCTGAAGGATTAGCCGGTTATATTCTTCCAGAGCAATATAAGGTTTGGCCTATTTCATATAAGAATATAAACAATATGAGTTTGAGTGCGAATATTGGAGGTAAACGCTACAAAATACCATTGACGCAATAATGACAATAATGAACAGACGCAATGAAATGTATGTCTTGCTTTGGCTTGGATTACTAAGTATGGCGTGGAGCAATATTGGCCTTTGTGCGAACTCACCCAACAGTTTTTCTGAGTTACCGAGTCCTGAAAACTTTTTCTTTTGATAAGTTTAACAATATTAGCTTGAAACTAGAATTGGTGATCAATCAAAGAGCGACGGGGCATATTGCCGAAGTCGAGCGCATTGGCGATAAGTACTTTCTCCAGCGGCAAGATCTAATAGCGGTTGGCGTTACTGCCAAATCGTTGCCAGGAACGGAAGACAGGATTGACGTTTCTTCCATCGCTGGGGTTAACGTGCGTTATTTGCAATCGTCACTGCAACTGGCGATCGACGTTCCGCCGAACTGGCTGCCGATGCAGAGTTTATCTGCACACGATATGGGGCGATTTTCTCCAGCTAAGTTTGGTCGTGGGGGACTGTTTAACTACAACGTTTTTGGTGTGTATGAAAACGAAAGCCAACAAAAGGAGGTTTCTATCGATCATGAAATCAGAGCCTTTTCTGAGTTTGGCGTTTTTTCTACAACGGGAATATTTAAATCCAATTTTCACCGCGATGTTCAGTCTCAGCAAAGCAGTCAATACACCCGTTTCGATACAGGGTATGAGTACGCCAATCAGGCGCGCCGACTTCGTTTGGAAGTCGGAGACTACATCGTCCGTCCTTTGTCTTGGAGTCAGCCGGTGAGAATGGCGGGCATTCAGTTGTCGCATGACTTTTCTATGCGCCCCGACGTAGTGACGACGCCATTGCCAGCGTTTTATGGTGAGGTCACTGCGCCCACGACCTTGGATTTATTCATCAATGGCTTTAAAACCGACTCAATGGCCGTCGGGCCAGGCCCTTTCGTTATTAACGACATTCCCATGATCTCTGGCGCGGGTGAAGCAACCGTCATTGCGACTGATGCTCAAGGCCGACAAACGGTCATGACCAGTCCGTTTTTCCTCTCTTCCGATTTGTTGAAAACAGGATTTACTTCCTACAGTGCCAGTATTGGTGCGCTCAGAGAAGATTTTGGAAACGCATCGAATGAATATGGTGCTGGTGGCGTTGTTGTAGCGATGCGTCATGGCATGACGGATTGGTTAACCTTGGAAACACAAGCTGAAGCAAAAGATGACCTAATTGTTGCAGGGCTGGGTTTTGTTAGTAATGCGTTCAACTTAGGTACGGTAGATGCCTCATTTCGAGTCAGTAATTTTAAAGATCAATCCAGCTCATACGCTCTGAGTTACAGTTACCAATCTAGGTTGTTTAGCTTCGCTGCTAGAACGCAAGTGGAGCAAGCTGATTTCTATACCCTGTCGCATTTGCCAAATTACGAGAAGCTTAATAAAGGGGAGGAGGCATCGCTGAAGTCTCGCCATGTATCGCAAGTCAACATGGGAGTACGGCTAGGGGATTGGGGCTCACTTTCCGGTGGTTATTTTGATATTCAGCAAACAGATTCTAGCTCGCGTACGCTCAATCTTACGTACAGTTATGCTTTGCCTTTTGATATCAATATGTCGCTCTCTTACAACCACAGTATTGGTGGTCAGGCAGTGACATTAGCGCAGTTCTCGTTGCCCTTTGGTTCGCTTGGCGGCAGTGCCGGCTTAACGCTGAAAAGGGAAGATGATGGCGATGTGCGAGGGCGAGTTGGATACAGTCGCCTCGCGCCTATAAAAGGCGGGTGGGGTATCAATTTAGCGCATGACCTCAATGAAGATCCTGAAAACCGTAAGCAAGCCGATTTGACCTATCGTGCCTCGTGGGCTCAGTTTCGAGGAGGGCTCAATGGCACCAGTGGGAATTATGATTATTTTGCGGAAATGGCGGGTTCGGTCTCGACATTGGATGGCAAAATCTTCCCTGCTAACGAAGTGTATGACAGCTTTGCCGTGGTCAGCACCAGCGGTTTTGACGGTATTCCGGTTAAATATGAAAACCAAATTGTTGGCGTGACTGACGAGGATGGCTATTTGCTAGTGCCTTGGGCTACCGCGTATTACACCGCCAAATATGAAATTGACCCACTCACTTTACCAGCGAATGCGGCATTTTCGACGACAGAGCAGTTCGCTTCGATACATGCAGGTTACGGTTATTTATTAGAGTTTCCCATTGAGCTGCAAATTGCATTGAGTATGACCGTTGTGGATGAAAATCACCTAGTCCTGCCGCTTGGCACGTTTGGGCGTTCAGAGACAGGATTAGTCAGTCAAATTGGGTGGGATGGGTTTACCTACTTTGAAGGCCTTGACCCGGGCAGTTACATTTTGTTTTATCCTCAAGGGCAGTCGCCATGTAAAGTTTCAATTGAAGGGTTGTATGAGCGCGATAGTCAAAAAATACAAACACTGAATAGTCAGGTTTGCCTCAAAACAGAAGATGAGGCGGCACTATGATTTTGCATCGCTGGCTGGCTAGTCTACTTCTCTTTTTCTCCTGTTCGACAATGGCATGTGAGATCACGGCGCTAACACCTTCAATCCAGTTTGGCAATGTTTCTTCATTTACGGTGTCGAGCACTCAGCAACAAAGTTCAGCTCAGCCTCATGCCGGGATAACGTGTGACTTTTCGACACTTGTGTCGTTGTTGAGTGGCGACTATGTGTCCGTCACATTTACCAGCCTCAATGGTGGGCAGATGACCACCCAAGGAGATGCCAGTTCGGTAATTAACTATCAGATCTTTGGCGATTCAAGCCTTTCAGAAGAGTATGTTTTTGGCCAATTGTACACCTTCACAGACACCGACTTGTTAGATTTGTTGGGGCTGTTTGGAGACCAAGTTGAGTTCCCTCTTTATGCTCGGACGGGAGCTGGAAGTAACCTTTCGGCCGGAACTTATACAGACCAAATTATAGCGTCTTGGGATTGGAATTACTGCAAGGGCGTAGGTCTACCAGGAGTATGTATTATTCGGAATGAGGGGAGTGCTCAAAGTACTATTACGGTCGAGTTGGAAGTGACTCCCGACTGTATGATAACCGCGCCGGATATTGATTTTGGTTCATCCCCATTGGTGGCGGGCTTCGATCCCGTTAGTCAGGTTATATCGTTAACTTGTACCAAGAACAGTTCCTTCACCATTGGTTTAAACGATGGCGTAAATGCTTCAGGAGGCCAACGAAGGATGGCATCTGATGGTAACTATTTGGAATATGAAATCTATAAGTCTTCATCGACGGAGCGCTGGGGCTCGGCTGGTGCTGAGCGCCGCGAACAGAGTGATGTCGATACTGGCGACGCCATTCCAGATGGTATCACTCCACAGAACTTCAATTATCGCGCAGAGATAATAACAAGCCAAACCACCCCACCAGCTGGCACTTATACCGACTCGATAATCGTTGATGTTCAATTTTGAGCATCATATCAATTGCATAACTAGAGGCATCTATTCCAAAAAACTTTTGTAATCATAGTTTTCACTCTATTCCCGCTTAATTCTGTGCGATTAGTATGGTTTTGTTTTCACAACATTTAACTTGAAGGAATAAGGAAAACTATGAAGAAGTCACTGGCAGCACTAGGTTTGGCGTTGGTATTTACAGGAACAGCTTACGCAGCAAGCTGGGGTTACGAGGGGAGTCACGGGCCTGAGCATTGGGGCGAGTTTGCGTCTGAATGTTCCAAAGGTCAAAACCAAAGCCCAATTAATATTGTCTCCGCAGCAGAAGCGAAGTTAGACAAATTGCAGTTCGACTACCATGGCAAAGCAATCTCATTGCTCAATAACGGCCACACCCTGCAAACCAGCCTAGAGGGTGACAACACACTGTTGATTGATGGCAATGCATTCACGTTAAAGCAGTTCCACTTCCATACTCCGTCAGAAAACCATGTGGATGGCAAAGAATACCCATTAGAAGCGCACTTTGTACATGCTGATACAACTGGCCATTTGGCGGTTGTGGCTGTGTTTTTTCAATCCGGAAAAGCGAACCCAGATTTAGCGAAGTTACTGGCAAACATACCAAGTAAAGATCAAGGTGTAGAGATTAAATTGCCATTTGAAGCGGATGCGTTGCTTCCAAAAGACAAAGCGTATTATCGCTTTAATGGCTCACTAACGACACCACCATGCTCTGAAGGGGTACGTTGGTTAGTGATGAAAGAAGCACAAACCATTTCCCCTGAGCAGATTAAAGCGTTTACGAAAGTGATGGGGAAAAACAATCGTCCCATCCAACCATTGAATGCTCGTATGGTGTTAATGCAACACTAACCAATCCAAGCAAATAAAAATGAAAAAGCCCGCTTGAATAAAGCGGGCTTTGTTATTGGTATCAATGGAAATTAGAAGCCGTGATCTTCTTGCTCCTCAGCTTTTATCATTTGAACTGGGTCGAGCTTGAGTGTTTGAGTTGGGAAGGCGATATCTGCTTCGTGTTCTTTAATGATGTTAATTACTTGAAGAAGAACATCCTGTTTAACCTCATGGTATCTCACCCAATTCACGGTTTTTGTGAAGGTATAAATGAAGAAATGCAGTGACGATGGACCGAACGTATCGAAGTTGACGATAAGCGTTTGGCGTGCATCAATATCTTTGTGATTCTTAAGCATCTCTTTCACCGCTGTAATGATTTGCGGCATTTTTTCGGCGTCGTCGTAACGAAGTCCAATTTTTTCGTAGATGCGTCGATTTAGCATGCGAGATGGGTTTTCTACGACTATGTTGCTAAACACAGAGTTTGGCACATAAAGAGGGCGCTTGTCGAAAGTTCGTATGATGGTCATTCTCCAGCCAATTCGCTCTACCGTACCTTCAATTTGGCGATCTGGAGAGCGGATCCAGTCGCCAACTTTAAACGGACGATCGAAGTAGATCATAAGGCCACCAAAGAAGTTCGACAGCAGATCTTTCGCCGCTAAACCAACGATTAAACCACCGACACCACCAAAGGTGAGCAATCCTGACAGTGACAAGCCAAACGCCTGCATCACAGTGAGAATTCCGACGGTAATAAAGAACAAGCGCGCGACTTTAGCTATCGCTTGCACTGTGGTTTCATCTCGGTTTTTTTGTTCTAGGACGTACTCTTCAACATTGGTGATGAGTCGCATAACGGTCCAGACGAAGATACTGATCACCAAAATCAGTTTCAGCGTGCTTAACCAGTTTATTTTATCGTTGAGCTCGCTCTCTAATATGATGCCGATAGAGACGGTTGCTGGCCAGCACCAAATGAGTGTACTGACTGGCGCTTTTAGCGCATCAAGCAACATGTCATCCCAGTGGAAAGGGGTTTTCTCTACTAGTACTGCGAGACGAGAGCGGATCAGTCGCCAAGCTATCCAAGCAATAAAGCTGGCGAGTGTAATGAAAAGGACACTTCCACTCCAATCTTGATGAGATGTTTCAATATAGCTTTGCAAATCGGTAAACCACTGTGACATATGTAACTTCTTTCTAGTGAACCATGGAAGGAAAGGTAGCAGATATTACTCCTTCACCCCAGTGATTTCCTTTAAATCATTTACTTATGTATAAATCGCCTGAGGTAGGCTAGTTCGTGAGGTGGAAAGTGAGTGGTCGAAACTGAGTGATGAGCCGCCGTTCCATTCGTGTGCGGAGCTTCGTCATCTCCGATGCGCGTTGATATTTGAACGATCAATTATAACTTCTCTGACTTATCGCTAACATTTATCTTAAGTAAGTGTGAGAGTGTATTGGCTCTTGAATTAGCGGAGGCAGATATGGAATTTACAGAGCTGGATCGAAACGCGCTCTACGACATCTGGATGTCACAAAAAGCCAAAATGCACATCACTCAAATGGAAATGGCGAAGCGCCTTGGTTTGAGTCTACACGAGTTTTCTGGCTTGTTACGTGGTAATTCTCCACTGACGCTAGGTTTTGTAAAACAGCTATGCGAGCAGCTACATGTACGTCCTGGTCAGGTGATTCCGTCTTTGACGGAGCGTGATCTATCTGCATCTGGTACGGTTTATTTACAAAATCGTGTGACGGTGGATGGCGATATCAGTAACGTGTTTATCGACGGAAACCAAGTCGTGATCGAGTACGTTCACCAAGTTAGTTAGCTTGCTCGTCAAATTATCGGGTTGAAGAGCAATAAAAAACGAGCCAACAGTGGCTCGTTTTTTCGTTTCTGTTTTGCTCGCTTGCAAAGATTATGGGATTTTCACTAGCGAATCGCGAGAAAGATCCGCGATAGACTTCGCGCCTGTAAGCGTCATAGCTACACGCATTTCTTTGTCGTACAGATCCAGTAGGTTTTCAACGCCTGCGCCGCCTTGTGCAGCCAATGCGTACACAAATGAACGACCAAGCAGTGTGCAGTCAGCACCCAGCGCGAGCATACGAACCACATCAAGACCAGTACGGATACCAGAGTCAACAAAGATCTTAAGATCGCCTTTTACCGCATCTGCAATGCTTGGTAGTGCTTTAGCACTTGAAAGCACGCCATCTAACTGACGACCACCATGGTTAGATACTACAATGCCATCCGCGCCGAAACGTACCGCATCTTTTGCATCTTCTTCGTCGAGGATGCCTTTGATGACCATAGGGCCATCCCAAAAGTCACGAATCCACTCAAGATCTTTCCAGGAGATAGATGGGTCGAAGTTTGCGCCTAACCAGCCGATGTAATCTTCTAGTTTTGTTGGTTCGCCGCGATACGTTGAGATGTTACCTAAGTCGTGCGGCTTACCAAGTAGACCCACATCCAGTGCCCAGCTTGGGTGGCGCATCGCCTGGAAGACACGACGCATGGCTGCGTTAGGGCCGCTCATGCCTGAGTGCATGTCACGGTAACGCGCGCCAGGAACTGGCATATCAACGGTAAACACCAGCGTTGTGACGCCCGCAGCTTTTGCACGCTCAAGCACGTTCTTCATAAAGCCACGGTCTTTAAGCACGTAAAGCTGGAACCACATTGGACGTTCAATTGCAGGTGCGACTTCTTCTATCGGACAAACCGAAACAGTCGACATAGTAAACGGGATGCCTTTTTTCTCGGCTGCTTTTGCTGCTTGCACTTCGCCTCGGCGCGCGTACATACCAGTTAGACCAACAGGAGCTAGCGCGATTGGCATTGCCAGTTTCTCACCGAAGATCTCGGTTTCTAGGCTCAAATCTGTCATATCGCGTAGGACGCGTTGGCGAAGAGCGACATCACCCAAATCGTCAGTATTACGCTTCAGCGTGCGTTCGTCGTAAGAGCCGCCATCAATATAATGGAATAGAAACGGGGGAAGCTTGGCTTTCGCGGCAGCGCGGTAGTCAGTAGAAGCTGAGATAATCATAATGGTGTCCTAGCGGTTATTCTAAGCAAAGTTGTGGAGCAATTTGCTCTTTCGTTGAGCCTTCATCGCAAAGCAGTGAAGGCATCAAAATGAGTATAGTTACCTATGGTTCACTTACTTTTGAACTGGTGATGTTGGTAACTCATTTACATAATTGATTGAAAAATTTTGTTAAATCACTCAATCAGTTATACAAATTGGAAAGGATGACACAGCTGCCGGGGGGATTGATGTAGCAAGCTAAATCAACATGTCGGGGTAGTAGTGCTGACAGCTGTGTCAAATTAGGCAGAGCTACAAACCCTGCGTTTCGCGTTACTTCATCAAGACATCCGTCATTTGGAGGCCGTAAATCAACACCAAACCAATAATGCCCGTCATTACAATGTAGTAGAACGTAGGGATAATCGTCTTACGCAATGTTGCGCCTTCACGGCCAAGTAAGCCTACGGTGGCTGATGCGGCAACAACGTTGTGAATCGCAATCATGTTACCTGCGGCAGCGCCAACGGCTTGAAGCGATACAACAACCACACTCGAAATAGACAGTGTTTGTGCCACTTCGAATTGGAACTGGCTGAACATCATGTTTGAAACCGTATTTGAGCCAGCGATGAAAGCACCCAGCGCACCAACGGTGGCACTCAGTGCTGGGAACGCAGAGCCGACAAGGTCAGAGGCAAAGTTCGCTGTTGTGACCGGCATACTTGCTAGGTCAGCGCCGTTAATACCAGAGTTGATGAAGATACGAACCATCGGGATGGTAAATACCAAGACAAACCCCGCGCCAATCAGTGTTTTGCTTGACTCGCCAAATGCTTCACGCAATGGCTTTACGCTACCGCTTTGTAACATTGCAGCAAGTAGTGCGACAAACACCAGAATGCCACCAGGAAGGTACAAAGGCTGAATAGCGGCGCTAACGCCAGTCTCACCAAGAATGTTGCTGAACGACAAACTTACGCTTTGTACAAAGCCTTTCAGTTCTGGGCTTACGCGGCTTGCGACGAGAATTACCGCCAGCATTACATATGGTACCCAAGCTTTTACGATGCTCATTGGCTTGCCAGGATTGTCGTTTAGATCGACTTTTAGCGAGCCCAGCCATTCAGCAGGCCATTTGTCTTCGCTTTCGAAATCCCACTTAGTCTTTGGTACTAAGAAGCCTTTTTTCGCTGCGGTAACAACAATAGAAAGACCAACCAAACCACCGATAAGTGAAGGGAATTCTGCACCCAAGAACACACCAGTTAACGCGTATGGCACAGTGAAAGAGACGCCTGCGAATAAAGCAAATGGTAGAATATTCAGACCTTCACTCCAGCTTCTGTTCTTGCCGAAGAAACGTGTTAACATCATCGCCATTAATACAGGGATCATCGTACCTACAACAGCGTGAATCACAGCAACATGCGCGGTGATATCTTGCAGGTACATTTCCCATGTTGCGCCTTGTGCAGCCAAAGACTCACTGATGTTATGCGTGTCTAAACCTTTGTTTACACCCACGATGATTGGTGTACCCACCGCACCGAATGAAACAGGCGTTGACTGAATCATCATGCCCATTAGGACAGCGGCTAGCGCAGGGAAGCCGATTGCAACCAGTAGTGGCGCTGCAATTGCTGCCGGGGTACCGAACCCTGATGCGCCTTCAATGAATGAGCCAAAACACCAAGCAATGATGATGGCTTGCACACGGCGGTCAGCTGAAATATCGGTAAATCCATTACGGATAGTGGTGATCGCTCCAGTGTGTTTTAAAGTGTTGAGCAAGAAGATGGCACCAAACACGATCCATAGAACAGAGACAGTAATGCCTAGCCCTTGGAATACAGAAGCCAGTACGCGATTGGCTGACATATCCCAAAACATTAGGGCAATAGCGACGGTCAAACCGAACGCAACAGGCATGGCTTTTTTAGCAGGCCAGTTGAGACCAACCAATAAGATGGCGGCAACAACAATTGGCGAAAATGCCACTAGGGCAAGTAGGGTTTCACTCATTTGTACATCCTTCGTACGCTGACTTCTCGAACGGTGTCAATCCGCTGTAGAGGTGACTTTTTGTTGTAATGGTTTTGTTAATTTGGCGTGAATTTACTCCTTTATTTTTTGTTGATATAGGGAAATAATGAAAATAATTAATTCCAAAAGTGACATAATCGTATGAGAGCAGACGACTTAATCCTATTTTCTCAAGTAATCGAACTGGGTAGTTTTAGTAAGGTTGCAGAGGCAAATAACCTTACAAATTCGGTAGTTAGCAAAAGAATGGCAAGGTTGGAGGAAGAGATAGGGGCGCAGCTATTATATCGAACAACGCGTAAATTGACCTTAACCGAAGCAGGTAAGGTGTTACTCCACAGTGCTAAAAATGTGAAGCAGGCCACTCAGGAGGCTATGGACGCTGTTGCAGGCTTTGGAGAGAATGTGAGCGGTCACATAAAAATGTCCGTGCCGTGTATCTCTGGAGATTTGATACTTGCTGATGCTGTTGCCGAATTTTGTAACCTTCATCCGGGCCTGACCGTGGACATGTCATTGGATAATCGCTTTGTCGATTTAGTGGCTGATGGTTACGATTTAGTCATTCGAACTGGCTACCTAGCCGACTCCAGTTTGATCGCACGACATATTCTCGATTCCCAATGGGTGGTATGCGCGTCACCTTCTTATATTGCGAAAAATGGGAAACCGATCGAGCCGATTGATCTCACTACACACAATTGTCTGCAATACGCTTACCAAACCACAGGTGCAACAGATTGGGAGTTTAAAGGCGGAGACGGAAATTACATCGTCAAAGTATCGGGCTGCTTTTCTACTGATAACGCGACCGCATTACGTAAAGCCGCTCTGGGCGGCCATGGTATAGCTTACGTCCCGCGATGCTTGGTGTATCACGATATTCGCAATGGCCAACTGGTCGATATTTTTCCTGAACTAGTGGGTAAAAAGCTGGGTATCTACGCGGTGTACCCGTTTACTCGTCAACCACCGAATAAAGTGAAGCTGCTTATTGAGCACATTCGTGACCGATACTTAACGATATCTCATTATTTCTAGGTTCTTCATAGATTTAAAACAATGTCGTTGAAATCAAAATTGGGTGCTCTAAGGTAATCACCGCAATAAAACGATTGAAGATAAACAACTTAATAAAAACAACGGAGTAACACGGACGTTATGCATTACCCAAAAACACGTAAAGATTCTGTCGTGGACACTTACTTTGGTCACGACATTGCCGACCCTTATCGCTGGTTAGAAAATGATCGCAGCGAAGAAACCGCACAATGGGTTTCGGGTCAAAACTCAGTGACCTTCGATTTTCTTGGTCAGGTCCCGTACCGCCAACAAATCCGTGACTTGGTCGCGAACAGCCAAAACTACGAAAAATATTCCCAGCCATTTGTACGTGGTGACTACACCTATTTCTACAAAAACGACGGTTTGCAAAACCAAAGCGTATTGTATCGCCGTAAAGGCGAGGGAGAAGCCGAAGTCTTCCTTGACCCAAATACGTTCTCTGAAGAGGGCACGACCTCTCTTGGCGAAGTCAGCTTCTCGAAAGATTATCGTTTGGTCGCGTATTCCATCTCGGAAGGGGGCAGTGACTGGCGCAAGATCTTTGTTATTGATGCGGAAACCAAAGAACAGTTAGAGCCTGAGATTGTGGATGCGAAGTTTACGTCGATTTCTTGGCTGGGCAGCAAAGGCTTCTATTACTCAAGCTATGATAAGCCGCAAGGCAGTGAGTTATCTGCGCGAACTGAACATCACAAGCTTTATTATCATGAACTTGGTACACCTCAGTCTGAAGATAAAGTGATTTTCGGTGAGTTGGATACGCAGGTTCATCGTTATGTGTCTGGTACCACGACGACAGACGATCGCTTCCTCATTATTTCTGGCGCAGAATCCACATCGGGTAATCGTCTGTTTTATATCGATTTACAGTCTGAGTCCCAAGCGATTGTGACACTGCGCGATACGACGCAAGGCGACACCTACTTGATTGATAGTCAAGACGAAACCTTGCTGCTTTACACCAACCTAGATGCGCCGAATGGCAAAGTTGTCAGCTACAACACCCGAACAGCGCAATGGATGGATGTGATTGCTGAACAAGAACAGCCGTTAGAAATCAGCAAAGGTGGCGGTTATCTGTTTGCGACTTATATGGTGGATGTACTTTCTAAAGTGCAACAGTTTAACTACCAAGGTGAATGGATTCGAGATGTTGAATTGCCGGGAGAGGGCACGGCTTATGGTCTAGCTGGCAAGTTAGAAGAAACCACGCTTTACTACACATTCACTAACTATGTGACACCACCGACGATCTTCTCATTTGATGTTGAGTCTGGTGAATCGACGCTGTTTCAAGAATCAAAAGCGCCGTTCGATCGTAATGAGTATGAGTCAAAACAGGTGTTCTACACCTCAAAAGATGGCACGCAAGTTCCGATGATCATCTCATACAAGAAGGGCATCGCGCTTGATGGCAGTGCGCCAACCATGCTGTATGGTTACGGCGGTTTTAACATCAGCCTCACTCCGATGTTTTCTGGCAATGTGGCCAACTGGCTAGAATTGGGTGGTATTTACGCTGTAGCCAACATGCGAGGCGGCGGTGAATACGGTAAAGCTTGGCACAACGCAGGCACTCAGCAGCAAAAGCAAAACGTATTTGATGACTTTATTGCGGCGGCGGAATACCTGATTGAAAACGACTACACTAGCTCCGAGCGTCTAGCGATTCGTGGTGGTTCAAATGGCGGCTTGTTGGTTGGTGCGTGTATGACGCAACGTCCTGAGTTATTTAAGGTGGCGCTGCCAGCCGTAGGTGTGCTTGATATGCTGCGTTACCACACGTTTACGTCTGGAGAAGGCTGGAAGTATGACTATGGCACGTCTGAGCAAAGCGAAGCGATGTTCCAATACTTGCTTGGCTACTCTCCTGTTCACAATGTAAAAGAAGGCGTGCAGTATCCTGCGACATTGGTGACAACCGCCGATCACGACGATCGTGTGGTTCCAGCACATTCGTACAAGTTTATTGCGGAGCTGCAAGACAAGCAGCAAGGTGCTAATCCAGTATTGATACGCATTGATGTCAATGCTGGTCATGGTGCAGGGATGCCGCTGAGTAAGCAAATTGACCTCACCACAGACGTGTATGCATTTACGTTATACAATATGGGTATTGAGTCGATTTAATGCCTTAGTTGCTCGAAGCTTCTGAGAATAAAAAATGCCGCGACACTGTCGCGGCATTTTTCATGGTTGGGGGAACTCAATTCATACTGTTTGCCAGTATGTGAGCCAGGTTGACTAAGTCTGACTCTTGAACCAACCAGTCTCGGCGGCCAAACCGAAAGGCAGCTACGCCATTCTTAAGACAAGATGAAATCATCACCTTTTCTTAATCCTAGTTTATGAATATGAAACTGTGATGAACCTAAGCCGCACTGTGCTGATTTTCACTGTTTTCAAGATCAAATGAGGCATCTATCAGCTTTTTCGTGTAGTCATTTTTAGGGTTTTGGAAAATATTTTCGGCTGTACCTTGCTCCATGACCTCGCCTTTTTGCATGACAAGAACACGGTCAGAAAGAGCTTTGACGACTGATAGATCGTGGCTAATAAACAAGTAGCCAATGTTATGCTTTTTCTGTAAATCTTTCAGGAGATCAATCACAGTCAGTTGAACCGAGCGGTCCAATGCAGAGGTCGGCTCATCAAGCAAAATAAACGAAGGTTCAAGGATCAGTGCTCGCGCGATAGCAATACGCTGACGCTGGCCTCCCGAAAACTCGTGCGGATAACGGTTGATGGACGCGGGATCTAAGCGAACCTCTCGAAGCACGTCGCGTGCTTTCTGCATACGTTCTTTTTTACTCAACATTGGCTGGTGGACAGTTAATCCTTCTGTGATGATCTCACCGATAGTCATACGAGGAGAAAGCGAACCATAAGGGTCTTGGAACACCATCTGAACGTCTTTTTTCAGCTCAAAACGTTCTTTGTTTGTTAGCAAAGCCATATCTTGGCCTTTATATTCTATTTTACCTGTGGATGGCAGGAGGCCTATCAGTGCGCGGCCGAGGGTAGACTTGCCTGAACCGGATTCCCCAACAATCCCGAGTGTTTCCCCTTGTTTGAGCTCAAGAGAAATGCCTTTTACGGCTTCGAAGTACTCATTTTTACTGGCAATAAAATGCGACTTTATCAAGAATTTGACTCGTATATCGTCAGCTTTTAATAGTTGTGTAGCACTCTCGCTAATAGGGTCCTTACTGCCTTTTGGAATAGAGTTGATCAGCATACGTGTGTATTCGTGCTTTGGGTCTTTGAAGAGTGTTTGCGTTTCGCCTTCTTCGACGACTTCCCCTTTACACATCACAATGACACGGTCGGCAAAGTGTTTTACGACGCCTAAATCATGAGTAATAAATAGGATTGCCATGCCCATCTGAGCCTGAATTTCTTTAATCAGGTGCAGCACTTCTGCTTGAACCGTGACATCTAACGCGGTGGTTGGTTCGTCGGCAATTAAAATATCGGGTTCGTTAATCAATGCCATTGCAATCATGATGCGTTGCAACTGACCGCCAGAAAACTCGTGCGGATATTTGCTGTACGCTTTCTCTGGCTCTGGCATGTGAACCAGTTCAAACAGCTCTAACACTCTCGCTTTGGCTTTCCGTCTATCCACTGGACGGTGGCACATGATGGCCTCAGCAACTTGGATCCCCACCCGCATGTATGGGTTCAGTGAGGTCATCGGCTCCTGAAAAATCATACCGATACGATCACCGCGAACGCTTTGCATTTCACGCTCCGTTTTATCCAAGATGGAGCTACCCTCAAACATGATGGATGAGTTCGTATGCAAAATAGCGTTGTCTGGCAATAGTTTCATCAGTGCATTGGTTGATACTGACTTGCCAGACCCAGACTCGCCAACGATGGAAAGCGTCTCGCCTGCTTTTAAATCGAAGCTAACATTCTTTACTGCATCGACGATCCCATCGTTTGTCGTAAAGCTGACCGATAGGTTATTCACCGAAAGAATGGTTTTAGAAGACATCACAGATCCTTGTGGTTGGTAAAGCAAATGATACTCAAGCAATGGACAGCACAAACCTAGCTGGCCTAAATGCTTGGGCTTTAGATTAATTATAAAGGTGAGAAGGCGAAGACTTTGCCGAACTCATCGCTTGCAAATGCAAAAACTGCTCATGTGCGCGCGTTACATGGTCTAGCTCAATCATCCATTGAGCATTGCGTTGAGCAGAGCAAAATGCCGCCATATGAGCTAACAAGTCTTCACTTTGTTGACCAAGTAAATGACCCACACGCTCAATAAGTTCATGATTCTCTAATTGCAAGAATTGGAATAGTGCGTACGTTTGATTGAGTGTTGAAAAAGCATCGCGCTGTAATCCGAGTTTGTTGAGAATCTCCGATTGTGCGACGCACGCATCTCTAAGCCCGGTGATGAGACAGACAAACTGACAAGGTTTGGTTTGAGCATTTTCGAGCGCCGAATGAATGTGGTTCGGTAGATTGCTGAGTACATCGTCGTATAAACGATGTGCCTCGGGCCAGTGGCCTTGTTCCATCAATTGCTCTGCTTTCAAGTAGCGCATCCAGCATTGCTCAATATTCATGTCCATCTCCACAAGAGTTGATTTGTTTTGATATTAAATGAAATTGATTATCAATTGCAAGTGAGTATTGATATCACTTTTGTGCTCATAAAATGTCCAATCAAACTAGGGTGGAAGGTAAATCACTTAAAATTAAGCAAATAATCTCTACACTCAAATGACGAAAATAAGAAAAAAGGAAGTGGATATGGCAATACTAAGATTGGAAGCTAAGCAGCTATATTCTGTAGCAGATCTAGAGAATATGCCATGTAAGTCGACCAAGGAGTTACCTCCAATTGATGAGATTGTGGGCCAAGAGCGCGCGCAAAAAGCGGTCGAGTTTGCGATGTCCATCAAAGAGAAAGGGTATAACATCTACGCCATTGGTCAGAATGGGCTAGGTAAACGCACCATGATCCTGCGCTATCTGAATCGTCACCAGCACGATGCAGCAGCCTTGTTTGATTGGTGTTACGTTGCGAACTTTGAAGATACCCGCACACCCAAGGTATTGAAGCTGCCTTGTGGTATCGGGAATAAGTTACGTGTTGATATTGAAGCCTTAATGGGCAAACTACTGAATGCTTTACCCCTAGCGTTCGACAATGAAATGTACTTTAGCCGCGCTGAGCGATTAAAAAATCAATTGGCAGCGAAACAACAAAACGAGCTGGACCGCATTAGCCGAGAGGCAAAAGAGAAAGGCATTAGCTTGACGCTTACCACACAAGGCGATTATCAGTTTGTCGCCATGAATGGTGACGAGCTTCATACGGAAGAGTCTTTTGATGCACTAAGTAAGAAAGAGCAAGAGCAGTTCAGCGATGCTATTGATGAACTCGAAGTGCGATTACGCTCGATGGTCCGTGAGCTCACGGAGTGGGAAGAGACGTACAGCGATAAAATCAAAAAGCTTAATGATGAAGTGACGCTCGATGTGATTACTCACTTCATCAAAAAACTCAAAGTGGATTACGCGGAATATTCTGAAATCAAAACGTACTTAACTGAGCTGCAAAAAGATATTGTTGAAAACGCAGATATCTTCCTTGATCAAAGTGGTGAGCAAGGCGAAATTGCAACGGCGTCGTTGGATAAAAAATTGCCACGTCGTTATAAAGTGAACGTCTTGGTAAGCCGCAACAGCAGTGACTTTCCTATCGTTGTTGAAGAAAACCCCAATTACCATTCGCTCTTCGGTTCGATTGAGACTGCCACTTTCAAGGGAACCGTGTTTACCGACTTTTCGCTGATTCGTGCGGGGAGTTTGCATAAGGCGAATGGCGGCGTTCTGTTAATGGATGCACAGAAAGTGCTTGAACAGCCTTACGTTTGGGATGGTTTGAAGCGCGCACTGCGTGCTCGTCAATTGAGCTTTACCTCCCTAGAAAAAGAAGTGACATTGACAGGGGCGGTATCACTCGATCCCGAGCCTATCCCGCTCGATATTAAAATCATTCTGTTTGGTGACTACCGAACTTATCAATTGCTGCAGCATTACGATCCAGAGTTCAGTGAGTTGTTCCGAGTGACAGCGGATTTTGAAGATGAGATGAAGCGAACGCCAGAGTCGGAACTGCACTATGCGCGCTTTATTTCTAGCGTCGTGAACGATAACAATATGCTGCACTGTGATAGAAAGTCCATGGGACGGATTATCGAATACAGTTCACGCTTGTCTGGTGATCAAACCAAGCTATCACTCCACTCTGCCAATATTGCGAATTTATTACGTGAGTCAAACTACGTTGCTCGTCAAGCCAACTCCAACATGATCCGTATCGGTCATGTGGAAGAGGCGCTCAAGAACCAAGAAATGCGAGTGAGCCGATTACGCGACAATGTGATGGAAACGTTTGTCAACGGTACAACCTTGATTCGCACTGAAGGGAAGGCTATCGGTCAAGTGAATGCCCTCTCGGTATTAAGCACCAGCGACTACATGTTTGGCGCGCCGAATCGCATCACCGCGACGACGTGTTACGGCGATGGGGATGTTATCGATATCGAACGCAGTGTGGATTTGGGCGGCAGTATTCACTCTAAAGGCGTGATGATTCTATCGGCCTACTTGTCTTCCGTGTTTGGTAAAACGGCGCGAGTACCATTAACCACAACGATTACGTTTGAGCAATCTTATGGTGGTGTCGACGGTGATAGTGCCAGCATGGCAGAGCTATGTGCTGTGGTGTCTGCTTTTTCAAAGCAACCAAACCGACAAGACATTGCGATTACAGGCTCAATGAATCAGTTTGGTGAAGCTCAGCCGATTGGTGGTGTGAACGAAAAAATTGAAGGCTTTTACGATGTGTGTGTGATTAAAGGTCGTCATGAAGGGCAGGGGGTCATTATCCCGCAATCTAATGTTCATAACTTGATGCTCCGTTCCGACATCGTGAAAGCAGTAGAAAAAGGTGAGTTTAATATTTGGGCGATTGATCATGTCACTGAAGCCATCGAGCTGTTCACGGGGAAAGTCGCCGGTGAGCCAACCGATGAAGGTTCTTATCCAATAGATACGATTTTTGGCCTTGCTCAAGCTAAGCTCAATTCGTTGAGAAAATAGCCTAAAACCGTCCTAAATGTGAATGTATCTCATCATAAGTGATCACAATTTATCATAACGACAATATCCCGACACTACTGTCGGGATATTGTCAATAACAGATTGAAAATGGGGACTTTTTGTACTAGACAAAAGTGTGATCGACCTCTAATATTCGCCACTTGTTTATTCGTCTGGGAACTTTCCCGTCGCAAGGAAGCATAGATATTCAAATAACCGAAATGCAGCTTCAGTATTAAGAGTTGCTTGAGTTCGTTTGGATATAGGCATCACGCATACAACTGAGGTCCAGTCATGCAGTTATCACTGAAAAATTTGTCAGTACGAACGCAAATTTTGGTTCCGGTATTATTTACCGCGATTGTTTTGTTTATTGCTTTGTGGATTACTAAAAACAATCTTCAAGCTGAGCAAGATGTTATTGCTTCCAACCAAGAGTCTTTGGTTTTCCATAAAGACACTTTGGCGCGTATTGACGATGAAATTTATCCACTTCGTATTACAGCGGTTTACGCTATCTACGACGCTTCCCGTCGTGAAAATTTTCTTAATGAATTGAAAGAAGGCTTAAAGCAGGTTGAAGCTGATTTAAGTGCGATTGAAGCTCGCAATCTGTTTCGTGAAGATGCGATTAAAGTTCGCCAAGCGATCGAAGCCTATGTTCGATATTCAGAGCGCTCAGTGGCTTTCTTTAACCAGTACGATCAAGGCTTGAAATCGGACAGTGAGTACCGTGCATTCATTAAAGAGTACCGTAATGTTGGCCGAGAAATGGTTCAACAAATCAATACTCTGTCGAAGCATGTGAATGATCAAGCAGAGCAGTCAACCATAAGAAGCCATCAACAGAATGAGCGTGTACAAAACAACGCTATGCTGACAGTTCTTGCGGTATTTGCGTTCTCATTGGTGGGTGCGTGGATCTTATCAGGCATGATTGTTACGCCTATTCAAAAACTTCAAGAAGTGATGCGTCAGTTAGCAATGGGCAACTTGTCAGTTCGCGCAGATGTAGACGGTGATAACGAAATTGCGAAGCTGAGCAAAGATGTTAACCAAACAGCAGAACAGCTTTATAACACGGTCGACCAGCTTACTCGCATCAGTGAAGAGGTTGCCTCGGCATCGACTGAGCTTGCCGCAGTAATGACGCAAGCAGAAGCGAATGCTCAGCTAGAGCTCGCTGAGATCGAACAAGTTGCATCGGCTGTTAATGAACTTGCCAGCACGGCAAACAACGTGAGCGACAACGCAACGTCTGCGGATTCGACAGCTCGCGAAGCTGATGGTCTTGCGCAATCAGGTCTGGCTATCTTCCAAGAGAGCGCAGAAGCAAGCGCACAGATGTCTCAGGCATTGAACGATGCAGCGCAAGTGGTACTGCGTTTAAAAGAGCAGTCGGTTCAGATCAACGACGTTATTGAAGTGATTCGCGGTGTCTCTGAGCAGACCAACTTACTCGCATTGAACGCTGCGATTGAAGCTGCGCGTGCTGGTGAGTCTGGTCGTGGTTTTGCGGTTGTTGCGGATGAAGTACGTATGCTCGCGGCACGCACTCAAGACTCGACTCAAGAGATCCAAACGATTATTGAAGAACTTCAAGCGCAGTCTGGGCTTGCGAATGACAGCATGCAAGTCAGCCTTGATATGCTCAGTCGTAACAACGAACTGACGCAACAAGCGAATGAGGCATTGGTTGGTATTACCGAGTCGGTAGCCAACATTAACGATTCAAACACGCAAGTGGCAACCGCAGCCGAAGAGCAGTCTCAAGTCACTCAAGACATCAACCGCAACGTGGTTAACATGTCTGAACTCGTTAACCAGAATGTGGCGGGTATTAGTCAAAGCGCAAGCGCGAGTACTGAGCTTTCATTACTTGCAGAGAAGCAGAAAGAGCAATTGAGCTTCTTTAAGCTTTAATTCGCTATTCGCCTAACAAAATGTATAAATCCCTGAGCTATTGCTTGGGGATTTTTTTGTTTGTGAGAAACTGATTTAAAATCAGGAAGTCTATCTAAAACAGTCATTTAGTGAAAATATTTTGCGAGCAAAATCACATATAATGAGATTGTTTTTACATTTTTTGCGTCAATTTTTTTTTGACGCGAACGATTTTTTTACCTCAACCGATAACTTGATGGTTGAGAGGTATTCATATCGTCATTTTACTTGGTGTTTTCTTCTATAAGTGCTGTTTATTCAACGCGTTGCGTGAAAAATAACAGCTGCTACTATGCCGCCAGTTTTCTCGTTGGTACAGAAAAGTCCTGTTTTTCTGGTGAGAAAATACATATAAAACAATGATATGGAAAATAACAATGAAATTAAAAACTTTAGCTGTAGCAGTGGCGCTAATGGCATCAGGATCTCAAGTTGTCGCTTCAGAACTATACAACCAAGATGGCACTTCTCTTGAGATGGGCGGCCGCGCTGAAGCGCGTCTTTCTATGATGGATGGTAAGGCAAAAGACCGTACTCGCATCCGTCTTAACTTCCTAGGCAAACAGGAAATCAATGAAAACCTATACGGTGTTGGTTTTTGGGAAGGTGAGTTCGAAACAAAAGAAGAAGGTGCCGTAGATAACAACAGTGATCTTGAAACTCGTTACGCTTACGCAGGCCTAGGCGGTAAATACGGTGAAGTAACTTACGGTAAAAACGACGGTGCATTATTCGTTCTTACTGATTTTACCGATATTATGGCTTACCACGGTAACACTGCAGCACTTAAACTGCCTGTATCTGACCGTACAGACAACATGCTGTCTTACAAAGGCCAATTCGAGCAACTAGCTGTACGTGCTAGCTACCGCTTTGCTGATCGCACAACAGATGCAAAAGGTTTTACAGACAACGAGGAAGATGGCTTCTCTCTATCTGGTATCTACGCATTTGCTAATACTGGTATTGAACTAGGTGCTGGTTATGCAGACCAAAACGATAGTGATGAGTTCATGCTTGCTGCTGCATACTCTGTAGGTGATTTCTACTTCGCTGGTAACTACACAGGCGCAGACGTGGATGTTGCAGGTGAGTCTGCGGATTACAAAGGCTACGAACTAGCTGCATCATACACTATGGGTCAAACTGTATTTACTTCTACGTTCAACAAAGGTGAGCTAGAAGATGCTGATACTGTAGAAAACCTAGCTGTTGATGTTACTTACTACTTCAAGCCTAACTTCCGTGGCTACGCATCATACAACTTCGATCTAATGGATAACGAAGGTGCTGATGAAAAAGATGAGCTAGCGCTAGGTCTACGTTACGACTTCTAAGTCGAAACTGTTATCTAAGATTCTGCCTTATTCTTAGTAAACAAAACCCCTTACTTTACAGTAAGGGGTTTCTTGTTTTCCGGGTATCAAAACTGGCCGATGCTTGGTGCTCGTTATCAAAGCTACCTTTTTAGTGTGAGTTTAGTCCCATCAAATTTTAGGTGACTCAGGAGACTTTTAGCGTTGGTTTTACCAACCTCATCAAACTCCATTCCATAGCGAGCATGGTGTGTCGATTTTTGTAAGTTACAAATACGACCTCGCAATGGCGCGAGCATGTGGCTTTCACCGGGCATGGTTAGGTCCAATGAAACGCGATCACCAACCTGAAGTGGTCGGCTCATTGGTGATGTCACAAAGCGGCACCCACTACGAGATAAATCTCTTATCTCGCATTCAGTTCGATAGGCTTCTAAACAAACGCGCGCTCTCAAATTCACTTCGTAACGTACTTCTTTACGAAGCTGAAAGACCTGCATGGTGTTAGGTAGACTTAGCACTAAAATTGGATACGGGTCGCCGAGTCGGTGCTGCAATTGCGCCCGAAATGGAATGACAGCACCTTCCCCTCGATGAGAGTACGCTTTTACATTGATCCAAAAGCCTTCTTGAAAATAGAATTTCAAGTCCTCATCGGAGATGTTCGGAACCTCTATCAATGCGGTATTATTTGAGTGACAGCCGACAAATGTGCTGGTTGTAATAAACTTGGTACCAACAGGTGTCGTGACGTTTAAACTTACTTCACTGCCATGTTCGACCATTGCCATTGCATCGGTGCTATTTAGTGTACTTGCCTGACGTTCGGGTGCCTTCTTGCTTTGCAGAGGTAGTTTGCCGTCTCTGGCAATAGGGCTCATATTTCTCATTATTATTGTCGTACCTGATTTGAGAAGGTAAGGGCGTGAAGTGACAGAGCACTTCCGCATGGTGTTGATTCTATTCAGTGATATAGTTTGATTCAATCAATCCGTAACAAAAATTAGAGAGCAAGATATGCATAAAGTAACTCATGAAGTTGAAAACAACACATTTTGGGTTGATTTAGAACAAGGTTATAAAGCCAAGGTGGTTTATCAGCTTGAGAATAATGTCATGCACATCACATCAACCGTAGTTCCTGAAGCATTACGAGGTAAAGGGTACGGAAAAGTGATGATGGAAGCGGTATTGCCAGAAATTGAGGCACTCGGTTATCAAATCAAACCAGTCTGTCCATATGTCATTCATTATATGGAGAAAAACCAAGCGTGGTCACATCTGCTTGCATGATGATGAACGACAACCAGCAACGTTACCAAAGCATTGGCCAGGAGCTAAAGCTCGGGAATTATCAATCGGTAGAAGTCATACAATCGCTATGGGGAGGCTATGGTGAGTTAGTCCGAGTTACTTATTCAACTTGCTCGTTGATCATTAAGCATGTAAAACTCCCTAAGCCTTCAGAGCATCCAAGAGGCTGGAATACTGACCGATCTCACCAAAGAAAGCTGCACTCTTATCAGGTGGAAGTGAATTGGTATACGGATTTTTCCAGAGAGGTGAGCACTCGCTGCCGAGTACCACAAGGTCTAAAAACGTTCCAATCGGAGAATGAATGGCTCATCGTGATGGAAGATCTCGCCGAGGCAGGCTTTCCAAAAGTCATCACCGATGCAAAGCTAGAACATCTACGAGCCTGCCTTGCTTGGTTGGCGAACTTTCATGCGCGCTACATCGGTGTTCGCTCGGATAAGCTGTGGCATAGCGGCACGTATTGGCACTTGGCAACCAGACCCGATGAGCTTGAGGTGCTGCAAGACACCGAGCTAAAAGATGCCGCTCAATTGATTGATCAAACGCTTTCGCAAGCCAAGTTCAAGACGTTTGTACACGGTGATGCCAAATTGGCGAACTTCTGTTTTGATCGAGAAGAATCAAGCGTTGCTGCGGTCGACTTTCAATACGTCGGACATGGCTGTGCGATGAAAGACGTAGCACTGTTCATGAGCAGCGCCGTCAAGCCAGAACGTTGTGCAGAGATGGAAGTTTGGGTCTTGGATACGTATTTTGCTCAGTTGCAACAGGCGTTAATGGTTTATCATCCGAATCTTGACCCCAATGAAGTCGAGCGCGAATGGCGTCCTTTGTTTGCGGTTGCGTGGGCTGACTTTCAACGCTTTGTGAAAGGCTGGAGCCCTGATCACTGGAAGATCAATCCTTACACAGAAGCACTGACTAGTAGAGCGCTGGCTCACTTACGAAAGTGAGTAGAAGTTTAAGAAGAAAAGCCTCCAATTAGGAGGCTTTGATTTATTTTTTACTTGGCCTGATACGTGCCATGTAATAGGTATTGATGAACTCGCCATCTCGGAAGGAGCCATCAATCGCTTCGCCCTCAATTTGAAATCCATGCTTTTTGTACAGGCCAATGGCGGTCTCGTTGTCGGCATTAACTTCTAACTGGATGCGTCTTACATTCAACCAGTTATCCGCCAACTCGATGATGGTTTCAATTAACTTACTTCCCACGCCTAGGCCGTGAAACTGGTCGTGAACGCTAATACCAAACGCGGCCGTGTGCGCCGTTCTTGGACGCTGCGAGTGATGAAAGCCAATGTTACCCACTACTTTACCATCGATTTCAGCGACGTAGCTGTAAACGCCAGCGGGCATATTTGACAATCGTTCTACCCACATTGCGAGCGAAGGTTTTGGGAGTTGCAGGGTTTCACGTTGTGCTTTTGGTTGTGAATAGATTTCTACGAGTGCCGCTGCGTCTTCAACGGTTGTTGGACGTACGATAATTTCCATGCTTCTCTCCTTCGCTTTTTAGTATTAATTTTCAATCTAACCATAGTTCCTTATTTTGGATAGTATTTTTTTAAGTTTGAGAGATAAACACCTTTTAAATTAGGTTGTTATAGCGATGTTTTTCTAAATTTTAGTAGTCATTTATCTTTGAATTTAGCGAATAGATTGCAAAGGCGTTGAATTATTGTACTGAAAATGGCGTGCACGGCAGAGTATCGTGGTGAATTTCATGTTGGAGGAAATAAATGGAATTATTCAAACTGTGACGACGGCACTGTATATCAGTTGACTTGAATCAATTGAGGGTGGAGTTACCTCTTATGAGGTATGGGGAAGAGGTACGTTTAGCGCTATTTATGCTTAACTTGATAAAGGAGTTTCGTTGAGGAAATAGCATGAAATCCTCTCAGTCTAAAACATCGCAAAGTCGGCGTCGATTTTTGCGTGATACTGTCCGAACTGCGGCAGGCGTTGGCGCAGCGGCATGTGTGTTGGGCTTACAATCGCTGCAAAGCCAAGCTCGAGAAACGAAAGGTGTGCCTATTCGCCCACCCGGTGCTTTGCCAGAAGGCGATTTCGAATCAGCCTGTATTCGATGTGGCTTGTGTGTTCAAGCATGCCCTTACGAAACATTGAAACTTGCGACATTACTTTCACCCGTCGCGACTGGCTCACCTTACTTTACTGCACGCGATATTCCCTGCGAAATGTGCGAAGACATTCCTTGTGTTGTCGCTTGTCCGAGTGGGGCGCTGGATCCGAAACTAACCGATATTGATGATGCTCGAATGGGTACAGCGGTTCTTATTGACCATGAAACTTGCCTTAACTGGCAAGGATTACGATGCGACGTTTGTTATCGCGTTTGTCCGCTGATTGATGAAGCCATCACGTTAGAGACGGTTCACAACGACCGAACTGGCTATCACGCCAAACTTATCCCAACAGTGAATTCCGAAGCGTGTACCGGATGCGGTAAGTGCGAACAAGCGTGCGTGTTGGATGTCGCTGCTATTAAAGTCGTCCCGACGGATTTGGCGAAAGGCAAAGTGGGCAGTCACTACAATTTTGGTTGGAAAGAGATCGACAAACCACTCGAAAATATCCTCCCTAGTGAGACGCCTGTGCCGGAAGGTGCGCTTGAATCGTTAAAAGGAGGTAAGTAATGGCAAAGAACTTAGCTCAAAATGCTGGCAAAGAAGCGGTAGAAAAGCTTGGTTGGTGGCGCGCGCATCGGTTTCTGGTTTTACGTCGGCTATGTCAGCTCACCATCATTGCGCTGTTTATGGCTGGGCCGACATTAGGGGTTCTAACCGGTAACCTCTCATCGAGTATGTTGCTCGATACGGTCCCTTTAAGTGACCCGTTAATTTTGCTTCAAGCTTTGGCGACAGGGCATGTTCCGGAGTTTAATGCGCTGTTAGGCGTAGTGATTGTCGTGGTGTTCTACGCGATTTTAGCACCGCGCGCATTTTGTGCGTGGGTGTGCCCGTTAAATATCGTGACAGATTTGGCGGCTTGGCTGCGCAGAAAGCTCAACATTAAAGCGAGCTATCGTTGGTCTCCTACTATTCGTTATTGGCTGATCCCTGTTTTGATGTTGGGTAGTGCGCTATCTGGCGCGATTCTTTGGACATGGTTAGATCCAGTGGCGGCACTGCATCGCGGATTGGTGTTTGGTATGGGCGCAGGTTGGGTGTTGATCGCACTGGTGTTCGTACTGGATTTACTCTTAGTTGAGCATGGGTGGTGTGGGCACTTATGTCCACTGGGTGCTACCTATGGCGTGATAGGCCGAAAAAGCCTGTTGCGCGTTACTGCTGTTCGCCGCGAAGATTGCACCAAATGCATGGATTGCTTTTACGTCTGTCCAGAACCTGAGGTGCTTCGACAACCATTGAAAGAGGGGGATCGTCGAGTTATGGATCAAAACTGCATTAGCTGTGGCCGCTGTTTGGATGTGTGTCCAGAACATGTGTTTGAATTTAAGAATCGTCTAACAGTAAAGAATATCGATTAAGTTACTGAGCCTCATCACTGGCGTTTTTACCTATTTCTCTCGATATTTCAACATCGCGCTTAACCAAGGAATTGAGTGCGATGTTTATCTTCATAACAATATCCCTATGCAATATCTGCTTGGTTTGGGTTGAAAATAATAATGATATTGCGAATTTGTTACATTTGAAGCTATGATGATGCCTTC
This sequence comes from Vibrio sp. RM-41-2B, assembly GCF_024744415.1. Taxonomy (NCBI): domain Bacteria; kingdom Pseudomonadati; phylum Pseudomonadota; class Gammaproteobacteria; order Vibrionales; family Vibrionaceae; genus Vibrio; species Vibrio sp. RM-41-2B. The sequence continues at coordinate 28,413 of NZ_JAMQWD010000004.1, read as the reverse complement.
AAATTTAAAGGAAACATCATGACTACCTCATCGCAAGGCTGGAGAACGCCGCAAAATTTCCTCCTGTTAATTTCCATTATCGTGCCCATTGCTTTTTCTACCTGGATGGCGTTGTTGAACAACTTTGTTATCGAGAAAGCGAACTTTGATGGCGCTGATATCGGTTTACTTCAAAGTGTTAGGGAAGTACCTGGCTTTCTAGCTTTCACTGCGGTATTCGTTTTATTTTTTATCCGTGAACAACGCTTTATGCTCGTCTCTTTGGCGATGCTTACGCTTGGTACGGCATTAACAGGTTATTTTCCCACTTTGTACGGTCTACTTTTTACCACCTTGTTAATGTCCACCGGTTTCCACTACTTTGAAACACTAAAGCAGTCTTTGTCTTTACAATGGCTATCGAAAGAAGAAGCCCCGGAAATACTGGGTAAATTTATTTCTGTTGGGGCTTTGGCTTCTCTGTTTACCTACGGCGCCATTTGGGTTTCGCTCGAACAGCTCAAACTTGATTTTAAAACGGTCTACTTAATGGCTGGTGGCCTAGGTTTTGTGCTTATTTTGGTGATGGCATTTGCTTTCCCTCAATTTAAAACAAAAGTGCCTCAAAACAAGAAACTCATTCTGCGTAAACGTTACTGGTTGTACTATGCGCTCACGTTTATGAGTGGTGCTCGCCGTCAGATTTTCACTGTTTTCGCTGGCTTCTTGATGGTCGAGAAGTTTGGCTACTCTGCCGCAGACATTACCTTGCTGTTTTTGATCAACTATGTCTTTAACTTCTTGTTTGCGAAGCGAATCGGCCGCTTCATCGGCGTTGTTGGTGAGCGTAAAGCGCTGATGTTTGAGTACGTCGGTTTGATCTTCGTATTCGTCGGTTATGGTTTGGTGCAAACCGCGGAGTGGGCTGCTGCATTGTATGTTGTCGACCATTTGTTCTTCGCGCTAGCGCTTGCTATCAAAACCTACTTCCAAAAAATTGCCGATCCTGCCGATATGGCGTCGACCGCTGGGGTTGCGTTTACTATTAACCATATTGCGGCGGTTGTGATACCAGTTACGTTTGGTGTGATTTGGCTGGTTTCTCCTGCTAGCGTATTTTACATCGGTGCAGGTATGGCGGCTGTGAGCTTACTGCTGTCACTCAATATTCCAGCGAAGCCAGAAGAGGGCAATGAGACCCGCTTATTAAAGTGGAGCTAAGTTGGTACTTACTATCTAGTAATAGAATTTAATTACTGTTAATAGCTTCATTGAATTGGGTGCTTAGGCACCCCTTTCTTTATCCTCATGTTGTGTCTTCTATGGTTGTACATATCTATTGGGTCCGTTAGGGTTTTATACCTAAGTATGTTGAAATTACTCGGGTACAACATGAGTCGAAACACTAAGGAGAGTTTTACAGTGCAGGTACATGGCAGGGAGTTGGATTTAGATCTAGGAAACCGTCACGTCGTTATTCAACGTCGCTATGAGGCGTTAGGTGCTGCAAACGACCTACTCATTGCTATTTGGTTTTTAATTGGTAGCTTTTTCTTTTTGAATGATTCGTTGATTGAAAGCGGGACTTGGCTGTTCATCGTAGGCAGCGCGCAGTTGATCATTAAGCCCCTGATAAAACTGATGAGTTTAGTTCATGTTGGTCGCTTAAATAAGCAACTTTCTGGCACATCAACGAGCCGCTGAGATTACACGCCTATTTTGAGCACCTGCAAGCAAGAGGCTAATGAGCGGGTTATCGAGGGGAAAAAGGGAAACATAACGTGGTCACAACACTAACCACGTTATGTTCAGTTTGAAGCTTTAGAATTTAAAACGGATACCAGAACAGTTGTGTGTCCATAACACGCTTGCTGATCGCAGCAATCACTATCACCGCAATCTCCGCCATGCAGATCATATCGGCTTTGGTAAGTGGTTTTAGGCTGTACCAAGTGCGAGATGAGTGACGGCCAAAACCACGTAGCGTCATCGCGTTTGAGATTTGGTCTGCTCTGTCCAAACTAGAGAAAATAAGAGGGCCAAGAATCTTCGCCACGTTCTTCATACGAGTGAACAACGGAGCCTTCTTACTCAGTTCTACTCCGCGTGCTTGTTGCGCGTGCATGATGTTAACAAAGTCCTTTTTCACTTCCGGCAAGTAGCGCAGCGTTAAGCTCACGGCATAGGCGATTTTGTAAGGCACACCCAAGAGGTTCAAGCTAGCTGAAAACTCCGTCGGGTGAGTGGTAAATACAAACACTAACGCGATTGGGAACATGCTGAAGTATTTCAACGTCACTGTTACTAGGTAAAACAACGTCTCTTGAGTGAGCGAGTAATTACCGGGTAACGAGAGTAAAACCGTTGATGAGCCCATGAACTCAGTGCCTTGTTGCGGCGCTAACGCGAACATAAACAGGGCATTGATCAGCAATACCGTGCCTGTACCGAGTAAAAGTGGTTTGTAGACATGAAATGGCACTTTGGTCATTTTCAATAAGCCCAAACCAAGCACGATCAACAGTGCAATGATTCGCAAGTCAAACGTGGTCAACACCACCGTTACCCAAGCAATGAAAAGCAAGAACTTAGTAATGCCATTCAACTTATGAAGTGGCGATTGGGTATCGATGTAGTTGATACCAAACTTCATCTTATTGTCTTTCATGCCACCGCTTTCTCTGGTTGGTTTACTTCGCTGCTTTTTTGTTGGCGGTGCTCTTTTTCTACATTGATAAAATGCTGCATAAAGCCATTGGTGTCTTCGATGCCAACTTTCGTAGCCAACTCAAACAGACTTGTTGTGGTGAGGTTTGCTTGGTCTAGTAGCTCTGGACTGCTGAATACCTGCGTCATTGGTGCATCCGCGACTAATTTACTGTCTGCAATCACGATAGAGCGCGTGGTGTATTCCAGCACTAAATGCATGTCATGAGATATGATCATCACGGTTACGCCCAACTCGCGATTGAGCTTTTCGATGAAACTCAGCATAGACGTGTAGTTCCGGTAGTCCTGACCTGCCGTCGGTTCATCAAGGATCAGAAGCTCTGGTTCCAAGACCAGAATTGACGCAATGGTCACGCGCTTTTTCTGGCCATAACTCAATGCTTCGATTGGCCAGTGACGGTATTTGCTCAAACCGCACAGCTCAAGGACTTCAAGTACTTTAGCTTCGATTTGTTTCTCTTCAATGCCACGATTACGGAGGCCGAAGGCCACTTCGTCGAAAATCATGTGATGGGAAATCATGTGATTCGGGTTTTGCATCACCACGCCCACTTTCTGGCTGCGCTCGAAGATGGTTAGTTCGTTAAGATCTTGACCATTCATGCTCATTGAGCCGCTATCCGCTTCAATAACGCCCATAATCAGTTTGGTGATGGTCGATTTACCCGAGCCATTTTTGCCAAGTACAGAGACAAACTCGCCACGCTTGATGTCAAAACTCACGTCTTCTAACGCGTTTTTCTCACCGTCGTAAGAATAGGTGAGGCCACGGACTTCAAGCAAAGTCTCGGCTGGCGTTTTAGGTGGTTGTGCTGTTGAACCATCAAACCATGCTTGTACTGCTGGTTTATATTGCTCCAACGGTAAGGTAGTTAAGCTAGAAGGTTTTGCATCGCCCTCAATCGCGCAGCCTGCTTCTTTCAGAGCCGAAATATAAAGCGGTTCGCGGATGCCGTAATCTTCTAGCAGAGGCGACGCTAAAATTTCATCTGGCGTTGTATCGGCAATGATTTCGCCGCTTTCCATCAAGATAATACGGTCAACTGAGCGATGCAGAACGTCCTCAAGACGATGCTCAATGATTACGATGGTTTTGCTTGTTTCGCGGTGTAGCTCATCGATGATCTCGATGGTTTTTTTACCCGTTTTAGGGTCAAGCGCAGCTAATGGTTCATCAAACAAAAGGATATCGACGTCATCGACGAGAATGCCCGCCAAAGAAACACGCTGTTTCTGCCCGCCAGATAAATCGTGGGGAGAGCGATCTAACATCTGTTCCAAGTCGACCATTTTGGCCGTGGCTTTGACCAATGGGTACATGTCGATGTTAGAAGTTAGCTGGTTTTCCAGCGCAAATGCGATGTCTTCGCCAATGCTCAAGCCGACAAATTGGCTGTCCGTATCTTGCAGTACGGTGCCAACTTGCTCAGTGTATTGGTGCATGTCGAAAGGGGCGGTGTCTTGACCATTGATGGTCAATGTTCCACTGGTTTCCCCTTTGATTGCGTGTGGGATCAGTCCGTTAAGACATTGCCCAAGGGTAGATTTACCACTACCACTTGGACCTATAATGACGATTTTCTCTCCTTTCTCTATCCTTAGATTGATATTTTTTAGCGTCGGTTTGTCCAGCGACTCATATCTAAAAGAGAAGTTAGAAAATTCGATTGTCATTCGACATTAAGCCTCTGTTAAGTTACGGCTTTGCTTGTTACGTTTAGCGACAGACTTAAGAATGAAGAAGCCAACAATAGCAATAAGAATGGTGTTACCGATCGCGATAATAGAAAGCTGGGTAAACACTTTAGTGAACGGTTCTGCGTATAAAATCGTGTCGAGGAATGCAGAGCAACCGTAACCAAATACGTTGCCTAATAGCGCAAGTACTACGAATAACGCGAAGTCTTTCATATTGAAATCGCCTTTCTCTAAACGGTAGCGCGTTAGAGAAGGGAATAGACCGATAATCAAACCAACAATACCTGAACCAAGTACCCAAGTGAGCCATACGCCCCAACCTGCGAATAGGTCAGTGACCCAGTGGCCAATAAAACCAACCAAAAAGCCAACAAGTGGGCCAAATAGTACTGAGAACAATGCTAATACTGCCATGGCTGGTTTTAGCGTTGTGTTTGCAAACACAGGGATGCCAAACATAGGTAAGCCACCGATGCCGTAAAGAGCAGCACCAATTGCAATAACCACAACGGTTTTAGCAGAAAGATTCATAGATAACCTCAGTTCAATGGTCGATTTTAAAGAACGTTCATTTATATTGTTGGAAAGCATTGGTTATTTGATTGTGTAACATATATCCAAAACAACCAAGTTGCTTATTGTTTGCTCTATTTTTCTTCAGGAAATGTGTGATTTGATTCACGTATCCCTTTGACTGGCTTTGTTTTTTAGCAAGCATTAAAAATAAGGCGCGCATTATACAGAATATTGATAAAAGTGGGAATGCTATCTGTCTGGATGGCTAGAATGAAATCGGAGGCTGATTGTCAGCCCCCGATTACACTTTCTGATACTATTTTCATCGATAAATGAATGAGCTAGCTGTTCATTAATGGTCTAGGTACAAATAGTTCTGCCAGCTCTTCATGCGAATCAGCACTTTGCGCATCACTGACACGTGAGTAAAGCTGTCTGAGTAAACGGCGACTTCAACCGCGGTACCCATTGGTAGGTGGTATTCGCTCAAATCGTCCGTGATTTTCAGCTTCGCAAATACACGTCCGCTTGTGCGCAGGGCATCGGTACCAAGCAGAGCACCTCTGGCTTGAATTTGGCTTTCACCAATAGCTGGAATCACGTCGATGACTTCGCCACGGAACACTTTGCCCGGAATTGCGCGGAACATAAACTCCGCTTCAAAGCCTGCCTTCAAACGTTGTAGCGAGTTTTGTCTGAACGCCGCGGTGTACGTAATGTCTTCGGTATGCACGAAGGTCATTGCAGGGGCAAGCGGCAACGGCACAGCCATCACACCAGGGCGCAAAGCCAATTGCGTAACGTAACCATCGGTTGGCGCACGAACGACGGTTTGCTCTAGGTTAAACTCTGCTTTACGCAGTTCTGCGAGAAGTTGCGCGACTTGGGTATTTTCGCCTCCGATTTCAGAGTCCAGAGCGATTTGCGCTTGTTCTTGTTGCAAAATCGCAACGTCTAACATGGCTTCTGCCGCTTTATACGCTTGGCGTCGAGTATCCAAATCTTGTTCAGTAAACGCGCCGCGATCAAAGCCCCTTTGATATCGGCTAAATTCTCTTTGTGCTTTATCTCTATCGGCTTGCGCTTTCAAAACCGCCGCTTCTGTTTCTCTCAAGTCAGACTCTAAACCCAACGCACCTTGGCTTGCTTCTTTCACTTTCGCTTCAAGGCGTGCGACTTCCGCTTCAAAAGGCACAGGGTCGATTTTGAACAGAATATCGCCCGTTTTGAGCGGTTGGTTCGCTTGAACGGGCACTTCCACAACGCGGCCACGTACACCAGAGACGATAGGCGTAGTTGGGAACACTTGGTTACCTAACTGAGTAAATGGGTGGTTGTAGTTCATAAGAAGGACGAGTGTGCCCACTAACACTACGCCGCCAAGTACGGCTGTGGGTACAGTCCATTTGTTCAAAGGAATATTAAAGACTTTAAAAATGGCGATACAAAGGGCTGTATAAGTCAGAATCAGCAATAAATCCATTATTCGTCCTCTTTACTTTGTTCAGTCAAAGGCCTTTGCTGAATCTTTTGTTGTTTCAACATCGATACTTCGTTTTTGAGTTCGTTGACTTCGTCGATGAGCTCTTCAAGACGGTGATGAATGTCGTGCGTTTCTTGCTCAAGTTGTTTGAAGCCCCAGCCTCGCTCCTTGCGCCACAATGTTGCCCATATCCATAAAAATGGCCACAGTGCATGTAAAGTGAAAAGGCTAACCCAGCCTGCGTAATGAATTGCGTCTTGATGAGGGTGTTCGCGTTCTTTAGCAATTTCATACGGAATATCATGAATAACGATAATCCCGTAGAAGATCACCAAAGCAACGAAGATGAGTAACCCAAGTGCAAAATAGTCTAGAAACATCTTACCTGCCTGTGCTTGTTACCTAATGGAAAATCTTACGTAAATGAACAGTTTAAGTATTTGTCTTAACTATCGTTCAATCAAGTTATTTTGTACTTGAATTATGTTTATGCGATATCCGTATCGATTGCTATTCGGGGACAATAAGAAGTGAAGGCGACTATATTCAAACTAAGTAGTAATAAAGGAAGGAATAGAGAATAAAAGCCACGGTTATGCCCCAAGTGAAGATTGGGGCATGGTTTAAAGTTCGGTACAGACTTGGTTTCGGCCATTGGCTTTGGCGCGGTACAAGGCTTTGTCGGCGCGGTAGAAGGTACGTTGGGTATTCTCTCCTTCTCGATGTAAGGTAATCCCGATCGATACGGTCAACCCCCGCTCGCCAAGAATATCGTCCCAACCATATTGATAAATGCGTTCGCGGTAATTCTCGGCATGCATTTCTGCCCGTCCTAGATTGCTATTCTCTAGAATGACAAGAAACTCTTCACCGCCAAAGCGAACGCAAGAAGCGCCTTTAAATTTGAAGTATCCTGCTAATTCTTGAGACACACGTTTAATCGCTTTGTCTCCAACAAGGTGACTGAGCTCGTCATTGATGGACTTAAAGTGGTCAATATCGATGACCATCAACGCAAATTCAGTATCGTGCAAAAGCAGGTCTTTGAGTTTGACTTCTAACCAACGTCGGTTGTGCAAAGAGGTTAGCGGGTCAGTAAAGACATCTTGCTGTAGTTGGGCGACCGTATTCTTATGTTGTTTGGTGGTTTCCTTGAGCTCTTTGTTTTCAAGTTCTGACAAAATGAGTTTGAGCTGTAGCTCAAAACGAGAAAGTCGACGTAATTGAGTAGAACCCAATTCACTAATTGGAATGTGTTTGACAAGGTCAGATTCAATGCGAAACGCTTTTTTTTCACAGTTTAATGCTTTCTGAAATAACCCTTGAGAAGCGTAAACTTGACTCATTGCGTTGTAAAAATGCTGAGCGACAAGAGGAGACGAGTGCTTCTGAATTCGTTTACCGATAGAGTCCAGCACTAAGTTGGCTAAAGAGATGTGTCCGACACCGTTTAGACAATATGCGGTCTCGATTTTGACCATTGTGGACAACCAGTACGTGGTAGCACTGCCCGTCGTATACTGAACATTCGAGATAGCAAGCAATGCGTTAGGGTAATCCTCTTGCAAACGATGCAGTTTGGCTCGGTAGAGATGAATTTGCGCAGCAAGGTTTTTATCACTGACGAGGATACTTAGCTCTTCACACTCACTCAATAATTCTTGTGCGTCTGCGGTACGGTTCAAACTGATGTAACAAGCAAGCATGTAAAGCTTGTAGCGCAGACGTAGGGAGCGACTGCTAATGGCGTGATCGATCGCATCGATTTTTTGGTAATAACGCAAAGCACGATGGTGATCCCCATAGGCATCGCACAAATTGCCCATTCCAATAATAGCCAGTACGTACTCATCAATATAGCCATATTCGACGGCGATATTCGTTGCAGCAACATACTCGGTTAATGCTGCGTTGTAGTCACCTACTTCTACTAAACGATCACTCAAGCTTGCTTTTACAGACAGAATATCTTCTACATCGTCGGGTAAAACGAGCAACTCAAGGGCTTGTCGTAGTTCTTCGATGCTGTCGTTGAGCTGTTTAATTTCTCGTCGATACTCGGCACTAATGATATAGCAATGTGCTTTTTCTCGGTTCGTGGACGCAATATGTAACCCGATGTGCTCCCACAGCGTAATCGCTTCTTCACCAGAGACGGAAGAAGGATCGATGCCTGCGTCAGTAACCTTGCTAAGCAGTTGTTCCATGCTTCATTACCTCAATATAGCTTTCTTCGAGTTGCTCTAAAGTGAATGGGAAGGTCAGGATATCTTGCAAATACAGTATCGGTTTGGGACCTTTCAGCCCGCGACGTTTCCATGGATAGATGTCTAACATTGCCTGAACCGTGCGATAGACATCTTCTGCTGCTTGACCTTTCTCTGCAATTAACATAGCTAGTCTGTCACTGGAAATTCGTGAGATGAGATCACTTGAGGTCGTCAATGCATGAACTAGCTCAGTACAAACATCGAGAAATTCGGGGTTTGCATGCTGAATCATAATGATCGCGTGGTTGGAGCGTTTGAGCTCTGTTTTAAACAGAACTAACTGTTCCCACCAGTAGGTCTCGGACACAACATTAGAAAACTGTTTTTCAGGGTCATACTCATGTTGAGAACGGATTCGATTAATCAGCTTACGCGCTCGTTGCTCTAGCTGGCGTTTGGAGCCGCGTGCTTTATCCATACTGACTCGATGAGTCTGTTCTTTGAGCATTTTGAGTGCATGTTTACGGTATTTTTTAAACGCGTTAAACGCTGATTCAAAATCACCTTGCTCTTCAGCGACTCGAGATTGCTGAAAGCAAATCTGACTTAGTAGCTCGCCGTTGTCAAAACTAAGCGCGGACTCTTCTGCTGCGAGTAGTAACTTTGCTGCACTATCCGTATTTTTGCGCAAGAGTTCGAGCCTTGCGCGGCTAATAAACGAGTGTGCCTTCATCCAAATGAGATCATGTTCAATAGCGAGTTTATGGGCCTTTTGTGTGGCTTCTTCTGCGGCATCAAGGCGTTCTAGCCCAAGTAGCGCTAGGCCTTTAAAGTCCCAGATTTCGGCTTGCCATGTGCTGTCATCATGATCTTTTAGTACTTCGGTTGCACCATCCAGCACAGTGAGCATTTCGACAAACTTATTCAGTAAGTAATAGTCCCAAGCCAACAGGATACGAGCTTTGCCTTCCAACCAAGCAATACGGACGTTGTTTGCCACTTTAACGGCCAACTCATGAGTGGAAGCGGCAAGTTGATGCTCATTTGTGATGCGCCATACGTTGCCAAGCCCAATTAGAGATTCGATTTGAATTTCAATATCATCAACGAGGGCGGATTGTTCGAGTGCATTAATCCAATATTGTTGGGCTGAGTAATACTTTGCTTGTCCCCAATATTGGAGAGCAAACAAATGAAGAATTTCGGGCAGGTGGTCGTCGGTTTCAAGTTGGGTTTGCTTGCTGTAGGCGTCTTTGACTAGCTTTAAGCCTTGTCGGTAATCCATTAGGCACCAACAGCACTGCGCCATTATCAGCAATGCTCTGATTTCACCATCCACAAATAAAATTTGCTCCGCGCGGATACGGTATTGCTGCGCAATACTGAAGGTGTGTTCAGGGGCCGTTTTTATTTGGCCTTTAAGCTTTTTGAGCTCATCTTCTAGCTGAATTTGGTTTTTATCCAACGTTCACATCCATGACTATCGAACTGGAATTCACACCTAATATTAAGTGGTTAGATGCATGTTTTATTACCAAAACGATGCGGATAGCGCTTTGGTAAACGATTAGGTGCCGTAATGTATACTGTCACAGCCCCTAATTACTACATCTAAATGCCAATAGTTACGATAGGAGCTGTTTGATGGTCAAAGGAGCATCAGTGACTTCTAGCCTTTGTGCGGCGGTAAGACCCTGCTTATCCTGATAGCACAAATTATGCCAAGCTCTGAATATATCTAAAAGAGGTAAAATTCCAGCAGGTCGTAATTTGCGACGTGGCTCGTTAATGAAGCTTTCGAAAAGGATCTGGAAGCGATTTTGATAGAACTGCACATGGCGAGTTGTTGCAACGTTAAACCATTTCTCGGGCTCATTTCTATCACCTGCAAGGTAGCAAATGCCTTTGTGGCTTTCGTCTTGAGTGGAGATCGCCCAGCGATCTCGCCACCAGCTCATATAGGCGATATCGACCTTGCCAAAAGGTGTGCTCATGTCCCAATTTGCATCTTCTTCTACGTACATCAAGTCGACATTTTTCTCTTTAATTCGAGACAAACAAACGCTCAGTGCTGCCGAACGTAGTAGGGGGTCTTGAGGCATATATAGAGATACACGTTTGTTGGGGCAACACATATCAAGTACATGCAGGTAATGAGCGTATGATGTGTAAGGCGGACGAACTAATGCCCCTTTAGATGGGTAATGGAATACGGAAAGATTACCAAGAGGATCTTCCACGTTACCGCGAGCCAAAATGGTTTGGTATTTTTGGTCAATACGCTCACGCAGGAGGTTCGAAGGTTCCGCTGGCGGTTCACTTGCTTCCGCTGTGTACTCTTGGGAAACAAAACGAGAGACCTCGTCGTACGGGTTATGGTCTAGCGTGGCGATGGGCTCTTCATCAGCAGAATAGTTCACATGTTGACAAAGAATATAGCCTGAGTGCGCTTCACCAGAAACAATCCAGTAGACACCATTATTGCTGTTTGGCTGCAATGCAACATAATTTGAGGCCAATTCATAGTGCGTTGCGTGGTTTACCCAACGAGCATCAATAGTGGCTAATTTACGGCGACAGCGACTCGCAATATGATCAACATGATCGTAAAAGGTTTTCGGGTTGATACTGAGTTTTCGGCAGATCTCGCGTACAGAGTAACCAGTAAACAATAAGCCCATTAAATTCTCTTGGAATTGTAGCTTTTTGTTCGCGCCTGACCATTTATCAACAAAGGTACTTTGACACGCTTTACAACGGTAACGTTGACGATCACCACTGTAACCGAAAGCGTGGTAGAGGTGTTTATGTGTGTGGACGGATAGTCCAAAGTTCTCGCAATCATCATTGCGGCACGCAGGCAACCCGTCACTGTGGACGTGTCGCAGGCGATGAAGTTCGTTCACGACATCGCGATTGTTAAGTAAGGGGGGGAAAGCTCCACATTCACGGCATACCATCGCCGGACGTTTAGGGTTAGCATGTTGCAGAACGTAACGCTTTGCATCACTCAATCCAAAGTTGTCACACGCCAATGTTTTACAAAAGTTGAGTTGTAACCCATCTGCGTCTTTTGGCAGTTCGCCGTTAGACACAATCGCCCCCTCGGGATAATTCGGGCAGCCAGCAATAACTCTGGCTGCAAATTATTACTTACTACTTGTTCTTAGATGTTGATTGCGGTTTCTAGCGCAACTTTCATCATGTCGTTGAACGACTTTTGACGCTCTTCTGAGCTTAGTTTTTCGCCACGGATGATGTGGTCAGAAACCGTTAGGATGGTTAACGCCTTCGCACCTAGGTCTGCAGCAACACCGTAGATACCAGCCGCTTCCATGTCTACACCTAGGATGCCTAGTTTTTCCATCTTCTCGAAGATGTCAGCTTCTGGTGTGTAGAACAGGTCTGCAGAGAATACATTACCAACTTTCACTGGTACTTGTTGAGCACGTGCTTGGTTTACCGCTTCTTCTAGAAGGCCGTAGTCAGCGATTGCAGCGAAGTCGTGGTTGTTGAAACGGATACGGTTTACTTTAGAGTCTGTAGAAGCACCCATACCGATAACAACGTCCATTAGGTTAACGTCGTCACGTACCGCACCACAGCTACCTACACGGATTACGTTTTTCACGCCGTATTCTGCGATTAGCTCGTGTACGTAGATACAGCAAGAAGGGATACCCATGCCGTGACCCATAACAGACACTTTTTTGCCTTTGTAAGTGCCAGTAAAGCCGAACATGTTACGAACGTCACAAACTTGCTTCACATCTTCAAGAAACGTTTCTGCGATGTATTTAGCACGTAAAGGGTCGCCTGGCATTAGAACCGTTTCAGCGAAATCACCTGGTTGTGCATTGATGTGTGGGGTTGCCATAAGTGCTCTCCAAAGTTTTGTTTTGATAAAACGCCTCTAGTATAGAACGCTATTACCAATTCTGTTGAACTTGTTCGTTTTCGTTGAAGCAATAATATCGGGACGTACAGTGGCCCCTTGAGAGCTTAGTCACAAAAACCACGCTTTTAGAAACCATGAACATCATTGATAACTAAATCTGTTGAAAGCAAAAGAGCAATCGATTCGCTTTTGAGCGATTTGTCGATTGCGCGCACAAAATGGACATTGAGAACATAAAAAACTTTTGAGAAAGCGCTGATCGAAATGCTCTTGAGAAAAGTAAAACGATTAAATTGTACAGTTTATTTTCTTGTACAATATAAAAAGCCTTGCTATAAGTTATACAACAAAACATTTTGTATAGGGATGCGTCATCATGGAATCTTCAATCAAAGTAGGTATCAGTTCTTGTGTTTTGGGTGAACGGGTTCGTTTTGACTCTGGTCATAAAGTAAGTAACTTTGTGACTAAAGAGCTCAGCCCATATTTTGACTTTGTTTCGGTATGTCCCGAAGTGGGCGTCGGAATGCCAGTGCCGCGACCAACAATTCGTTTGATTTCCGAAGAAGAGCGTGTGGCGCTGGTAGAAACTAAAAATCCAGAAAATGACCATACCGATAATATGCTTGCTTACTCTGCTAATAAAGTGGAGGAGCTACAAAGCGAGCAACTTTGTGGTTACATCGTCTGTGCCAAGTCTCCAACTTGCGGTATGGAGCGCGTCAAGGTTTATAGCAAAAATAACGCAGCGAAAGAGGGCGTCGGCTTGTACACACAAACGCTGATGAAAAAAATGCCTTGGTTGCCCGTCGAGGAGGATGGCCGACTCAACGATCCTGTATTAAAAGAAAACTTTATTACCCGAGTATTTTGCCTGAACGACTTTTATGACTCGATGGACGGAGAGCCAACTCGAGGCAAAATTATCGATTTTCATTCGCGCTATAAGTTGACCTTGATGGCGCATCACCCTGAGTCATACCGCTCTCTTGGGCGTTTAGTTGCCGATGTCGCTAGCTATGAAATCGAAGAATTCTATCAAGAGTATCGCTTAGGTCTTATGAAGGCACTTGCGAATCGTGCTAGCCGAAAAAATAACAGTAACGTACTAATGCATTTACAAGGGTATTTTAAGCGCGCTTTAACTAAAGACGAAAAAGAAGAATTAGCAACAGTAATTCATGACTACCGCACTGGTACATTGCCATTATTAGCACCGTTGACATTGATTAAGCACTACTTAAACACTTACCCAGATGAGTATTTAGCAAAACAGAAGTTTTTAGAACCGTATCCGCAGGAGATGAGATTACGCTATGGTTTGTAGTTCAGAAGAAAAACTATACGCGATCCGAGACGTCGCAGAAATCACGGGTGTGAAGCCAGTTACGCTGAGAGCTTGGCAGAGAAGATACAATTTGATCCAGCCCCAGCGAACAGAAAAAGGGCACAGACTTTATCGACAGCAAGATCTCGATACGATTCGTGAAGTCCAGAGTTGGCTCGCGAAGGGGATTGCAATCGGTAAAGTAAAGGGACTTTTGGGAAAAAGTGCTGACGTAGAAGTCAATAATGAAGTTCGTACTCTCGAAGAAGTAGAAACCATGCTATCAGCACTGTCGAAACTGAATCGAGGCAAAGCGGAGAGCTTACTTGCTTCTGTTCTCAAAGAGTATCCATTGAATTTGGTTATTGAACAGTTTATTGACCCTGTATTTGACGCGCTGGAGATGGTCAAAGGATCGCTGAGATCGTTGCAGATGGGGTTATTTCAAACTTGTTTGATTACTCGTCTTGCCCTTGTTATCGACTCTGAAAACAAAGCCGCTTCCAAAGGGAAGTGCTTGCTTATCAGCTTTGAACAACATAGGGAAGCAGAGAGCTGGATTCAAGCGGCGAAGTTGTGTGAGCAAGGGTATCACACGACGTTGATCGACAAAGTTGATGATGTCTCTGGTTTACTGGAGCACGAAGTTGTTGATAGCTACTCGCTCATTTACCTGTTTTCCAATAAAGCGCTGGCAGCTAAGCAAGTGGAGTCCATCAAAATGCTTCAAACACGTTTTGGCGAACGTATTGGATGTTCTGAAGTGATTGAGAAACTGCACCTAACAGAGTAGACGAAACGAAGGAGACACCATGATCTTAGTATGGTTTCGACGTGATTTACGAACGTTAGACCACACCGCACTTAAAGCGGCGTTAGATTCAGGTCAGCCTGTTGTCGCTTGTTTTATCGCGACGCCAGAGCAGTGGCGAGAACACCACATGGCGCCGATGCAGGCGGATCTCATTGCTCGTCGTTTAGAGTATCTCAACGACGAGTTGGAAAGCCTGAATGTTCCTTTTTTATACAAAGAGGTGCCGTCGTTTTCTGATTGTACCGAAGTGATTAGTGGATGGGCGAAAACACTTGAAGCAACGTCTGTTATGGCGAATATTCACTATGAAGTGAATGAACGAGAGCTCGATGCACAAGTGAGTGAGGCGCTAGCTTCCCATGATATCGACTTTGAACTGTTCCACGACAAATGTGTGCACCCACCAACGACGGTTCTCAATAAGCAAGGTGAGTATTTTAAGGTATTTACACCATTCAAACGTGCTTGGTTGACGCAGTTTCAAATGCCAGCGGTAACAAAGCCTCAAGAACAAGCGCCGCTAAGCAGCAAAATATTGGAACAATTAGAGCCGATTCGATTTAGTTCAGACTTCACGTTTAGCTATCCCCGAGAGTCCAGCGAGGATTGGTTTGCTTCGACCAATGATGTTTTAAAGCAGCTTAGGGAATTTGCTCGTGAGCGCAGTGATGCTTACAAGGAAGAGCGAGATTTTCCGGCTATTGATGGCACCAGTCAACTGTCTCCCTATCTTGCGATTGGTGCATTGTCACCAAGGCAATGTATTGCTCGCTTGTATGCTGAAAACCAACAAAATGACCTAACAGAAGGAAAAGCAACTTGGTTGAGTGAGATCATTTGGCGTGAGTTTTATCAGCATCTGTTGGTTTTCGAACCAAAGCTCGTTAAAGGCAAAGGCTTTATCGACTGGGAGGATAAAATTCAGTGGTCTTATGATGAGCAGGCTTTTGAGCGATGGAAGACAGGAGCGACAGGGTACCCGATCGTCGATGCAGCAATGCGTCAGCTCAACCAAACAGGCTGGATGCATAACAGGCTTCGCATGGTTGTCGCGAGCTTTCTCACCAAGGATTTACACATTGACTGGCGTTGGGGCGAAGCGTACTTCATGAGTAAGCTGGTGGACGGCGATTTCGCAGCAAACAATGGTGGTTGGCAGTGGTCTGCATCGACGGGTTGTGATGGGCAGCCGTACTTCCGTATTTTCAACCCGATAAGCCAAGGTGAGAAGTTTGACTCTGATGGTCAATTCGTGCGCCACTGGGTGCCTGAAATCAAGAGTGTTCCAAATAAATACATCCATAAACCTTGGACTTGGGAGGGATTTTCTTTACTGGAATATCACAAGCCGATGGTTGATCACAAGACAGAAAGAGAGATAACCTTACGGCTCTTTAAAAGTGCCAAGGAATAAAGTGAAATGCTTAGCAAAAAGCGATCAATGAGTTTCGCAAAACGTACGCTGTTATCTGTATCGTTATCTTTAGCGAGTGGTTTGTCATTCGCTAAAATGTACGAGCTACCAGAGGATGGCAGTCGTTTAATTGGTCGCCTTGAAAACCACGTCGTGCAAGAAGGCGAAACCATGGCAAATATTGCCAAGCATTACGATGTCGGGATGCTAGGTTTAATGGCAGCAAATAAAGGCGTGGATCCCTTCTTGCCAGAAGAGGGACACGTTCTTACTATTCCAACACAACTGATCCTCCCAGATGTACCCCACAAAGGCATTGTCATTAATTTAGCGGAGTTGCGCTTATACTACTTCCCGAAAGGAGAAGATATTGTGCATGTATTCCCCGTGGGAATCGGGCGAATTGGGCGAGACACCCCGGTGATGACAACGCGTATTAGCCAAAAGCGTCCAAACCCTACGTGGACGCCGCCAGCCTCGATTCGAGCCGAGTACAAAGCGAAAGGTATTGATTTGCCAACCGTTGTACCTGCCGGTCCAGACAACCCGCTTGGCATGTTTGCATTGCGTTTAGCCTACGGAAATGGTGAATACCTTATTCACGGTACCAACAAAGATTTCGGCATCGGCATGCGCGTCAGCGCGGGTTGCATTCGTATGGACCCAAGCGACATTGAATGGTTGTTTGAAAAAGTTCGTAACGGTGAAGAAGTGAATATCATTAACCAACCAGTGAAAGTATCACTAGAGCCGGACAGAAGTGTATTTTTAGAGGCTCATGAGCCATTGACTCGCAGCAATGGTGAGAAAGATCACCTACAGGTACCAAAAGAGTTAAAGTGGTGGCTGGATGAGTTCGGACTGAAAAATGTGAAGGCTAAAGCAGCGATTGCCGCACAGAATGGGGTTCCTGTCGAAATAACCGCGCCTTAACAGGCGTTAAGACGCGGTATCAAATCTTACTTAGTGTAATGCATAGCTATTACCGCAACCCAGTAAAATCAATAGTTTCTTAGCTATTTCAATGCTTTAAAAACCACCCGCTTTATCAATACTATTCAATAATCACCAGTATTGAGAAAATTTGCCGCCATTTTGTCGCCACTTATGATAGGTTGGGACCCGATGAATAGGACTGTTCATTAAAGAAATTCCTTTTAATTCAGAATATTCTAATTTAATTATATTCACTAAGTTTAGCTTAGAAAACAACACAAACAAATTCATGGTGTTGCATATTTTCTACATCCTGTATATTGCTTTAGTTTAAATCGACGTCTATATAATACTACTCATGATATGTGCGTTTGTGCATATTATTGTCTGATGGTAATTAACATATGGACTGAATTATGAACATACAAACTAAAGGATTGACACTCAAAGAAGCAGGCTTTTTTGATGATTTGACGTCGATTGTTGGTGAAGAATTTATTTCAACAAAAAATGCAGCTAAATCATTAATGTTGAAAGATCATTTACTGTCCTCTAGCTCTTCGTTGGTTGACTTTCTAAATCAACCCCATGACCAATATGTACCTGGTTCAAATCCAAGTACATATACTTCGTCTGATTCGGAAGAAGCGATAAAAGAAGGTCAAGAGGGAGTCCAGAAATACCAATCTATTTCTGAACCTACGCAGCAAGAAATCGAAGAAATGGCCGCTGTTTTTCAAGCCTACCCATCTCAAGCAGTATCAACATTACTTAACGCCGCACGTGTTGAGTCTGGATGGGACCCAATTTCTGGTGATAGTGAAGACAGTGCTAAAGGATTTGCAAATTATACACAGATTGTTTCTAGCATATCGCTTTTCGAAATTGTAACCGTTGATTCAAAAGAATTGCATTATGAAGAAAAGAATTATAAGGACCTTATTACTAAAGCAACGGCAGCGGTCTCAAGTATCTTTACTGGTGATCCAGACAAAATAACTTCTGCATTAACCGACCTTGCAGTAGCTTGTACAAGTCAATCAAATACTAAAAATACAGCTACAACATTTGCACAAAATGAAATAACTACTGAAAGTGTAGGTAGAGACGTATGGTACTCGCTAGGTTATACATGGATGCAAATGGAATACAGCGAAAATAGTGGAAAAAGTGCTCCAGCTAATGAGTTTAAGTCTGCAACAAAAGTAGTCGGAGCCAAGTTCAAGTTTTCTTCTTTATTGTTAACTAAACCAATGGCAGAAAAGTTAGCCCGTTTACAATATGGAGTTTGTTCCCTGGATGAGTTTAATAAATCGATAACAACACCAATTGCACCACAGTCCAAAACTTGTCTCCGATAAGATAACCAACTTAATTTGCTCCCGAGTAACTAAGTGTTGCTCGGGAGCATATTAAGATTGTTATCTGAAACAACTTTAGTTGACCACTACAAATATAATGAATCTTCTAAGAAGTTAACTAGAAGTGAAGTTATAATCCCAGTTTAGAAATAGGGTTTAACTCAGCCGCTTGTATCAGGTGATCGGGTGAAAAATGGGCATAGCGCATGGTCATTTTGATATCACTGTGACCAAGGATTTTCTGCAAGACGAGAATATTTCCTCCGGCCTCCATAAATCGACTTGCGAAGGTATGACGAAACACGTGGGTGTTCTGACCATCCGGTAAGTCTGGAAATGTCCGATTTACGATATAGGCAATGCCATGAAGGCAGCTTTTAAACAACCTATCCTTTTCTCCCGTTCGTTCAAACTCCATCAGCTCGTTATAAAGCCTCTCTGTAATCGGCACAGTACGGTTCTTTTTGCTTTTGGTGTCAATAAATGTGATTTTGTACTTCGTAACTTGTGGAAGGCGAAGGTTAATAGCTTCTGAAATTCGTGCTCCTGTTGATAAGCAAATTTTGCAAACGAGCTCGTACTCTTTTGCTCGCTTGCTTTTACTGATCCTATCGAAGAGCATGGTAATGTCCTCATTAGAGAAGAAGCCCATTTCGGATTCAGTAACAGGGATCGACTTAACGCTTGTAAGTGGGTTTGGTTGATTCCACTCTCCAAGAGAAATGAGTTCATTAAAAACAGCTCGCAGATATCTCAAATCGAGATTGTTGGTGGGCGCAGATATCAATTTTCCGGTATCAGCCGCAATATGTCTATGCTTCACTTTTCTGCTAGACCGCCAGTGAACAAAGTCTTTTGCAGTGAACTTAATTGCAAAAGGGTTACCCAATTCTTCAACTATTGTGCATAGTCGAGGGTAAACTTTTTGAGCGGATTTTAGATGTTGGCCGTGAAGTTTGTACCAAAGTTCGACTAAGTCTTGAAGTGTACGCAGGTCCTTTTTGTCACCAAGCCAAGGCTTGTCTTCGACTTCTTTCATAGTGAATTTTTCAAAAGCAAGTGCCTCGCCTTTAGTTGCGAACCGCTTACGAATGCGTTTACCACTCCTTCCTTGCGGGTAACACTCGCAGAGCCAGGGCTTTTTGTTTCCGTCCTTTAAGTTTCGTACAGTCATGTTAGATAATTGCTTGTTCAATAAACATGTGATCAACAGAATTAAGCTGTTTAAAATGCCTTCTATACATGCGCAAGTAACGAACCAACGTATCAATATCTGTACTTTTTAAGCGTTCAGAAACTAGTTTTTCCAAAGTTTCGATAGGTATCCCCATTTCCTCTAACGCAGAGAATGAAGAAGGAAGGTGACTATTTTCGAACACATGTACAAGCCAGCCTAAGTTAGATTTGAAGTCAGCTTCTAAGAGCTTTAGACGGTCGTTAAGAAGATCTTCTAGTAGTGAAAGCGCTCTAGCTACAGCATGTTTGAATATGTTGCGTACTATAGTTAGCTCTTTGTCCGTCTCATCTGAGCGTATTTCACTACTTTCCACCGATAAATATAACCTATCAATTTGATTATGAATGTACTTAGTATGATTGGCAGAGTATATGTAGCGACCCAGTCTTTTATATAGTTCGTCATTGTCTTCATAATGAAGTTGTTGCCTCATAAGTACCCGGCTTTCTACGGTCTTGATGAAATCTGTTAACAGCTTCAATTGAAATCGTTTAGGTTTGGTTACGTTAGCTATAGCTTTGAGTTCTAAAATAGAGAGTCTAGATACTAAGTCATATGCTTGTTCTAATGTTTCTACGCTATAGTTTGAGTGCTTTTTAACTATGTCCATAGGGACACTGGATTGACTAGCAAATTGAGTTAAATTCCACTGGCTTCGCTCTGAAAGATGATCTGGCTGTATCCCTGCTAGTAAGTTGATCGGAGATTCATCATCCTGCTTACCTAAGGGCAAAGTTACTACATGTGGTTCTGGATCTAGTAAAGTCTCTAAGCAAAAAACATTACCTACTAAATATCTACCCATTCTTCCGGCACGGCCTGAAATATTTTTGTGTGTGAAGTTATCAATTTTAGGGGTTCCGTTCCGGTTATCGTAAATAATAATATTCTGAGCCGATGTGTTAACGCCTTCAATCATTGTAGACGTGCAAACTAAGTATTTGATTTCTCCGTTATTAAAAAGCTCAACGTTTTTTTGTTGGATAGCACGAGGTAAGGCCCCATGATGAATACCGATACCAGAAGATAAAGCTTTGGTACAGCCCCAGTCTGCGCCATAGTTTTTCTTCAACCACTTATAGTATTTCTTTACCGAAGAATCGGCAGTCGCGAGAAAATTGTTGTTTTGTATGCTTTCAAGTGAGACTAAATAACGAATTGTTTTCGTAATTGAACTCGAGGATTTACAGTAAATCATCGTTTGCCCAACGTAGGTGTTAATTATTTTTCCAAGCTGTTCGTTTTTATTCTGAAGATCGTTTGCTCCGATATCATATTTATGGATATTGAGTGCAACAGTTTTAAAGTCGGAGGGAATAAATGTGAACGCACGCTTCAATGAACTCAAGCCTTCAATGGCATCTATGTATGGGCCTATCATGTAAAACTGTTTTGACACCGTCAGTAGTTTGCTTAAAGCGATGTTCAACGCAAAGGCTCTAGGTCTTGATAATTCATCCTTAACATCAGCGAGCTTGTAAAACTCATCAATTATAAAAAAGTCAATATTTTTTAAATCCTCACGCTCATTCACACGTTCCTGCGTGAAGATATAAATTACTTTTTCTTTTCGCTTAACTTGAGAGCCATGATGAATAATTTGGTACTCATTTCCAAATCGTTGTTGAATACGCCTTCTTGTTTCATCTATTAGAGCTATTGTCGGCACAACAATAACAATACTATTGAATTTCTTGCTCGCAATTAAAGCATCGACAATTGCACTTTTACCCATACTAGTTGGGGCACTTAGGACTACATTTTTGCCGGATAAAAGTAAATTGAAAACTCTAGCTTGCATTGAATGGAATATGAAGTCATCGTCGAAATTACTTTTATAAACATCTAACGCTAGTTCTTCTTCTAATGATAGATTCGAACCATACTTCTTTAGGTAGGGGTATAACCCTGCAGTTCTTATTAGCTCTTGAAGTAGTATAGCTTGTTGATCAAACAAAGGTAGTGAGTCCAGTGCTCGAATAATTAACTCTTGTCCTATTGAATTCAAATCAGGGGAAGATAAGCAATCATTAGCCTTTTTTAGGTAGGAAAACGCACTTAGTTTATTACTTTGAACGTCTTCTAAGCATAATTGTGGGTCTAAAGTGTAGTCCATTGTGATTTAACCTGTGTTTCTACCGTAGATATCAGTGATTTTAATGATGGTATAGGGTAAAGATATGCTTCTATGTGCAAGTCTGCGTAAAAATCATCTGATTCGATTAGTTTGTCTACTAAAGTTTTAAATTGCTCAGTCGCCTCTAAGATGAGATTGTTTTTAAAGTCTTCTGGCATATTTTTAGAGTTGCACTCGAGGTGCTCGGATTCGTAGCCAATGAAAAACACGAATCTAAATCGATCGAGGTTATTATCTAAGGATTGATTAGCCGCAAGAACTTCATTGATATCATGCTCTAATAAATAGTTATCTTTCTTTGCAATGAGAATTTTTTCTTTTTGGCTTGAAAAAGCGCTCGATGTTAACAAGTCATCAAATTCATTGACTATACTTTCAATAAATTTACCATCTTGAACGCTTACTAAACGGCTGAAACCCATGAGCAATGTATCAGGCTCGTGAACGTTTAATATGATATGAATATTATCGAAGCGGGTATTATTACCATCGTCGACATGCAGGCTGGCAGCTATAGGCTGAGATTTGTACTTAGTTCTGATTACTGAGTGTAGTAACGCTTTAGCAATCAAATTATTTATGAATAAGGCTTCTTTTTTGTAGCGTAAAGCAAGCGTCCTAAAGTTTGCGGTGACTTTTTCTGGGCTATGATCTGCAATTTCGCTCGGAAGCAATAGTACCTCGTGAAACCAGTCATAAAGGTTGTTAGCGATAGCTTCGTAGTTATACCGTTTTCTGTGGTACTCACCTGCAACACCAACTAATGCTTTCTCTCCTTCAACCCCTTTTGCTCCGTAGATGTCTTTGTTGCTAAAAAACTCGGAAAGGATAGCCTGTAAACATGAGTTATTAGTCGGATAAACTTTTACGTGTTGTTTGCTGAGGTTTGTGTAATGCTCTATTTCAGCATCAAACCATGGTAAGAAATCCTTCCTGTGATAGGTTTTAGTGGTTACGGAGTTTAAAATTCTTGATGCTTTAGCTTTGTTAAAAAGAGCATGTAATAGGGAGCACAGAATTCTTTCGGGATCGCCGTTAGCGCTTAAGTAAATTCCTTTTCTATGGGCGCACTGCAAAATAAGTTTAGTGCAGCGGTGCTCTAGAAGCTCTTGGGAGCTTACAACTTCCCACTCAGCGTTTTGAACCCAATATTCCACTCCGTTTCCATTTGGAGAAATAAAAGGAGGTTTTTTCCGTGGTCTGTGTCGTTCAATAAGAGAATTTAAGTGCTTAGTTAGATTACCCTTTAGGGCTTCTTTCTCATTCCTTGTAGCTAATGGAGTTCTGAGGTATTTTAGGGCACCAGTCACTTCTCTATCTGTAATTATTTTAAACTGGCTGGGTTTTTTACCTTTGTCGCATAAAATTGATTTATGCAAGATAGAATCTTCTAGGCTGACAGTTTGCACAACACGTTGAGGTTTTACTGGAGCAACTTTCTTAGTCGTTGCTTCAGCCAAATCCTTGAGCGACCAATTTGAATCACTGGTAGTTGTCTTGACTTGAATGTACACCGTTTTGTTTTTGAATATTAAATCGATATCATCAACAACTTCGCAACGCACAGACTGTAGAGTCTTGTCCTCAAGCATAGTTAAAACATAATATGCAGCAGCAACGTTTTGATATGTAAAGCCTTTTAGAGCTCCGGGTCCACCACTATCGGATAGCTCCATTTCGGTCAAACTCATTGATAACCCTTAATTCTATAAAAATATGACAACCTATGGCATAGCTACTAATGGGTATGCAATTTGTTGCAATTATTGGTATAGATGCCCTAAATTGTAGGGCATTGTAATATTAGTCTTATGTAATAAAGCTAAATTTATTACTTCTTCTTCATTTCCACAGACACGCGCCCAATTACTTTTATATCTTCTTCAGATACTTCGATAGTTGATGTGTCAAACGCGATTACTAACTTTTTACCTGGTAAGCGTTGTAGATAGTTAATTGATAAAACTCCGTCAATATCCAACAAGTAGTCACCGGATGCAGGCTGAGACTCTGCTTTGTTTACATATAAGTGGCGTCCATTCTGCTCGATAATAATTAGATTTTCTTTTACAAGACCAAACTCATTTAGCGTCGAAAAACCGAGTTCAACAGTTCCCATTTGTTCGAGTTTGCCGTTAACGATTGAAAACTTTTCAATGCTGTTAGTTGCTGATGGTGTCTCGCTTTTGGGGAATGGCTCGCCTTGACCTAGCGCTAAGTAACGCACAGAAGCGCCTGATGCTAAGTGTTCTCGAACAATTAATTCGAAGCCAGTTCGATTATGAGTGTGCCAAGTAAAAAATGTCGATTTAGGAACGCCGTAGTGATCTGCTACTAAGTCAAATGTAGAACAACCTGTCACTTCCTTAAGTTTTTCCGTGAAATCTCTGCCTTTTAAATAGTCAAAAGCGGGGACTTTTGCAGGAATTTTGCTCATTTCGATATTCACTCATTCTTTTAGCGCACAGTTAGTGCGTTCCCGATCACGTTTGTGGTGATTAAATATCGCTTTTAACAAACTAAGTCGAATTTAAAAGTTGACCAACTCGTATTTGCGATCAAGAATATGTCATAAACGATTTGATGCTGTCATGTGCTACCAATAAGCATCAACAAATCTCAAACAAGTAGGATACCACTTATGGCAAGTATTCAAATAGCGGTTGATGCACCTTTTTGTACTAAAAAAGAGTTTCTTCGTCGTACTGGTTGGTCTGGTTCATCATTAGACCGAGCTATTGCTGCCGGCGAAATCCCAATTCTAGAGAAGAGGGGAGAGCGTGGCAGTGTTTTGATTAACCTTGTAAAGGTCTACCAGCGCGCAGCGGAGCAACAAGTATGAGCTTTTCTGTCCTACTTAAAGTCAAGATTACCTCGCAAGATGCTATGAGTAAGTCTTGGGAAGACAAATACCCAAACAAATGTCCACTTTGGTTCAATCTTATCGGTTGGTTATTTGTTTGCTCTCCTTGTTTGTTCATTTGAGTATTTATCATGTATGTAAATAACTCAATGTGCGTATTGCGTGAACGCAAACAACAAGCTTTTGATGCTGCTTGCTGTGATTTTGTTGTCAATCACGACGTTGAAGCAATTGCCCGAAAGTTAGAACTAAACGGCACAATGCTTCGCAACATGCTGAACCCAAACCAACCGCACGTGCTTAAACCAGTTGTACTTGCTTCTATTAGCCGTGTTTCTGGTGATTACTCAATCGTAAATACGCTGTTTTCAAACGATGGCGTTGTCACGATTCCGCTACCAAAAGCAGAAACAGACCTGAATCTGCTCGAGCGCGTCTTACAGCTCAGCACTCATTCCGGTGAGCTTTCTAGCGATGCGTTGGCAATGTGCACCGCAGAGCGTTTACCGCGATCTCGCAAGCGCAAAACCCTCGCCAAAGCTCAAGCGGCGCTAGGTAACTTGGTTTTGCTTATAAATGACCTTGAAAACCGCACCACAGGTTTACAGCCGTTAATGCAAATGGGGACTGATTTCCTTGCCAACGGTGCCCCACTTCCAGGATTAGTTTAAGGAGTAATAATGAGTCAGTTAGCTATTCAACAAGAACAACAAAAGCAAACACCCAAAGCCAGTGAGAGCATTGCCGCTTGTAAAGCATTGTTCAATGGTTCCGTTACTCGCGGCAAGTTGAAAAAATTGTGGGACGCTATGCCACCACGTTTTCGCGGTATGGTTTTAGTCGCCGGTGATCTGAAAGCCTCGGAGCACGTGCGAGAGTTTGAAAGCTTCAACGATTTGGAACTCCAAAAAATCCGAAGCGGCATGCAACAGATTAAAGAAATCGCGACGTTGTTCGATCGCAATCTTGGTGACGTTCGACGCCTCAAGCATTACCAATTCAGTAGTACGCATTAATTCTTCAAGCCTTTGCTCCTGTAATAGGGGGCTTTTTTCGTCTTAGCGTAGGAGCATAAAAGATGGATCTAAATGAAGTTGCAAACAAACTCGCTATCCAAACAACCATTAATAGTCTGTTCGTTTTGGCGTTGGATAGCTCAGACGTTATCAGTATTCGTATCGAGTACTCATCAAAAATGAGCCTTCTCAACGTGATTGTGTTTGATGAGAACACGACTAACCACGCCCACAACGTTGTGTTGATTGATAAAGAGCGTGCGCTTGAAGAACTACTGAACATTGAAGATTACCTGATTGAACGCGTTGCCGTTCGTCGCGATGAGAAAGAGCTGGAGCCTGTCTTATGCAATATGCCGCAATAATGCTTTGCCCATCTGGCGGTGTTATCCGCCATGAAGATACGCAAGAAGTTGCCAATGTAATAGTTGGTGATTTCGACTCATTAGACCAAGCCATCGAACAAGCGTGTGTTTCCCTCAGTTGTACTCATCTAAGCAAAGGTGTATTGAGCAAAGGCAATATGAAAGGTGGTTTCATGATAGTGACGACTCAAGACTTGGTGGCGGTATGACGCACCAAAAGTTTACCGTTTTCTCGGTAGGTAAAGACAAACTACGGATAGATTATGAATCAATCTGATCTTCTATATATCGGCGGGGCAGTGATGCCCTTGGACCGAATCAAAAATAATGACGCCAGCTATAATGCTGGTTTTTTAGGTTCCAAAATTTACTCAGACCAAGAACAAGCACTTCTAGATAGTGGAATAGTCAAAAAAATAGCGATATACGATCGCGTTCCCAACCGAAAGTCTAAGCGCGAACGAGATCTTCAAGAGCGAACTGACTTCTATAAATCTGTAAATTATCTCTCGGAACACGACCGCGAAGCGGCGGCGAGAATCGCCGAAGAGTATAGGCTAGTCAAAGGGCGCAAAAGTCCGACAGAGAAATTTCGCCACAGAAAAGACAAGCAAATTAAGCAATTGATGAGTCTGAGCAAGTCTCTACGCCCTAAAAGTATCATCAGCAATGCCGACGCCAACTTCAGCCATGATGCTTTGTATGAAACGAACGAGCGCTCCAAACCTGCCATTCTCAATCAGAATGGAAAACGAGGACAAGGCGAACCTAAAAAGATTCCTATTTCAATGCAGCTAATGCACCGGTCTTGGAATGAAACTTATAAGTTTCAGGCGGTAACCGAAACGCCATCTAGTGCTGCGCCTTCGGAAAACAGTGGTGAGAGATTCTCGGAAAAGTTGACGTCCCGTTCTGTTTCTAAAATCTTTGAGGCAGGGGCTTACACTGCAGCTTGCCATGGTGGTTTCTCTACTTTTCTCACGCTGACTTTCACCAAGGCACAACGAATGGCCATATTCGGTGGAATGTTGGATGGAAGTGAGTGTGTCAGCATGGGGTCGCATCATCCAATAATCTATAAGCGCAACATGGTGACAGTACATCCTAAGCGTGGTGAAAAGAAAGTTGACCAACCAATCACGGATATTGGTGGAGAATACTGGCTGTTTCCAACCTCAGATAGTAAGCGTGTTAAAGCTATGAACCAGGGCAGTGTCATAGCCGGGCCGTATTGCGATCTTAAACAAAAGCCCAAGCAAGAGTTCTCGATGGAAAAAACCTTAGAGACAACGATAGGTAAAGAAGTCTCTCGTTTTCTTGATGGCGCAAAGAAAATGTATCAACGCGGCTGGGTTGCGGACCATACCGTCCAAGTTGATAAAGATAGTGGACGAAAGTACTGCGACTTATCTCAGGAGAAAGTTGCTAAACATGTTCAGCCCGGCGATGTTGGCCCGACTTACTTGCCTGCTGATTTCCATTACATATGGGTAGCCGAGTGTCCAGCTAATGAAGATGGAGAGCCTAATCCGCACGTTCATATTTTGCTACGCTGGACGGTACCAGAGCATCTCTTTAGCCCTTGGGCTAAGCGACTTGAAAAAATATGGGGACATGGATTTGCGAAACTAGAGCGAATCAAAAAGCCAAAAGCCGCCGGTTCCTACATTATCAAGGCTGTTGGCTATGCCGCGAAAGGTGAAAATGCTGATCAAGGGCTAATCAAGGGAAATAGATACAATATCGCGAAGTGCTCAAGAGCTCCTGCCTGGGAAACTCTTGCTTCGTTTGAAGCTGGCAATATGACCGCAATTATTAAGGAGTTGGGCTACAAACTTGAGCAGTGGAAAAAGCCAATTAAGCGGCAAATCCGCAAGCTACGAAATGCCAAAGAGCAAACCATCAAGGCCAAAGCGATCGCCAAAAAGCAGCAGAAATCTGAGGAGTATCAGAACAAGCTTTATCAGAGAATCATCCGTTTGGAAAAGCAGGCCGAAAAGCTGAGTCAGAACTTGCATAGCAGGGGAGTACACGTGAATACGAGCAATCGCTTCTGCATTACGTTTGAGGGAGAACTGGCTAAGGATAAAGTAGACAAGTTTATGGTTTGGGCTGCTGGTGCAAGAGGGTGGTCATTGAACTGCAGGGATTTGGACCTGAGCGATATAAAACAAGACGCGAGCCACTTCTATCAATCTGAATATCAGCGATTTAAGGAGAATCAGTCCTATTGGCAATCACTATTACATGAATCTATACCACACATGGAAGTTGATGAAAGTGAGCTTTCTTATTGGCATAGCATTACGGCAGATTATCTTGAGGGGCGGCTTTTTCCAATATTGAGTTAGTCCGGTTTGTGTCGTCATAAGAACTTAAAGGTTAGAGTAGTGAACCGCTATTTCTTAAAGTTGATTTAAAGTGCTATT